>CAYTVF010000239.1:0-5927 GCA_964441345.1 uncultured Desulfopila sp. | reverse complement strand
GCTATGCGCCCTCAGTCGTGCCTCGCAGGAAGCCAAAATTGCGGCGCGATTTTGCGACATCTGAGACGTGACATGACACTGGAGAATCCGCCGGCAGATAGATCGATACGGTTGTACCGGCATCCTTTTTGGAGTCTACCCGAATCGCTCCGCCGTGTTTATGTACGATCGAATAGCTGGTGGAAAGGCCCAGGCCCAGCCCCTTCCTGGCGCCCCGTTGCTTGGTTGAAAAATACGGATCGAAAATCTGGGGGAGAATATCCTCGTCGATCCCCGTTCCACAGTCCGATACGGCGATGCAGATGTAGCTGCCGGGATGGTCGAGCATTGCGAGAGAATGTACGCCCGACTGGCCGGGGAGTACGTTGGTCGCCTGGACGGTGATGGGACCGCCATCCTTCATGGCCTCTCTGGCGTTTTTCAAAATGTTGCGCAATGCTATGGTGATCAGGCCGGCATCGACATGGGCGGTATGGAGATCATCAGCCAGCAGCAGTTCGACAGGATACTGTTTTTTCACCTCCATGCTGTTCAAGGCGTCTTCGATGAGTTCCCGGACAGGATGATCCTTCAGGGCAAGGGACTCTCCATGGGTGAAGGCCAGCAGGCGCCTGGTCAGTTTTGCCGCTTTCCGGACGGCCTCCTCCGCCGATTGCAGCATCCTGCAGGTGTCGGAAGTCTGTTCCACGGTTCGCTTGGACATGAGGATATTGCCCAGGATAATGAAGAGCAAATTGTTGTAATCATGGGCTATACCTCCGGCAAACACACCGGTCGCCTCAATTTTCCTGGCCACCAGAAGCTCTTTTTCCAGCCGTTTTCGCTGGGTTATGTCACGGTAAATGGTCATCTTGGAAATGGAGCCATCCTCATGAAAGATGGGCGAATTCGTCACCATATAGGTCCGCCCGTCTTTTGGGCTTACCACCTCCACCTCCATCTGTTCGCCCTCGGTCACCTTACGAAAGGTGCACCATGGGCAGGGGCTTTCGAGACTGTGCATAACCTCGTGACATTGCTGGCCGCAGGCGTCATAACCGACCCGTTCGATCATCTTCGGATTCATATAGGAAATGTGGAGATCCGGTGAGCAGATATAGACGGCATCGGTCATCGATTCCATCATCGAACGATACTTTTCCTCACTCTCCTTCAATTGCGATTTTATCCTGTTCTGCTCGGTCATATCGACCATCAGACCGATGATGCCGGCAACCTGGCCGGTATGGTCCGGGTAGGTCGCCTTGGAGAAAATAAAATCCCTGATCCGGCCATCGGCACATTTCACCTTGGTTTCATAAACCTGGAGCCCCGGGTTATTGAGGAGAGCCTGATCCTTTGCATGGTAGATATCGGCTAGTTCTTTGGGAATCAGGTCGGGGAGGTCGTAGAGGGAGCAGCCGATAATCCGTTGCGGGGGGATGCCGAGGATCAGTTCGGCAAAGGACTGATTGCACCCGAGATATATGCCCGCGCTGTTTTTATAGAAAACCGGGTTGGGAATCGTGTCGAACAGGGTCTTGATGAATCGCAGTTGATCCGCAAGGTTCAGGTTCGCCTGGTCAGTGGAATCGGCTTTTGCCGGGTGATGTTCAGCCGACCGGATTGTTTCGTCGTCGGTTCTCGCCTGCAGTTGCTTCTCGAGCTGCTCTATGCGCGCCAGCAGTTCCTGATATGTTGGGTTGTCAGTCATATCTTCTCGGATTTGCGGCTACTGAAAATGATGAACGATCGTCCGGTATACCTTCGCTACGGCAGGATCCTGATGTTTGGATACATGCCTTCATTGGCCCCGAACTGGAAAGGCTGGATGGTGTTCAGGGACAGCCGTTGATTCTTCTGGGCATGTCCGGCCTTTTCGCCGTTTTTAAAGAAGGCGCCGTTGACATCGAGGATGTGATGAATACGATCCTTGAACGCCTTGACAAACATTGCCCCGTTGCCTTCAAAATGCATTTTTCCCTGGGAGAACGAGGTGTCGATGCTGTTCAGCTTTTTCAGGGAGATGCTGTTTTTGGCGAGTTCCGCGCCATTCCTCACCAGCCCCCAGACCAGATGGTCGGCCGGGATTTCCAGCGGCTCGGCGATGTCGATGATGGTGTGGGGCATAATCACACATCCTTCATGGATCGTCAGCCTGCTCTCTTTTTTGCCGGCGAGGAAGCTGTTGAAACCGACAAAAACCCCGAGCTTCAGATCCGCTTCGATAATTTTCGCACCATGGGCGGTGACGTTGTAACCCTCCAGGCATGAATTGATGATGAAACAGTTTTCCTGGGCATTCGCCCCCTTGCCGAGGCTCGAATTTTCAATGTAGGCCCGCTGCGAGACGAGCACGTTGTCGGCGATCCGGATGTTCGGCAGGACCACCGCATAGCGGTCCAGGGAGGCTGTTTTCGGAATCGATTCAATCTCTTCGAGATTGACGAAATCAAATACCCGCTGGAATTCGACTTTTCGTTCCTCGATAAAATCGATAAGGATGCCCCAGGGCACCTTATCCGGGGAAAGGGAGACATAATGTTCCAGCATCTCCGCCGGATATTTGTAGAAAAAATTGAAGTTGCCGGGGCTGTTGACCCAGATCGTGCCCGGATCGACCTTGAGGTGGGAAATCTCGCCGGCCTGAATATAAGAATAGGCGCCGATGACGCAATCGCGCATGGTCGTCAGGTCGACGGTGGCGTAGGGGCCTAGGAAACAGCCGTCCGACGGTGAGCCGTGGATGTTGGCGTAATCCATGGCGAGGGTATCCTTGATAAAAAACTTCTCGGGTGTTTCCGGATCGTGCGAGTAGTTGTGCACCAGGGTTTTCACCAGGGCGCTGTCTTCGATGTCGATGATCTCGTCTTTTGTCAGGGTGAGGGTGAATTTGTTGAAATTGATCTGGCGATCTTTGCGTTTCAGTTCGTCGCCGCGGATATCGGTTTTATAGAGGAGCGAGTTTCTTACCCGGCATTTGCCGAGGAAATAGCTGCCGGCCAGAGCGGAATGCTCGAAATGGAGATCGAGGGGATGATCGGGGGTGATCCCGTAGAAGGCGTAAAACTTGTTCATCTGATCGGGAGGGATGAGCTCGACGGCGAAGGGGCTCACATCGAAATCCAGTTCGCGCAGGTTGATGTTGACCCTCTGCACAATTCGGTTAAAGAGTTTTTCCAGTTCTTTCATATGGTCGCCTTATAATCGAGGGATGCCATTTCATGGAAAACCGCGGCAAAGACGTCCGAGATCCTGAGGATGCCGACAATTTCCTGCTTGCGGGTCACCAGCAGCGACAGATGCGTACCGGCAACCAGTTTGTGGATGGCGGTGTCGAGACCGCAGTCCTCGGACACGTATTCTCCGGGAGTGGGGGTCTGCATGAATTCTTCGACTTTTTTCCCCGCTGCTTCCCGTAAGGTCGCATCCTCGATGATCTTCTTCCGGGATCTGAATCTGTCGCGGAGTTGCGCGATATAGGCCTCACTGAATTTAAACTTGCGCATCTCGGCGATCTCGTCGTCGAATTCGTGCTCGCCTTCGATCGCTTTAAGGGCCCTCAGCTGGCTGATTTTCCCGATGACCTGGCCGGCCGGGTCGAGAACGAGGATGGCCCGGTGCTGATATTTGCTGATCGTATAGGCATCCTGGGCTCGTTCAAGAACCCGGATGGCGTCCAGCAGCGATGTTCCGACCGGGACCGCGGCATATTCGGATATGGGGACCATAAGGTCTTTAACAAGATAGTTTTTCACAATACCCCCCGGCGGCAAGACCGATAATACGACTTTTCTTCATAGGCTGAATCAAACCTCCGCAAATTCCGTCCGAAGATTCATTATCTATGAAAAAAATTGCGATTTGTCAATTATTCTTAATGAGTCTCGCTCATTGAGAATAATTGACAAATCGGTGCGGGGCCCGCTACTTGCCGCCTTCAGCAGTAGGGGAATCGGGCGGAAGAGGGATGAACATCATCGCGAAAGTGACGGTTTCGGTGCGGGCGTACAGGTAGGGATGGGTGAAGGTGCTGACCGGATAATCGGCGGCACGAATGGCGTAGGTCTCCTGCAGAAAGGTATCGAGATCCGCCGGGATGGCCAAGGATCCGCCGGCTTGCCAGACAACGGCGACGGTCGGGTAGCGGCCGTTCTCGACCTGCGTTTCCAGCCGGTAGTCGGGAACGATCGCCGTGCTGGTCGCCGGAAACCTGAAGTGCAGATTGCCGGCCAGGAAGCGATTGTCGCTGATGATCAGGCCGTCGCTGAATCCGGCCCTGCGCATATCTTCCGCCATGGCGTTGAAGGGATAATTCAGGCGGCAGAAGTTGTGGATATAGGTTGCACCGACCGTTCGCAGGGTAAATGCGCCATAGACGGCAAGCGCCGCAAACAGGACGGTGGCAAGATAGATTTTAAATTTTTTCGGCGAAATAGAGGCTGCCGGGAGTCGCGAGAAGAAATAGATGGGCGCTGCAAACAACAGGGGCTGAAGCCATCTGTCCTTGACGTAGGTCACTTTAAAGAGGAGCACGACCAGCAGCAGGGCAAGAACAAGGACCAGCAGGTATCTGCCGATGAACCGGCGGTGAAAACCGGTATCAACATTGTCATTGCGCAGAAAACCCGAGGGAAAGACCAGACCGCAGACGAGCCACAACGGGGTCAGGAAAAGGAAGCTGTTGACGACCAGGCTGATGGTGCCGCGCAGCCAGTAGTGCTCGACGCCGCGTTTGAATTTATGGGTGGCGGAAAAAACAATGTCCTGGTTGCCGGCCATCCACAGGAAATAGGTGGCGGTGAAGATGGCCACGACCAGGATGCTCGCCATTATTTTCCTGGTAAAAAGAACCCTTCTGCCCTCGGTAAAAGTGCAGAGGGTAACAGCGAGCACGGTGACGAACAGGGCAAAATTGGCTTTTGCCATAACACCCGTACCGAGGAAGAGACCGAGGATGCAGTAGTTGGCTATGCTTCGGCTTCTTACCAGCCGCATGGTCTGCCAGAGGGTGGCCGAGGCGGCAAACACAACCAGGGTGGTATGGGTCATGTCGCGCTGCGATTCCCAGCCGATCTGCGGGATGAGCAGGAGCGAAAAGGTCGCCAGAATTGCCGGCCGGCGGTCTTGCAGGATTTCGCAGGCCGCCAGATACACACAGCTGTAGGTAAGAAAGAGCAGCCCGTTTTTCAGCAGGCTGACGGCAAAAACATTCTTGCCGAAAAGAACGAAGAAAAAGTGCTGGAGCCAGGTGTAGAGCGGCGGTTGCTCGGTATAGCCCGCCAGCAGCCATTGGCCGAGCAGGGCCTGCTCGGCCTCGTCGTAATCGAGGGAATCGGAAAGGGTCACCCGCAGCAGGATGTGCAGAATAAAATAGCCGGCGAGCGCCAGGAAAAACCACAGCGTCAGCTTATTCGGTGCTGTTTCGAGAGTCGGCGTGGTCATGGTTTTCTGCCTGGTTTACGCCCCCGCATCCAGAGCAGGGTGTTTCTGATATAGACGACAAAGCCGAAGAGCTGTCCCACGAAAAGGACCGGATCCTTGCGGATCACGGCGTAGCTGAGGACCATCACCGAACCGATGATACTGAAAATCCAGAACCCGATCGGCAGGATCGATTCCTTGATCTTTTCGGTCGAGAACCACTGGACCAGAAAGCGGAAGGTGAAGACGAACTGTCCGGCGAGTCCCCAGATCATGAGGCCGAAGGGGATGTCTTTGTTGGCGATTATATTCTTGAAATTGTACGTTTCGCCGATCTGCAGCCAAAAGATGGCCAGCAAGGGAAAAGCGAGGGCAAGAAGCCGGACGATGTGCGGGACCTTTCGCCAGAAGCCGAGGTAATAGAGATTGCGGATGTAGACTCCGTACGTTACAGCCTGACCGAGAATGATGGCCAGATCGTGACGGAGAATTCCATAGACTATCATGAGAATGGAGGCAATGAT
>CAYTVF010000238.1:0-5970 GCA_964441345.1 uncultured Desulfopila sp. | reverse complement strand
GAAATCGTCAAGGTTTTCAACCTGATCACCCTGCAGCTCGGCCGCGACGTGATGGCGGCCGTCAAGGTGAGAATGGCGGAGTACCCGAATCAGACAGCAATGATTGCAGCCATGAATCGTTGCGAGAAGCGAATGAAGGCGGAGTTTCCCCAGATCGTCTGGTCGTTTTTCGAGCCCGATTTGCGGGATTGAATCCGCGCCGATTTCATCCTGGCCGGAGGTATCGATCAAAGGTGCCGATCGCCCTGTTCCCGTCGGTTTTGAGGACGTTTGTGGCAACGCGCAGCATGTCTCCGGCAGCATGTCTCCGGCAGCATTCATCCGCTGGAAGATGGTACAGGTTACCGCGACGGTATCCCGCACCTTATCGACCACGGGGACGGAGGCCTTCGGGTCACTCACCTGCCCCAGCCAGTAATTGCCGATTTTCATGCGGGGCAGGTCGACGGTTGATGAAGCCAGCGAGAATCGGCACGATATCATTCTGGTGCTTGAATAGAACGGCATGAGTTCGAGCATTCTTGCCGTCTGTATCGACGGCCTCAGGGTTTGCCCCCCGTTCCAGGAGAAATTTAACCAAACCGGCATGACCTGTGCGGGCAGCGCCCATCAGCGGGGTAAACCCGCCGGCATCCGCACGGTTTACCTCCGCCCCGGCGTCGACGAGCATGCGCACCACCTGAATATGGCCGCCCTCGGCCGCGGCAATGAGCGGGGTCACGCCTTCGACATCGACAAGCCCCGAAGTGGACACGGGGAAAGACCGCGCCCGGCTGCCCAGAGTGACAGCTTCCACCTGGGCGCCGGCCTGGAGCAGCGCCTGCACGATGCGGGCATGCCCGCGCATTGCCACCTCAAACAGTGCGCTTCTGGTGCCGGTCAGGTTGGGATCTGCCCCGGCCTTAAGCAGGATTTTCACTGCTTCGCTATTCCCCGCGGCGGCAGCTGCCTGAAGGGGAGAGTCATTGTATGAGTCATTGTATTTGTTCAAAACATTCACCTCAGCGCCGGCATCCAGCAGCGATTGCACTATGTCGCATCTTGACTGGATGAAGGAACTGTCGGTGGCGGGATCTACGTAACCGGCGCAGACGAAAATGAGCGGAGTCTCATTCTTTACGCCACGAGAGTTGACATCGAGGCCGGCCTGAATCAGGGCGCGCCACTTGTCAACGGCGGAGGGTCCCCAAGTGGGTGAGAAATCCCACACCGCTCTGCCGGCCGTGTCACGCCGATTGACATCGGCGCCTGCATCGATAAGGATTTTGACGATTTCGATGCTGCTGCCCAAGGAGTACATGAGCATCGATCGCCCGCTCTCATCGACGGGCACATCCACATCCGCCATCGTACGCACGACTTCCCGGAAGGGATCGGCATACCCCCGCTCAAGGTATGTCCACCAGTCATGTCGTCCCCGCGAAGAATGCGATGGCCACCCACCCTCAGAATTTTCTTTTTTATTCAAGGAGCCCACCCTATCGTTTTTTCCGCAGCGCCTCAATCGTCACCAGAATATCGACGTCCTTGCCGACTGCGCCCATGGTGTAATATTTCCCATCCCCGACCTTGAAGGCCAGTCGATCGAGGGTCAGACGACCATTGAAACCCGCCACCTCCATGCCCGGCGCCAAGGGGTGATCTTTCGTTCCTGCATAGGTGAGCGGCAGAAGCAGATCGGCGGCAACTCCTTTTATCGTCAATTTGCCGCTGACGTTATAGGTGTTTTCCCCTGCTTTGGTGATACTGTTGCTGGTAAACGTTATCAGGGGATACCTGGATGCATCGAGGAAATCCTCCGACAGTACATGCCTGTCGCGTTTGCTTATGCCGGTGTCGATACTTTTCGCTTTGATTTCAAAGGAAATTTTACTGTCTGCAAGACTGTCTTGATCAAAAAGAAAGACTCCCTTAAAATCGGTGAAACGGCCCTGGACCTTGGCATAGACGTGATCGACGCTGAAATAGAAGTTGGTATGTTCCCGGTCAAGTTCCCAGGAACTCACCTCTGCATGCAGCGGCGATACGATCAATCCGATGAGAAAAACGATGACGAGGGGAAACAATGTCTTTTTGTTCATATGTGCCTCCATATATGCCTCCATACGTACCTCCATGGGGTGAAAAGAGAAAGGCAAGCCCTGCAGCACCGAATCGACCCGGCTTGTTCGGTGGTAACAAATCAGACCTGTGGTCCATACTGTTACCGCAATAGTTATCTATCCGATTATATACATATATTGGCATTTGCAAAAACCGTGCGGTAACTTTATCTCCCGGAAGTGTGCCCGGCGCCACAACTGCTTTCGACAATCATATCGGTAAGCATTTTTTTATTTTTCGCCATCCTTACGACATCACTCGACTAGTTACAGTGTTCAGCTGCGCTCCGGCTGGTGTTTTTCCCCCATCTTTTCATCTGGCAAGTGTTTTGCAAAAACACCTCGCAGATCGCACCGATGATTTACGGTAATCAAATCGTAAACCTGAAAATTCGGTGAACCATATGCGTTCTCCCAGCAATCATACCGGGGGAACACTTTTTTAACCGAGAGGTTTGACACTATGAACGTTGGCATTCTGAAAGAAATCAAAGTTGCTGAGAACAGGGTTGCAATGACTCCGGCCGGGGTCGAAACCATGAAGGCCAATGGCCACAACGTGATGATCGAGAGATCGGCTGGTGAAGGCAGCGGCTTTGCCGATGGCGCCTACTCGCGCGCCGGAGCGGAAATCATTGAAAATCCCGCCGAAATTTACGCCCGGTCGGAGATGGTCATGCATGTCAAGGAACCCCAGCCATCCGAATACGGTCTGATTCGGGAAGGGCAGATTGTCTTCACCTATTTTCATTTCGCGCCGAACGAACCGCTGACCCGCGCCTTCATTGCCAATAAATCAGTCGCTATTGCCTACGAAACCGTGGAGGGCCCGAGGGGAGATCTGCCGCTTCTCACGCCCATGAGTGAGGTCGCCGGGAGAATGTCGATGCAGGAGGCCGCCAAATATCTTGAACGTTCCTTCAACGGACGGGGTCTTCTCCTCGGTGGAGTTACGGGTGTTGCCCCCGCCACCGTCGTGGTTGTAGGCGGCGGCGTCGTCGGAACCAATGCAGCCCAGATGGCCTGCGGACTCGGGGCCAAGGTATACCTGCTTGACATGAATCTCGACAGGCTTCGCTATCTCTCCGAAATCATGCCGAAGAATTGTTTCCCGATGATGAGCAGCGCAACCCTGCTTCGGGGACTTGTGGTGGAAGCCGATGTGGTGATCGGCGCTGTTCTGGTTGCCGGCACCAAGGCGCCGCGCCTGGTCACCCGTGAGATGCTGAAGACTATGAAAAAAGGCGCCGTTATCGTCGATGTGGCAATCGACCAGGGAGGGTGTTTCGAAACCTCAAAACCGACAACCCATACGGAGCCGATCTATGAAGTAGACGGTATCATTCACTATTGCGTGGCCAATATGCCTGGCGCCGTGCCGGTAACCTCAACGATGGCCCTGACCAACGCCACCCTTCCATACGCCGTTCAAATCGCAGGCAACGGCTGGAAAAATGCAGCTCGTACCAACTATGGGGTCAAGACAGGACTGAATATCGTCCATGGTCAGGTTACCTGCAAGGGTGTCGCCGATGCCTTCGACCTCCCCTACACCCCGGCCGAGATGGTGCTGTAACCATAAAAAAACCACTGCCGTTTCCGGCAAGCGCCACGAACCATGCTGTTACGTATGACGTTTTTATCTGTTCAACTACAGGGAGTGATTCTATGAATTTACTAGGTATTTCCGCCGCTACGGACGACTTCTTCTGGAGTCAGATCATGATTTACGGTTGTCTTCTGGCGGGGGTTTATTTCTCCGTTCTCATGAAGTTTCCACAACTCCGCCTGATCAAGGACATGGTCGGTCAACTGTTCAGCGGCCAGTCATCCGCATCGGGCGTATCTTCATTCCAGGGATTTGCCATGGCGCTGGGCGGCCGGGTCGGCACCGGCAACATTACCGGAGTTGCTTCCGCAATCTTCTTCGGCGGCCCCGGCGCGGTCTTCTGGATGTGGGCGATTGCCTTCCTGGGAGCCGGCTCCGCGTACATTGAATCGGCCCTGGCCCAAGTCTGGAAAGAAGAGGTTCACGGCGAATACCGCGGCGGCCCGGCCTACTACATGGAGAAAGGCCTGAAAAGCCGTCCCCTGGGTATCGCTTTTGCGCTCCTTACCGTCTTCGGTTGCGGACTTGCCCTTCCCGGCATCCAGACCAACGCCTTTGCCCAGGCCGGCAGCCTTTCCCTGGGCATGTCTCCCTGGGTAGCGGGTCTGTGCTATACCGCAATTACCGCCTATGTCATTTTCGGCGGCGGTCGTCGAATTGCCAAATCGGCGGAAATGATCGTGCCATTCATGGCCATCGCCTACATTCTCCTGGCCATCGTTATCCTCATTGCAAACTTCGGCAAAATCGGGGAAATCTTCCAATTGATCTTCAGCTGTGCGTTCAACATGAACGCCGCCTATGGTGCCGTTTTCGGGCTGGCGATCCAGTGGGGCGTCAAGCGCGGCATCTTCTCCAACGAAGCCGGCCAAGGTACGGGCGCACAGGCTTCCGGCGCGGCGGAAGTCTCCCATCCGGCCAAGCAGGGCCTGGTGCAAGCCTTCTCCGTCTATGTCGACACCCTCTTTGTCTGTACGGCGACCGCCATCATGATTCTGGCCACCAACGCCTTCAACGTGGCGGATCCGGCCAACAAAGGCGGCTTTCTCATGCAAATGCTGCCCGGCGCCGAAAAATCCAACTTCACCCAGCTTGCCGTCGATTCGGTCCTTCCGGGATTTGGCGGCGCATTTGTGGCCATTGCCCTGTTCTTCTTCACTTTTACGACCGTGCTCGCCTACGCGTTCTACACGGATTCGTCCATTGCCTACCTGTTCAAGAAAAACACCAGCGGCCCGGGCTACAAGTACGGCATCCTGCTTACCCGGCTGGGCATTGTCGCCATGACGTTTATCGGCGCGGTCAGCCAGGTCGATGTGGTCTGGAACTTTGGTTCCGCGGCGGTGGGGGCGATGGCCTGGTTTAATATCATCGTCATTGTTCTGCTCACCAAGCCTGGTCTTGCGACCTTGAAAGACTACGAAGCGCAGAAGAAATTGGGACTCGACCCGGTTTTCATCCCTTCACGTTGCGGAATCGAGGGTGCGGAAATCTGGAATAGGATTGCCGCCAGAAACTACCCTGAACAGCTGGCAGCGCTGAAAGCAACTGCCGTTCCTTCGCCCGGCGACGAAGAAGGTGCGGAAATCTGGGAAGGAATTGTCGACAAAATTATCCCTGAACCGATCGCAGTATTGAGAGAAGAAACAGAGGGCCAGTAATCAGGTACTCGATCTACAAGGCTCTCCGGTCGGCCGGAGAGCCTTGTAAAAATTGACAAACCCTCACGCAGCCTTAAGCATGAAATCAACGTGGACAGCGTCGAAAGGAAACACTATCTTGCCTTTTTCGGTTTTTTGCAATATCCCAGCCTTGAGAAGCGCTTGAACATCGCCGTGTACCGCTTTCACATCCCGTTCCATGCGACGGGCTGCCTCACGAATCGTCATCGGTCCTGCACCTGTCATGACTTTGATGAGCCCCCAGCGTTTGCCTGAAATCACCTTAAAAAGCAGTTCAGGCGACTCGAAGCTAATGAAGGTTCCCTGTAATTCCCCTTCCAACGCGCGCAGGAACCTCTGGTTGATTTTTTCGCGGGAAGAGACTTCCAATGTATATAATCACACCTCATGCATGCCATTGTTCTGAGAACTGGCCTTATGGAACTCCAAATGGTAATGTATATGGTAATGTAGAGCTTTAGAGGAGAGATGGATTCAGGGGCACTGTCCAATTGTCCAAGGAGATAATCTATGAATCATACCCACATTGCTCGTATAACAATTTTGCCAATGCTTCTGCTGCTATGGGGCTGCTGGG
>CAYTVF010000237.1:0-6015 GCA_964441345.1 uncultured Desulfopila sp. | reverse complement strand
ATCATTTGCCACGTCGACTTCCTCTCACAGGTTAAAACGATACAGCAAGCTGCTGCTCTTTCAGTACTTTATCCAACGCAGCCATACGGTAGGCGAATTTGGTCACTATGCCCTTCACCCCATCGGCCACGGCTCTGGTCGAAATCGTTGCGCCGGTCAGGGCATAGACAGCCTTATCCTTGTATTGCTCGCGGAATTTCAGGATTTCCTCCTCACCGACCTTGCCGTTCAGGGCCGCAAGATAATCGGTCGGAATGGGCGCCTTCAGGACATCGATCGCCTTCAAGGCTGCAAATGGCTTGCCCTTAAACTGATTTTTAAAATACTCCTGGTCGATTTCGGCCCCAAGCCCCGGATCTTCTTCGTGTTCCAGCACTTCCAGACCGAGGATGGTAAAATTCGGTTCGAGTGCCAGCATGACATGCACAAACGTTTTAAAGCCCTGGAACTTGCCGCCGAGAAGATAGGCAACCCGCTTGCCGTTATCGGTGACGACAATGGTCTGATCGGCGAACTTCACTTCATAGCCCGGGCCGACCGCCTTAGCAACCGCCTTTTGCCGCGGCTCGGGTTCGAGTGCTTCCGCCTCGCTGAGCGCGACCGGTTCGGCTTTCAGCAAAGCACCGTTCAGATCGATATTGACCAGCTGAAAGCTTTGCTTCTCGCCGTGTCCGGTGGGAACAAGAAAGCCGATCGACTGTTTGTCGTTGCCCGTTATCACATAACGGTAGACCTCGTGCAGGGCAAGCGAATCCGGCGCCTTCGCGCCGCCTTTATAACCGAGCAGCTCGTACATGACCTGCTGCTCTTTGACGTGCTCGTTATGTTTCTTGGCGTTGCTGGTCAGGACGAAACACAGTCCCATCACCGAAGCGGCCAACAGGCAGGAGACGGTGAGGCGAACCACGATAGTTATGATATTTTTCATTTGGCACCTCCCATCGGCGGCGCGAAACGTTGCGGCTTGAACCAGCCGTCAAGGACGGTGCTGAGAGGATTCATAAGCAGTATTGCGTAACATATTCCTTCCGGATAGCCACCCTTCATCCTGATGAGGACGGTCAGCGCGCCGACGCCTATACCGAAAACGATCTTGGCGATCTTGTTGGAGGGGCTGGTGACATAGTCCGTCGCCATATAGAAGGCGCCGAGCAGGGCGCCGCCGGAGAGCAGACCGAGCAGAGGGTCGCCGCCGAAATACCCTTCACCGCCGAAAACCCAGGTCAATACGGCAATGGTAGCGAGGAGAGAAACCGGGATATGCCAGGTGATATAGCCTCGATACATCAGATACAGACCCCCCATAACCAGGAGGAAACCGGAGGTTTCGCCGATACAGCCGGGCCGCCAGCCAAGAAAAAAACTGGTGTAGAGGCTTGCCCCGCTGCCGAAGGCCTGGGTGAAAGCGGCCATGCCGTGCTCTTTCATGACGGCCAGGGGGGTTGCCGTCGTTACTGCGTCGACTGCGGACCCCAGATAGGCAAAGATGCCGAATCCCTCGACGGGCGGCAGCCAGGCGGAGGTCATGGCCACCGGAAAGGATGCCAGCAGGAATGACCGGCCGAGCAATGCCGGGTTGAAGAAATTATAGCCGATACCGCCGAGGAGATGCTTGCCGATATAGATGGCAAAAACCGCGGCCAAAATCGGCAGAAGGGGGGAAACCCCGGGCGGGATAACAAAGGCGAGAAGCAGGCCGGTGAGCACCGCGCTGCCATCTTTAACGGTAACCCTGCGGCCCAGAGCTTTCTGGCTGACCGCTTCGACCGCCACGCAGCTGATAACCGACACCGCGGTTATGAGGAGCGTTTGGATCCCGAAAATAAACACCGATAAAATCAGCGGTGGCACAAGACAGGCCACAACAGTCCACATAATTTTTTCGACCGACTCGGCGCTTTTCAGATGCGGCGAGGTGGAAACCTTCCACAATGCCACAGGTGAAACTCCCTGGTCGTCCGACTCTTGCTGTTTGCTCACGACTCTCCTCAAGACTTCTTATTTAAGACATTTACCCTGCCAGGCAGGGCGAACCCTTGTTGCTGACCTTCCGGTATTTCTCTTTTTATTACGGCTACGGCCGTTTCGCCTTCATCTTGGCAAGGCGGACGAATTGTACGATGGGGCGTTTGGCCGGGCAGACGTAGGCGCAGGAACCGCACTCAAAACAATCGAAAACGCCGAACTGGGCAGTATCCTGCGCTCGGTTGGCCTCCACATAGATCGCGATTTCCTTCGGCTCCAGTCCCATCGGACAGGCCTCCAGGCACCACCCGCAGCGGATGCACTGGGAATGCGGCCTGGTATCGATCTCATCGTCGGTGAGGAAAAGGATGGCGGAGGTGGTTTTCGTTACCGGCACATCGAGGCTGGATACGGCAAAGCCCATCATCGGCCCGCCGAGAATGATCTTGGTCAGGCCCGGCTTCAGTCCGCCGAGATATTCGACGATATCCTTCAGTTTGGTGCCGATCTTGACCTGTAAATTGGCCGGCCGGCCGATGCCTTTGCCGGCGACGGTGATCACTTTCTCGTAAAGCGGTTTGCCGTAAACCACCGCATCGCAGATGGCTTTGGCCGTGGAAACATTCTGCACCACGACTCCCACCGCCGAAGGCAGCGCCATGGCCGGCACCTTCCGCCCGGTTATGGCCTGGATGAGCTGTTTTTCCGACCCCTGCGGATATTTGACCTGCAGGGCATCGACCTTGATCGTGCAGTCCGGCCCCGATGCCGACCCCGATCCCTGCTCAGCGGCCTTGGTCATTTCGCGAATCGCATCGGGTTTATTGTTTTCAATGCCGATATGACATTGCTTGATGCCGAGGATCTTCAGAATGATCTTCGCCCCCTCCACCACCGCCGCGGCGGATTCGAGCATCACCCGGTGATCGGCGGTGATATACGGCTCACATTCCGCGCCGTTGAGGATCAGGGTATCGACCGGCGAGTTGGCCGGCGGCTTCAATTTGACATGGGTCGGGAACCCGGCGCCGCCGATGCCGATGATGCCGGCAGCGTGCACTTTGGTGAGCAGCCGGGCGCTGTCCAGCTGCTGCCAGGCCTGTTTTTCATAGTGGACCGGCGCTGCCTCGCGGTCGACCGTGATGGTGATCGATGGCGCGCTCACCCGGATCGGGTGGACCGACATGCCGATATCTTTTATTTTGCCGGCAACCGGAGCATGCAGAGGCACGCCGAGCCCTTTCGTCACCTCACCGATCATACCGCCCTCGCCAACCTCCGCCCGCTTGGCAACCGTCGGGGCACAAGGGGCGCCGATATGCTGGCCGAGGATGAGTTCCAGCTCATCCGGCACGGGCATTACTTCTATAGCCAGCCCCTGGGACTGGCTCTTACATTCGGGCGGATGAACACCGCCCTTGGGGAACGTCAGCAACGATTTCATAAATATCAGCTAAGAGCAAAATTGGATACGGTGCGTGCCTGTGCCTACTCTTACACCGGGGCACGACCAAGAAGATTAGGATCAGGACAATCCGCCATAATATTTCATAAACTGGGTCCGTTCAAACACCGCTGGATCCTTGGCTTTTTCATAACTCAGACTGCCCCTGAACTCGGCCAGACCGGCGAACGATTTTCTCGTCATCCACTCGTCCAGCCCCTTCAGCATGGCTGGAATCCGGGCGGGACCGTTCTTATAAATTGTCGAGACGATCTGCACCGCGGTGGCGCCGGCGAGGAGTTGTTTGATCAACCCTTCGCTGTCATGAATCCCGGTCGATGCAACCAGATCCTTGTCGATCAGGCCGTACATCAAGGCAATCCAGCGCAAGGGAGCACAACTATCGGTCGGGCTGCTCAATACATCGGCCGATTTGACGACCATGTTCTCGATGTCTATGTCCGGAGTATAGTACCGGTTGAAGAGGACGAAACCCGCCACTTTTTCGGTCCAGCTTAATTTCCGGATAAGGCTGGCAAGCGCGGCCGAGTAGTGGCTCATCTTCAGGGCGATGGGAATGGAAACCATGCTGCTGAGATTGTTGATGATATCGAAATATTTCTTCTCGTTTTCTTCACTGGTCGACTTGGGATCGGAGGGCAGCAGCGAGATATTCAGCTCAATGGCATCCGCACCCTCCTGCTCGACCGATTTGGCAAAAGAAACCCACTCGGTTGCCGACACGCAGTTGATGCTGGCGATGATCGGAATATCGACGGCCTTTTTGGCCTCGGCAATGAGCTTCAGGTACCTTTCGACTTCATTGCCGCGGGTGTATTCGCGGATATAATCCATCGCCTCGGGATAATCGGCGGTATAACTCGCCAGATTTGACGACAATTCCGCCTGAATCTGCTCTTCAAAAAGCGACTTCAAGACGACCGCGGCGGCATCATAGTCAGCCAGCTCTTTTATTTTGTCAACACTGCTGGTGAAACCGCAGCTGCCGACAATCAGCGGATTTTTCAGATCGAGCCCTAGGTATTTCGTCGAAAGATCATTCATATCGTCTCTTAAGTGTACTCCAGTGTGCTCCAGTGTGCTCCAGTGAAATTCATTCTGCCCGGCACCGAACACCGGCAAGCTGTTCGATGCAAGAGAGGCAAGAATATGTGCAAAATATGCTCAAGCGACATCGACCAACAGTCGCTTACCAAAACAATCAAGCTGGTACAAATACAAAATTTTCACGGAAAATCAACTCTATTTTCACGAGTTAGCGTGCAATATCATCTAATTAATTGTTTTTAATATTTATAATTTTTGTTGGCGAAGCAAAAGGGGTTTTATTTTATACCAGACAGCAATTCAACCTGTTGTGCAATCATAGTGTGCAATCATTCGGTCAAACCCGCTATGTCGCAGAATCATCGAAGAAAGCATGCGCCCATAATAGCCGACAAGCGAAGTATTGTGAAGAGCATCGATGAGGACTCTCCCGCCTGCCGGCTGCTTTCCTTTACGATTCCGGGCTGCTGCTTGAGCGTAAAAAAATGATTCTTTCGCCATTCCCAACCTGCACAGCCTTGTGGCGCTTGTCAGCCTCGGCCTTTTCAGCCAGACCATCGGCTGGCTGCTGATTGCCAATGCCATGCCGAAGATCCAGGCGTCATTCACCGGACTCATTCTGCTGCTCCAGCCCTCGCTGGCGTTTATCTGGGATGTCGTCCTGTTCAACCGGCCGACCGACCTTTTCAACTGGGCCGGGGTCCTTCTCACCATAACCGCCATCTATATGGGTCTTACCGGCAAGAAAAGTCGAACAGGGGTGTAATCGGTTGCATTCCCCGAAATCGGGTCTATTATGTATCCATTCAGTTCTATGGACAAAGTTCCCCCTCTCCTTGCGGGAGGGGGTTAGGGGGAGGGGGAAGCCGCAAAGTGCAGTTTCGTTTCAAACTCATCCACCCCTGGAGCAAACTCACCCACCCCTCAATCCCCTCCCGTCAAGGGAGGGGAAGCTAAAACCAATTTTACTTATAATTTACAACGGATACAGCATGAAGATTGTCAATTATCAGGATTCTCCCGCCCAGCGGTTTGACAGCGAAACAGTGAAAGGCGTTACCGGCAGAGTCGTCATCGGCAAGGCGGACGAAGCAGAAAATTTCTGCATGCGGGTTTTTACCGTCGCCCCGGGGGGCTTTACCCCCAGACACTCCCACAGCTGGGAGCATGAGATCTTTGTCCATTCCGGCAGAGGCAAGGTTTACGTGGGCGGCGAATGGCGGGAGGTGACGAGCGGCACAGCCCTCTTTATCCCCGGCAACGAAGAGCATCAATTCATGAATGGCGGGGGCGAGGATTTTGTCTTCATCTGCCTTATTCCTTCCGGTGTCGCCGAACTTTAAACAGCCGAGTCCGTCCCTGCCGGTGCGGCAGGGACGGGCCCACCCGACGGGCAATTCTTGTGGTTCCAAGATAACTTCCCCCAATGCGCTTCATCAGACTCACTCTCATCGCCATCGTTATCCACCTGTTTCTACCGCCGTTTTCCGGAGCCGACCAGGAGAAAAAAAACGTTCTCTACCTCAACTCCTATCATG
>CAYTVF010000236.1:0-6017 GCA_964441345.1 uncultured Desulfopila sp. | reverse complement strand
AAAATCGATTGAGAAACTCAAGGAACTGAGTGGCGAAAGTGTAAAGGTTTGCATGCAATGCGCCACTTGTACTGGCATGTGTCCCATGGCCCGGGAGATGGATTACAGTCCCCGCCAGGTCATGCACATGGCTCAATTTGGTCTGGTTGATAAACTGGCCGACATCAACACCTACTGGAAATGTGCCTCCTGTCATGCCTGTTCGGTCAAGTGTCCAAGGGGAATCGATATCGCCAAAGTCATGGAGGCCCTGAGGCAACAGGTCCTTCGCAAGAGTAAAAACTATATCGAGCCATCCCGGCTTTCTGCCGAAACCATAGCAGATATGCCGCAGATCGCGCTGGTTGCCGGTTTCAGAAAATTCACGTGTTAAGGAGAGCGATGAAGATCAGTTACTATCCAGGCTGTACCTTGAAAACCAAAGCCAAGAATTTGGACAGGGCGGCAATAGCTTCTCTTACGGCTTTAGGCGTCGAGGTAAAAGAGATCGAGAGGTGGAATTGCTGCGGGGCAGTGCATTCCCTGACCGCCGATGATCTGATTCATCAGGTCGGGCCGGTACGCAATCTTATTCGGGCAAAGGAGCAGGGAGCAGACCGGTTGGTCACCCTCTGTTCGATGTGCTACAACACCCTGGCCCGGGCCAATCAGATAATGAAAAACGATGAGGTGAAGAGAGCAACCATCAATCGTTTCATGGATGAGGAGATCGACTACGAAGGCGATGTCGAGGTCGTGCACTATCTGAGCTTCCTGCAGGAGAAGATCGGCTGGGAAGCCGTCAGGCAGCAGGTGAAGGTACCTTTGACCGGTTTGCGGGTCGCGCCATATTACGGCTGCACCCTGCAGCGTCCCGCCGATGTCGGCATCGAACCTTTCGGCAGCTATACCCTGATGACCGGTCTCCTCGAGGCGATCGGGGCGACGGTCCTGCCCTTTAACGCCGCCGATAAATGCTGCGGCTCATATCAGGTGCTGGGAGCGCCGGCCGGGCAAAACAGTGCCGGGGCGGCAATCCTCAATCTGGCCGCCGGGGCGGGCATCGAGGCCCTGGCCACGAGCTGCCCGCTCTGCGAGTATAACCTTGGCAAGCAACAGCAACAGCTGCTGGCGAGCGGCAAGATCGAGAAAAATATTCCGACTTATTACTTCACCCAGCTTCTGGCCGTGGCTCTGGGCCTTGACTCGGAGATCTGTCATTTCGAGCTGAACGCAGAGATCAGCGTCGAGTTGCTGAAAAATAAAAAGTGTTTGGCCGCAGCCTAAGCAGCTAAAGCAATACGGCTCGGATAACCGAAGGCGGCGTAACTTATCGCGTATCATAAATAATCGCGTACTGGAGATAGGAACCATGTGTGAAACAGACCAGAAATCGAGCAAGAAGACCCCCAGGGTTGCAACCGGGGATCGGGCTATTCTGCCGGAAGGTGCGAAAACCATCCCGGTCTATATAATGGGAAAACAGTATGAGGTCCCCGAGACCCTGACCATTATGAAGGCCATGGAGTTTGCCGGCTTTAAATTCCTGCGCGGTGCCGGCTGCCGCGGCGGCATCTGCGGAGCCTGTCCGACGGTATATAGAATGGCCGGGGACTATAAACTGCATTTCGGTCTGGCCTGTCAGACGGTGGTCGAGGCCGACATGTATCTGGCCCAGATCCCCTTCTTCCCGGCCAACCGGGCCATCTACAGTATCGAGGAGATCGGCGGGCTGCCGGAGGCCATCCATGCCCTCTATCCCGAATTGTTCCGCTGTGTGGCGTGCAACCAGTGCACCAAGGCCTGTCCCATGGATGTCGACGTTCTCGGCTATATCTCCGCCCTCAAGCAGGGCAACATCGAGAAGGCGGCAAGGTTGTCTTTCGACTGCATTCAATGCGGTCTATGTGCCAGCCGCTGTATGGGAGAAATACCCCAGTACCATGCAGCGCAGCTGGCCCGTCGGGTTTACGGCCGTTACATCCTGCCCCATGCCGAACACCTCAAGACCAGAGTCAAGGCTATCGAAGAAGGCAGATATCAGACAATGCTGGCCGAGTTGTCGGCGATGAGCAAGGAAGAGCTGGAAAAAAGGTATGTGGAACGGGAACGTGAGCCCGATTTTGCCGAGATAGGATCATGGCAGCCTAAAGAGAATCGTTATTTATGAGACTCGCTATTTATAATTAACCACCAATCGATCCTCTTTTAGGATAAGGGAGAAAAATATGGCTTACACACCCGAATTACAAGAACTGATCAAAAAAGTTGAAGCGACCCGGCCGGCCAGGGTGGCCATGGCCCGCCGTAATGAAAACTACCCGGCCCTGTCCATGGCGGAGCGGGCCGAGGTCCTCTCGAAATTCCATCCGGATTATCAGGAGAGCGGCAAGCGCACCGTGACTGTCGGCCCGAATAAAGGCGACGTCTACCAGGAAGGCGTGGCCAAACTGCTGGAATCGAAATCGATGATCCGCCCCGACAAGGTCGACCTGTCGAAGGTCGATCATGAGACCGACGTGCTGGTCATCGGCGGCGGCGGCGCCGGCACTTCGGCGGCGATCATGGCGGCCGACGGCGGCTGCAAGGTGATTGTCGCCACCAAGCTGCGCCATGGCGATTCCAATACCATCATGGCCGAAGGCGGGATTCAGGCGGCGACCCATGAATGCGATTCGCCTTATTACCATTACATGGACACCATCGGCGGCGGCCACTTTTCCAACCAGCGCGATCTGGTGGCGGCCCTTGCCAACGATGCACCGCTGTCGATTGCCTGGCTGGAGAGCCTGGGCATGATCTTCAACAAGCATGACGATGGCCGCACCGTAGTGCGCCATTGCGGCGGTTCTTCACGCAAACGGTTGCAGTCCTCCGGGGACATGACCGGGGCGGAGATCATGCGGGTGGTCCGGGATGAGGTTCGCAACCGGCAGGACCAGATCACCGTGCTCGAATTCAGTCCGGCGGTGGAATTGCTGCTCGACAACGACGGCAGATGTGCCGGAGCGATACTCTACAATATGGAGACCAGGGAGTTCTCGATCGTCAAGGCCAAGGCGGTAATCATCTCCACCGGCGGTTTCGGCCGGCTTCATATCAAAGGCTTTGCCACCACCAACCATTACGGCGCCACCATGGACGGCGTGGTCATGGCCTATCGGGCCGGGGTCGGTAACAAAGCCCTCCATTCGACCCAGTACCATCCGACCGGCGTCGCCTATCCCGAGCAGAACGTGGGGTTGTTGATTACCGAGAAGGTGCGTGGTCTTGGTGCCCATGTGCTGAATATCGACGGCGAGCAGTTCTGTTTCCCGCTTGAGCCGCGCGATGTCGAATCGGCGGAACTTATCTGCGAGGCCATGGAAAAAGGCAAAGGTATTATCACCCCCACCGGCCGGGTCGGACTCTGGCTCGATTCGCCGATGATCGAAGAATTGCATGGACCGGGCAGCGTCAAGAAAGAGCTGCCCGCCAAATTCATCCAGTTTGAGCGGCACGGAATCGATATCAGCAAAGAGCCCATGCTGGTCTACCCGACCCTGCACTATCAGAACGGCGGGATCAATGTCAACGGCAACAGCGAAACCATCCTGCCCGGCCTCTATGCCGCAGGCGAAGCGATCGGCGGGGTGCATGGCGAGAACCGGCTGATGGGCAACAGCCTCCAGGATATCATCACCTTCGGTCGACGGGCCGGCAAGAATGCCGCGGCATATGTCAAAAGCGGCGTCGAGCTGAAAGGATTAAGCCTTGAACACGTGGTGAAGTTTGAGCAGGAACTCGCCGCGGCAGGTATCGACAGTCCGGCGGTTGCGCCGATTCTCCTGCCCGATTATGCCACCGACGAGGTAGCTGAACGTCGCTGGCCGGAAGCTCGGACCGTGGCAGAAAAGGTGAGCTGACCGGGAAAGGACTGAATTCGAAACAGAGAGGTCCGATCGAAGTTGGTATGTCAACCATAGAAACCGCTGCAGCCTGCCGGTCAGGCTGCAGCGGTTTTTTTGTTGTGAAAAAGCCGACCGGTTGATTTTTTTACTGGACGGTGGAGATGTCCGGCGGAATGTGTTAAGTTATAAAATTTAGGAGATAATTGAGCGATCAACTGCCACGGTTTTCTGCAATACGGGAAAGAGGTATGAAAAGCAATTTTATTACCACTATTTACGGGCCGGTCTTCCCCGGGATAATCAAATCATTGGCTGAGGCCACCCGCGGTCTGGGGGGAGAGTGGCTGACCAGCAAAGTGATCAAGCTCGACGGCCAGTTCGCGGCCATTATGAATGTGGTCGTTGAAGAAGAGCTGGAAAAGAACCTGAAATCAAATCTTGAGCAGAGGTTTCCCACCCTTCATTTTTGTTATGCACCGGCCAGCATGCCCCCTCGGCCGGCGATCAAGACCATCAATCTCGTGGTCGACTGTATCGACCGACCGGGACTGACCCGCGATCTGAGCAATATTCTCGCCAATCTCGATATCTGTGTGGAGGATATGGAGTGTAAACGGTTCGCCATGGACGGCATCGGCGACACAGTTTTTTCCGCCCGATTGACGCTTGCCGTGCCCGAAGGGGCGGACAGCGAGATTATTGCCGGGGAAATTGAAGCGATGTCGGAAGATGTACGGGTAAACGTTCAGTAATTTTCCCCCGCAGCCCCGATGACCCCGGGGAGGAACAGGAGCTCCTGATCCTCCCCGGGTCCTCTCAACTCTCCTCTTCGCAGAGTGCCCGGTGCAGGGCGCGCTGGGCCTGGACAAAATGATCCCGCTGCAGGGTAAACTGCATGTTGGTCTGCCTGGAAGTCTGCGAAACCGTAAGGATATTGATGTTTGAGTCGGCCAGTGCCCGGGCGGCCTTGGCCAGCATGCCGGGTTTGGCGATATTGGAGCCGATGGCACAGACTATCGCCACATTCTGGGTGGTCACCAGTTCAAAGCGCTGGCGCATTTCGTCGACCAGCTGCGGCGTACAATCTTTTTCGTAAATCAGCACGTCGATGGTATTGGCATTGGTCGCCTTGTTGATATAGCTGATATGGTGATCCTGCAATATTTTCATGATCTTCATGTCAAAGCCCACCTCGCCGACCATGCGGGTGTCGTGGACCTCAAGGCAGGTCACGGCGTTGGAGCCGGTGATGACCTCGGTTTTCGAATGCGGACAGATATAGCCCTTGGTGATCAGGGTGCCGCTGTGACTGGGATCGAAGGCATTCATCACCCGGATGGCTATCCCGGCGGTTTCCAGGGGCTTGGAAGCCTTGGGGTGGATCGCCTCCATGCCGACATCGGCCAGCTGGTCGGCGACATCGAAATTGGTGTTGCAGACCGGATGAACCTTGTCTTCGCCGATGATCACCGGGTCGCCGGAACAGAGATGATACTCCTTGTGGATGACAGCCTCCTCGGCATGGAGCAGAACGGCGATTTTTGAAAAAGTCACCTCGGAATAGCCTCGGTCGAACTCCCGCATGATCCCTTCCGTCCCCTTGGTGTAGCCGGTGGCAACGCAGATGGTCTTGGCCGGATCAAGAGATGAAAAGGTATGGCGGATACGTTCATCGATGGTTCTTTCCCGCCGGTCCTGCCAGCCGCTGAGGTCGACATAGGTTGCATTGTAACCGAGATTCTGCAGGATGTTGGCGCTGTTGAAAGCGCTGTGCATCTCACCGATGGAGGCGAGCAGTTCCCTTGCCGCAAGGAGCACTGCAGAGCGGTTGACATAGCCGGATGAAATGACATTATCCATGCTTTTCAGGATGTTGACGGCGAACGAGATGCGCTCGCAGATGAACCGGTCGGCGGTGGCAACATCGAGGCCGATAGCCTCGAAGCTGCGGTTCTGTTCGCACAGCCGGTTTTGCAGGCTGATCATCGCCGGCTCGTATTCATCGTTTTGTTCAAAGCTCTGATAGATGCCGGGCTGCCCGGTCTTTTTATGCTCCAGCAGTTCGTTGGTGACGCCGGAGTAGGCGGAAACCACGTAGATTCTATTGTATATGTCGTTCTTATCCTTGAGGATGACGTTTTTCAGCAC
>CAYTVF010000235.1:0-6040 GCA_964441345.1 uncultured Desulfopila sp. | reverse complement strand
TCAATCCCCTCCCGTCAAGGGAGGGGAAGCTAATACCAAGCAGACAAAGTGGATACAATTGAAATAAACTGAATAGTTACTCTTTTTCAAATATTCGTTCTATAATATTCGCTGACCGATAAGGGCAGAAGCATCCATCCCATCCTGGAAATGATGTGCGATTGGGGGCGGGAATATTTGGGTGGCTGAACGGTGGGGGGCGTGCTATCGAGCGATTGATGCTCAATCGCTCGATACCTAAAATCAGCGCGAGACCCGCAACCGGGATCGTCGGGATGGCCGCAAATGTTGCGGCAAGAGTAATAAATCCGCCGCCGGTCACGGCTGCCGCACCTTTGGAAGTCAGTATCAGCACGGTCAGGATAGTTAGCGTCTGGGTAAGTGAAAGGTCCGTGTTGGTTGCCTGAGCTACGAATACGGCCGCCATGGTCAGGTAAATCGATGTGCCGTCCAGGTTGAAGGAATAGCCGGTGGGGATGACCATGCCGACAACCGACTTGGCGCATCCGAGGTTCTCCATCTTTGTCATCATCCGCGGCAGGACCGATTCGGAAGATGATGTGCCGAGAACGATGAGAAGCTCTTCCTTGATGTAGTTGATAAACTTAAAGATGTTGAACCCAGAAATTTTACAGATGGTGCCGAGTACCACAAAAACGAAGATAATGCATGTCAGGTAAAAACTTCCCATGAGCATCCCGAGTTTTGAAAGAGACCCGACTCCGAATTTACCGATGGTGAAGGCCATGGCACCGAAGGCGCCAATCGGTGCGAGCTTCATGATAAAGCCGACAACCCCGAACATCACGTGGCACAGTTGATCGATCAACTCCTTGATAGCCTTTCCTTTCTCGCCGAACAGCGACAAAGAAAACCCAAAAAGAAGGGCAAAGAAAAGAACCTGGAGAATATCCCCTTTGGCAAATGCGTCGACAACACTTGTCGGGATAATATTCATAAGGAAATCTGTGGTGGAAAGCGATTTGGCGCCGGTTGTGTAGGACGCCAGCGATTTCGTGTCCAGCTGGGAGACATCGGCATTGAAACCGGCCCCCGGTTGGACGAGAGTGATAATGGCGAGGCCGATAATGAGCGCCAGTGTACTGACGATCTCGAAATACAGCAGGGCCTTCGCCCCTACCCGCCCAACTTTCTTCATATCCTGCATCCCGGCTATCCCGGAAACCACGGTGCAGAAGATGATCGGAGCGATCACCATCTTGATCAGTTTTATGAAACCGTCTCCCAAAGGTTTCATCGTCGTACCGATGTCAGGCATGAAATAGCCGAGGGCGACACCGATTGCGATTGCCGTTAACACTTGTGCATATAAATGCTGGTAGATCTTTTTCTTTGCCATTTTCTTGCTGTCCTCTGTTCTGGTTTTCCTTAAATAGCCGAAGTTCGGTTGTGAAACGCGTGTGCACCACCCATATATAGCAACAGCCGGGCCAGATGGAGAGCAAACGTCAACATTCCGTTTCGAAAAGGATTTATGTGGAACAGGCTGGACAAAGAGGAAAATAATGGATGGATATTGACCGAAACTCTCTGAATGATTTTGTGGAAAATCGCCAATAATTGGAGGTCTATTCCGGTCTCGGCATGCCAGGTGCTTCCTGATAATATGCGCGTACATTCACCTCGACCCAGTGTTCCTTATGGTCGTCGACCAGCGGGATGGCCGTATCGTCCAGATCCTTACCATCCATCTTGACCTGCATCGCCCCGCTTGCGGAGACCACTTGCCGGACGGCGATGTGATAGACCGTCTCCCGAAAGCGGTAGTGCATGGTAAAGCCAGGCCAGTCGGCGGGGAGGCACGGGCGAAAATGCAGTTTGTCGACGTCAAGCCGCAGGCCCAGCAGCGATTCGACGATCAGCCGATACATCCATGCCGCCGAACCGGTGTACCAGGTCCAGCCGCCGCGGCCGGTATGGGGCGCTACCGCATAGACATCGGCGGCAACGACGTAGGGCTCCACCTTGTAGACGGCGGTCTCATCCGGCGTTCGACTGTGATTGACCGGGTTGATCATGGTGAAAAGCTCCCAGGCGCGCCGGTTGTCGCCCTGGCTGGCAAAGGCCATGGCCGTCCAGATCGCCGCATGGGTGTATTGCCCGCCGTTTTCCCTGACGCCGGGAACGTAGCCTTTGATGTAGCCGGGATTCAGTTCCGATTTGTCGAACGGCGGATCGAGCAGCTGGATCAGGCCGTGCTCGCGGCGGACGAGGTGCAGGTCGACCGCTTCCATGGCCTGGCGCGAACGTTCGGGATCGCCCGCCCCGGACAGCACCGACCAGCTCTGGGCGATCGAATCGATGCGGCATTCGGTGTTCGCCGCCGAGCCGAGTGGCGTGCCGTCGTCGAAATAGGCCCGGCGATACCACTCGCCGTCCCAGCCATGTTCCTCGATATTGCGGCGCAGTTTCTCCGCCTCGTCATGACACCGTTCGACCAAGGCGATATCATCGCGCAGGTCGGCAACCTCGGCGAAGCGCATCAGCACCTCGTAGAGGAAAAATCCCAGCCACACGCTTTCGCCTTTGCCGTGTTCGCCGACCAGATTCATCCCGTCGTTCCAGTCGCAGGAGCCGATCAGCGGCAGGCCGTGGTCGCCGACCCGGAGGCTGTGCAGAATGGCCCGGACACAGTGATCGTAGAGGCTCGCCATCTCATCGGCGCGGATCGGCAGGTCGTAATACGAGTCTTCATCACCGTTTACCGGGCGGCCCTGGAGGAAAGGGACCATCTCATCCAGCACCCCGCTGTCGCCGGTGGCAAGGACATAGCGGCACACGGCCAGCGGCAGCCAGAGATAATCGTCGGAACAGTGGGTGCGCACCCCTCGACCGATCGGCGGATGCCACCAGTGCTGGACATCGCCCTCCTCGAATTGGCGGGATGCCGCCAGCAGCAGATGTTCGCGTACCAGATGCGGCCGGGCGTAGATGAGCGCCATCACGTCCTGCAGCTGATCGCGGAAGCCAAAGGCCCCGCCCGACTGGTAGGTTGCGCTTCGCGCCCAGAGCCTACAGGCGAGATTCTGGTAGAGGAGCCAGCCATTGGCCAGGACGTTGAGGGCTTGATCGGGGGTTTCGACATTGACCGCGCCGAGGGTGTGGCTCCAGTGCTGCCAGACCTTATCGAGAGCGGCGCGGGCGGCACCGCTGCCGCGGAAACGATTGACCAGCCTTTCGGCATCGTCCCGGTCCCGGCCCACGCCAAGCCTGAAAATGATCTCCCGCTCCTGGCCTGCCGCCAGAGTAAAACTCACCTGGATGGCGGCGCAGGGGTCGAAGGCGGCCCCGACCCTGCCGGACAACCGGGTCCGGCTCATCGCCGCAGGAGCCGCGAGAGTCCCGTTACGTCCGAGAAATTCAGTCCTGTCGCCGGTTACGCTGCGGCTCCGGTCATCCACATCGAAGAAGGCCGTCCGGTCGAGGAACTCGGTATTGTATGGATTGCGGGCGAAGAGGGCGCCGCTCTTCGGTTCAACGGCGGTAACGATATGCATGGCCGATTTCGGCCGCAGATCGCCCAGCACCCATTCGACATAGCCGGTGGCCGAGAGTTTCCTGGACCGGTCCGATTCATTGCGTACTTTCAGCACCGCGAACTTGATCGCCGCGTCGAGCGCCACATACAGCCATAGCTCGGAACGGATGCCGCGCTCGGTGCATTCGAAGACGGTGTAGCCGAAACCATGCCGGGTGACGCAGGGCGAACCCCCGCCGCAGGGTGAAGGCGTCGGCGACCAGAAATGGCCGCGCTCTTCGTCGCGGAGGTAGAAGGCCTCGCCGCCCGCGTCGCCGACCGGATCGTTGGGCCAGGGCGTGAGTCGGAACTCATGACCGTTCTCGCTCCAGGTATTGACCGGGCCGCTCTCGGCGACGACCGTGCCGAAGACGGGATTGGCCAGGACGTTTACCCAGGGTGCCGGGGTCTTGCGCCCCGCCGCGGTGGTAATGACATATTCGCGGCCATCCGGGGTAAAACCGCCAAGGCCGTTGAAGAACAGCAAATCGTGGCGCGGCAGGGGCGCCACCGCCGTCGGTTCCGGGCGGAGGGTGCGGGTGACGGCGAGTTGGGGCACACTTATCCCCTGCAGACTGCGGCCGCCGATCTGTTCGGCCAGCGTCCCCCGGCTGTCGGTGAGGATGGCCCGGGCAACCGCCTGGAACAGGATGCGGTCTTCCTCGGCGATCTGGTCGGCGGGGCGCACGAAGATGCCGCCGGGCCGTTCGGTGATGTTGGCCTCGATACCGGCGATAAGGTCGACGATCTGGTCGTGGAGAAGCTGCCGGTACCCGGCGTGATCCTCGTTCCAGATCACCAGGTCCACCGCCAGTCCTTTCAACCGCCAGTAGGCGTGGGCCTGCACCAGTTGCCGGACCAGGTCGATATTGGCCGGATCTTCGATCTGCAGCAGGACAATGGGTAAATCGCCGGAAATGGCATAGCCCCACAGACCGGATTGGCCGCGACTGTTCTTTTTAAGAATGTTCGAATCGGCGCGCAGCGAACCGTTGGCATAAAGCACAGCGCCAGCCAGGCGGCCATAGAGATGGGCGTCGGCCTCGGTGGCGTTGATCTGGCGCAGCAGCACCTGACCGTGGGTCCAGGCCAGGTCGAACGCGCGGTCGGCGAGATATCGATCCTGATATTTTTCCACGAGACTCATTGCCGCCTCACGGCTGGCACCGATCCCGGTAACCATTTTTATCGTCACCGATTCGCCCGGCAGAAGCACTATCCGGGCGCGGATGGCGACAATGGGATCGAGCACCGAACCCTGATTGCCGGAAAGGGCGTTGGCGCTGCCGGGACCGCTGCTCATGGCCTGCGGATTGGCCACACTGTTGCCGCGGCCGATGAACTGGAGGCGGTCGGTTTCGTAGGAAAGCTCCCCTACCCGGCTGCCATGAATGGCCATCAGATGCAGCATCCAGGGCGCCTGGTCATTCTCGGAGCGAGGCCGGCGGGTGCAGAGAATGGCTCGCTGTTCCGGGAGTATCTCGGTCTGGACGAAGAGGTTGCTGAAGGCCGGATGCAGGGCGTCGGCGATGGGCGTTGCCAGGACCACCTCGGCATAACTGGT
This sequence comes from uncultured Desulfopila sp., assembly GCA_964441345.1. Taxonomy (GTDB): domain Bacteria; phylum Desulfobacterota; class Desulfobulbia; order Desulfobulbales; family Desulfocapsaceae; genus Desulforhopalus_A. The sequence continues at coordinate 938 of CAYTVF010000235.1, read as the reverse complement.
CACATCGATCTCTCTGGTCCTGCGGGTGCGGTTGGTGATCGTTACCCGCCGCAACTCGACATCGTCGTCGGACGACACCACAATCTCGGAATAGGTATCCAGCTCGTCGTAACGGCTGCGAAACTCGGCGCGGCCTTCGGAAAATACCGCTTCAAAATTTGTCCCCCGCTTCAGGGTCGGCTGATGGGTGGTCGACCAGAACCTGCCGCTGGTCACGTCCCGGATATAACAGAAGGTGCCCCAGTTGTCGCAGGTGCTGTCTTCGCGCCAGCGGGTGATGGCGAGATCCTGCCAGCGGCTGTAACCGCCGCCGGCGGCAGTGATCATCACGTGATATCTGCTGTTTGAAAGCAGATGCACCTCCGGATGCGGCGTATCGGGGCTCTTGAAAACCCGAATCGGCGTCTCCGGCGCACCGCCGGCTATCTGCTGCTCGGCAAGCTCCGAGGTGTGGGCAAAGAAGGTCGTCGCCTTGGGAATTTTCTCCTGCAGCAGCAAAAGGGTCGCCTGGAACAGCGGCTCCGCTTCGAATCGTTGCTGCATCGGGCGGCCGAGGAGCAGATAGGCCAGAGAGAGAAAGCTCATGCCCTGGTGGTGGGCCATGAAAGAGCGTACGATGACATTCGTCTTGCCGGACGGCAGACGCGCGGACGTGTAGTCGATCGCTTCAAAGAAGCCGTATTTTCCGGCAAAGCCTTCCTCGGCGAGGCGTTGGAGATTTGTGCAGGCCTTTTCGGGCGCCACCATCAGCGCCATCACCGAGGCATAGGGGGCGATCACCAGATCTTCGGCGAGCCCCCGTTTCAGTCCCAGGCCGGGGACGCCAAAGGCCCGGTATTGATAGTTATGATGCACATCGATGGCATTGTAGCCGCATTCGGAAATGCCCCACGGCACGCCGCGTTTTTTGCCGTATTCGATCTGGCTGGCCACCGCCG
>CAYTVF010000234.1:0-6090 GCA_964441345.1 uncultured Desulfopila sp. | reverse complement strand
CCGGAACTGCCGGACCCCTGCCACCCTGCTATAAAACTCCTGAAGTATTTCAGGCTTACCCGCCTCGCCTCTTTTCCCCTATATCTAGCACAGACAAACTGATTTCCGACGGTCGCCGGGGTGGTCCTCACACGGGCCATCCCGGTTGCCTGGTTCGCAAGCCAAGACGATGGGGGAAGCATGAAGGGTCCACAACAAATTTCCAACTGTTACGACCATTACTTCCAGGTGTATGCCCTGGAGTTTTTTTATCAGACCCTGCCCTGGCAGTGGTTCAAGGCCCAGGCTATCGCCGAATCCGGCCTCGATCCGACGGCGGTCTCGCCGGTGAAGGCCAAAGGGGTCATGCAGCTGATGCCGTTTACCGCCGCGGAGATAGCGACAAAGCTCGGGATCGACAACGTCGGCGACGTGATCAAGGTGCCGCACGTCAATATCCGGCTCGGCATCGCCTACGACCGGCAGTGCTGGGATATGTGGAAGCGGGAACAGGGCATCGAGCGGATCCGCTTCATGCTCGGCAGCTATAACGCCGGACCGGGGAACATCCTCCGCGCCCAGCAGCTGGCGGAACGGGCCAAGCTGCCCACCGACCGGTGGGAGTTCATCACCATGTCACTGCCGGAGATCACCGGCCGCCATGCCACCGAAACCATCAATTATGTACAGAAGGTCGAGACGGTTTTTGCCTCTCTCGCCACGGAAAAAAAGCAATGAAGGGATGGAAAACATGGCTCGCCGTCGTGTGTACGGCCGGACTTGGCGTGGTGAGTTTGATGAACGGCGATACCGCGGCCGGGCTGCAACAGTTGACTGCGGCGCTGGCCATGATCGGCCTCGGCCATAAGATCGAGAAGGCGAAGAAATAGGCATGGATCAGTTCGACCAGGCCCAGGAGCTGGATGACTATTGGGAGAAGATAGATGCCTGATGCAGCAACGATAGCAGCAATCGCCGGGCTTTTCAGCGCCATGAACGGTTGGACGGTGGGGACGGTGCTCGTCTTCATCTTCCTGGTCTTCGTGATCCTGCCGATCATCCTCATGCGCAGCCTGGTCCAGTCCTTTATCAAGCTTCGCGACGAGGTACGCGGCGCTCTCACCGAACAGCGGACTTTCTACAACAACAACGTCGAGCTGGTAAACGACTATCACGAGCTGAGCCGCGACCTGGCGACGATGGTGCGGGTAAACACCGAGGCATCGACCAGGCTTGCCGAATTGCTCAAAACATTTCTGCAGAGAGGAAGATAATGGGTGTGCCGGAAATGAAGGAAAGGCTTGAGCGGTTCAAGGTAAAGCGCGAGAGCTTGACCATTGAGATCAAAGGGCTCGCCCGTGATATCAGGGAGAAGCTTAACCCGGCGATGGTCGACGATGTCGTTGACCTGGCGGTGTCGGAGGCTGCGACCATGATGGACAGCCTGATCGTCAAGCAAGCCGAGATGATCGCTCTCAGATCGAAGATCTGGGAGCTGGAGGAAGCCCTTGGCTACTAAAGGCGACAAGGCGGTACTCGGTCACCAGGCCATGCGGCTCTATGCCGACGGTTATAGCCTGACGTCGATCGGCGAGCAGCTCGGCGTCTCGGGAACCAGTCTCGCCAGATGGAAGGCGGAGACCAAACAGCCGGGCCAGACCATGGACGAATGGGATCGGGCCAGGAGCCAGAAGCGCGGCAACATTCAGCGGCTGCGGGATCTCTTTGAGGATCAATTGGCTCACCTGGAAGGCTGCAGCGCCGAAGATCGCACCGCCCAGAAGATGGATGCCCTGGCCAAGATGGGTGCGCTCCTTGAGCGCTGGGACAAGATGGAGAAGGCCCAGCGGGTGGCGGAGGAAGTTGTCAAAGAGGCCAAAAAAGGCGGGCTCTCCGACGATACCGTCGACGATATCCGCAGACGCATTCTTGGCATAGGTGAATGATGGAAGTCGGCGCGATCAAAAATTACCGGGCTCCTGCCGTTCTGCTGCCCTACCAGCAACGCTGGCTGGCCGATGAAAGCCGGGTGAAAGTCTGCGAGAAATCGAGGCGAATCGGCTTATCCTGGTCCGAAGCCGCCGACGATACGCTCTACGCCGCATCCGACTCGGGCGGCGATGTCTGGTATATCGGCTACAACAAGGACATGGCCGAGGAGTTCATCAACGACTGCGCGGCCTGGGCCAAGCATTACAAGTTCGCCGCCGGAGCGGTGGAGGAAGAAGTCCTGAGGGATGACGACAAGGACATTCTCACTTATCGAATCACCTTCGCTTCCGGCAACCGTATCGTTGCCCTGTCCAGCCGCCCGAACAACCTGCGCGGCAAGCAGGGTCGGGTAATTATCGACGAAGCGGCCTTCCACGACGATTTGGCGGGACTGATCAAGGCGGCCATGGCGCTGCTCATGTGGGGCGGTCAGGTTCGTATCATCTCCACCCATGACGGCGACGGCAATCCCTTCAATGAGTTGATAAACGACATCCGGGCCGGGCGGAAAAAGTACAGCCTGCATCGGATCGATTTTGATGACGCCCTGGCAGACGGACTCTACAAGAGGATTTGCCTGCGCACCAAGACCAAGTGGAGCCAAAAGGCGGAAGCTGAATGGCGTGAGGCGATGATCACCGATTACGGCGATGACGCCCAGGAAGAGCTTTTCTGCATCCCGTCCCAGGGCTCCGGCACCTACCTCACCAGGGCGATGATCGAGGCCTGCATGTCGCCGGATATTCCGGTGATCCGCTACGAGCAGACCGACGAATTCAACGAGAAGGAAGATTTTTACCGGGCTTCGGTTGTCGAGGCGTGGCTTGAGGAAAACATCCTCCCACTGCTCACCTCGCTCGACCCGGAACGCCAGACGGTATTCGGCGAAGACTTTGCCCGGTCAGGCGACCTCACGATCATGAATCCAGCGCAGGAAACGCAAGGGGCAATCTGGCGGACGATATTTACCCTTGAGCTGCGCAACATGCCGTTCAGGCAACAGGAACAGATCTGTTTCTATATCATCGACCGGCTGCCGAGATTTCATCATGGATCTTTCGATGCCCGGGGTAACGGGCAGTATCTGGCCGAAGTGGCGATGCAGCGGTACGGTGTCGACCGGATCAGCCAGGTGATGCTGTCGGAGAGCTGGTACCGGGAGAATATGCCGAAATACAAAGCCGCCTTCGAGGATAAAAGCTGGCTGCTGGCGAAAGACGCCGATGTTATCGAGGATCACCGGGCCTTCAAGATCATAAAGGGCGTGGCCAAGCTGCCGGAGACCAAAAATACCGGCAAGGACAAGAAGAAACGGCATGGTGACTCGGGGATTGCCGGGGCGATGGCCTGGCATTCGACCTGGCAGGAAGGCGGTGGCGACGGATGGGCCTTCATGCCGGAGACCGCGGCGCGGCCGGTAAGCCATGTGGTGAGAGGATACTGATGCAGAATGATGAATTGCTCCGCCAGATAGCCGACCATAGCAGCGACCCGAACTTTATTCTCGGCCTGTCGGCCTTGCCCAATCCCGACGAGGTTCTGCGCAAGGCCGGGCTCAGTCACAAAGTCTACGACCAGGTGATGACCGACGGCCATGTGATGAGCAAGGTCATCGACCGGCGCGCGGGGCTCCTCCGGAGAGAGTGGATCGTTGACGCGGGCGGCGATTCGGCGGCGGAAAAACGGGCGGCGGATCTCTGCCGGCTGGCCCTGGCGGCGATGGAAGAGCATGGCGAGTATCCGCTCGAGAACAGCCTCGGCTGCCTGCAGGAAGCGGCGCTGCGGGGGCACCGGGCGCTGGAGGTCGTCTGGGGCTATACGGGCGGCGTCTGGCTGCCCGAATTTCTCCGCGATATTCCCAACCGGCGGTTGATCCATACCGGCATTGAGTGGCGGCTGCTCACCACCCACGATCAAAGTTATGGCGTTCCCTTTCCGGACAAGAAGGTGTTGATGGCCACCCATATGGGTAGTACCGACAACCCGTATGGCGAGGCGTTACTGTCCCGCTGTTACTGGCCTTACCTGTTCAAGCATAACGGTCTGACATGGTGGGTGACGCTCGCCGAAAAGCACGGCCTGCCTTGGATCATCGGCAAATTGGGCGGCGCGGGCGACGAGTCTGCCCGGCGCGAACTCCTTGATAAACTGGTGGCGCTGGCGGTCGATCCGGTGATGGTTGTGCCGACGAACGCCGAACTCGCCTTTGAAGGGATGGAAGGGGTGACTCCGGATGTTCATGCCGGGCTGATCAGCCTCTGCAATGCCGAAATCAGCAAGGTCCTGGTCGGGCAGACGCTGTCGACCGAGCTTGACCAGAAAGGCGGGTCGCGAGCGGCAACCGAAACACACAGCGGTTTGCGGGATGAGATAGTCGACGCCGACGGCAAGCTGGTGGCGAGAGTGATGAACCGGCTCTTTGCCTGGATTGCCGAACTCAATCTCGGCCCGAATGTCATCGTCCCCAAATTCAAGTGGGTGGAAGAGTCGGAACCACCGAGGGAATGGTCGCTCATTGCGGCAAGAGCTATCCGCTCTTTGCCTGGACTGGTGCCGAAGCGCTGGGCGTACGACAAATTCGGTATCGGCGAGGAGTATCGGGGCGATGAGGAGATGATTCCGGCGCAGGCGGCAGGTGTGGGGACGAACGGTGGCGACTTTGCGAGAGCGGACGGAGCGGATGATGAATTCACCGAAGAACAGCAGGCGCTCGAGGCGCTCGCGGACAAGTCGATCAAAGAGGCGGTATCGGCTCTTGCGGGCAACGAAGAGAAGATCCTGGCAGCGGTACAGGGTGCAGCCTCCTACGAGGAGGCAATGGATAAGCTGCTTGCCCTCTATCCGGATCTTGAGGTGGCTGGACTCGAGGATGTACTCGCTCGCACTCTTTTAGCCGCCGATATGTTCGGCAGACACACCGGCCAGGAGGAAACCAAGTGACCGTCAGTCTCGCCCCCCTGCCCATGAAGGAAGCCGCCGACTTCTGGCGCAACAAGATCAAGCTCGGCCCGACCGAGTTCGCGAAGCTGTCCGACGAGGCGAAGATCAAGGCCTTCGGCATCTCCGGCATCGCCAAGGGTGACGAGCTGACCACGGTTTATAACGCCCTGCAGAGGGCGATCGAGCAAGGAATCAGCTTCGGCGACTTCAAGAAAGAGTGTGCCGAGATCTTTACCCGGCGCGGCTGGACCGGTAAGCGGGAGTGGCGGGTGCAAAACATCTTCCGGACCAATATTCAAACCGCCTACAACAGCGGCCGCTACCAGAAGCAAAAGGAGAATGCCGAGTATTTCCCTTATCTCCAGTACAACGCGGTGGGTGACCGGCGGACCCGGCCGACGCACGCGGCGATGAATGGCAAGGTCTTTCCGATCAATCATCCCTTCTGGGACACCTGGTACCCGCCGAACGGATACCGCTGCCGCTGCTCGACCCTGTCGCTCACCGAGGGCCAGGTCAAGCGGAGAGGTCTCACGGTTGAGACGGAAGATCCCACCGATACCCCGGTGGAGATCGCCGATCCGAGGACCGGGGCGAAGATGACGGTTCAGCAGCTGCTGCCGGATCCGGGCTTTGCCCATCATCCCGGCAAGGTGTGGCTGGAATCGCTCGGCGAAGCCGTGGCCGATCGTCTGGAGAAATGGCCCGAGAAGGTAGGTAAGGAAGAGCTGGGCCGCATGATCGCCGGCGGTCCGTTCGGCAAGTGGTACGAAAAGCCCTCCGGCAACTGGCCAATCGGCAGGCTGCAGGAAGGCCAGGCTGCGGTGATCGGGGCCAAAACCAGGACGGTAAGGCTCTCGGCGGAGACTGTCGGCAAACAGAAGGTCAGCCATCCGGAGTTGTATGCCGATGAATATCGCTTTGTCCAGGCGGCGATCGACCGGGGTGAGCAGCTCAAGGATGGCGAGCATAACCTGGTCTTCATCCACGAAGAGGACGGCTATGTCTGTGTGGTCAAGTCGACCGTCACCGGCAACGGAGTATTTGTTACCAGTTTTCGGCGCTTATCGCAGGATGAGGCTAAGCGGGATGGCGAGATAGCCAGGTTACGAAGAAAGGGGCAGTGACGGCCAGGGACGGCCTAATGCCGCGGGAGCCAGGGATGGCGGGAGCGGTGAT
>CAYTVF010000233.1:0-6134 GCA_964441345.1 uncultured Desulfopila sp. | reverse complement strand
AGGCTAATACCAAGCAGACAAAGTGGATACTATTGAAATAAACTGAATAGTTACCGTTTTCGGAGGAATAATCGATCTGGTTCTTCCTTCACAAACTCACTTAATGCCGAAATAAGGAGAATTATAATGAAGACAAAAAATGGCCCCCTTCCCGTTCTTGGCATGCTCATCTTGCTGGCGTTCAGCCTTTGCCTCACCCCCCGGGAGAGTTTTGCCAAAGCCGACACCGGCGATGATGCGGCCGTCCTCGACATGTCGTCCAAGGCCTTTGTCAACGTGGTGAAACGGGTTAAACCCGCGGTTGTCCACATCAAGGTCGAAAAGACGACGAGAGGCGGCGCTTACGGCGGCCAGATTCCGGAAGAAATGTTCAACCATCCGTTCTTTGAGCAATTTTTCGGTCCGCAGTTCCGCCAGCAGCAGCCAAGACAACGCGAGTTCACTCAGCGCGGACAGGGTTCCGGTTTTATCATCAGCAAGGATGGCTTTATTCTGACCAATAACCATGTGGTTGAAGAGGCCGATTCGATTAAGGTCATTCTTTCCGATAACCGGGAGTTTGTCGCCAAAGTGATCGGAACCGACCCCCAAACCGACGTAGCCCTGGTGAAAATCGAGGACCCGGAAAACCTCCCGGTACTGCCGCTCGGAGACTCGACCAAGCTGGAAGTGGGTGAGTGGGTGATTGCCATCGGCAACCCATTCGGCCTCAGTCAGACCGTCACCGTCGGCGTGGTCAGCGCCACCGGTCGATCGAGTGTCGGCATCAACGAATATGAGAACTTCATCCAGACCGATGCCGCCATCAATCCGGGCAACAGCGGTGGCCCGCTGATCAACGGCCATGGCGAAGTGGTCGGAATCAATACTGCGCTCTTTTCCCGGACCGGAGGATACATGGGCATCGGCTTTGCCATCCCGATCAACATGGCGAAATCGATCGAGAATCAGCTGCAGCATAAAGGCAAGGTGGTCCGCGGCTGGCTGGGCGTCGTCATTCAGAACGTCGACAAGGACCTGGCCGAATCCTTCGGCCTGAAACAGGCGGGCGGCATTCTGGTCAGCGAGATCCAGGCCGATTCCCCGGCCAGTGCGGCGGGGCTTAAACAGGGCGATATCATCGTCAAGCTGAACGATGTCGTACTCGACGATGTTTCCGACCTGCGCAACAAGGTAGCCTTGATCGAGCCGGGCAGCACCGCCGTGCTCCAGATTATCCGCGACGGCCGGGAGAAGAAGATCCAGGTGACCGTCGGCGAACAACCCTCGAATTTCAGCACAACCGGGAAGAAGATGGACGATAAAAGCAACCTGGAACAGTTTGGCCTGACTCTGCAGGAATTGACCCCTGAACTGGCGGAGAAATTCGATTACAAAGAAAAAAGCGGACTGATCATCAGCGATGTACAGCCGGGCAGCCCGGCCGATGCCGCCCGGCTCAAACCGGGATTTCTGGTGGAAGAGATCGACAAGGTGAAGGTTCATACCATCAACGATCTGAAAAAGTCGCTTGATCAGGCGAAGAAAGCTGGCAAGATACTTTTACGGGTCCGTTTCGGCGATTACTCCACCTATGTGGTGCTGGTAGCGAAATAACCTCCCCCGTTATAACCGCATCCTCCTCAGTCGAAGGTGACTGGCGAGGATGCGGCCCGGTCCTCCGGGCGCCGGGGATTGCCGACAATCTCCCGCCTGCGGGCCATGGCGATACGTTCGAAAATTTTCATGATCACCGGGAGCTTGTGAAAATCCTCGGTGGATATCTTGCGCAGTACCACATCGGTTTTGGCTAAAACGGTGGCGGTTCGTCGCTGCTCCCCGCCAAAATAGGCCATCTCGCCGAAGATCGTGCCGGCCTCCATGGTCGAGAGCAGTTCGCCGTGGCTGTTGACCGTTGTCGCCGTCCCGCTGTCCAGGTAGTAGATGCCGTCGGGGATACTGTCGATTCTGATGATCGTGTCGCCTTTTTTCCGCCACTCCAGCTTGAAGTATTTCTCCCAGTCGGTATCGACCACCAGGGCGTGGTAGAATTCCTGATTCATCGCCCGCAGCAGCTGTTTGGACAGATGAAAGAGTCGATCGCCGAGGGAATCCCGCTTTTTCTCCAGGAGTTTCATGCCGTATCCGATGAAATCGTCGGCCGGGCTCGGCGTCTCGCGGATATATTCGAGAATTCGCTCGATGCCCTGGTCTTCCCTGCCGGCGATCTCCCGAAAGAGACTCTGGGCCACGAGGAGTTCTTCCCGCACCCGGGGAAAATCCGGTTTGACTGCCAGTAGCCGGTTACCGGTGAAGAACTCCATCGCCTGATTTTTCATCCGGATAAATTGCAGCAGTCGTGCTTCATCCATTGTCGCCGGACAATGCTGGATGCCCGGCTTGTAGAGCGAGAAAATATTCATCGGATGCAGCACACTGGTCAGGCTCACCTTGGCCATATTCACCAGATAGCGGTCAAAGCCCTCCTGATACCTGGCAATTTCACGATCCATTAGAAGGTGCGTACCAAAAAAACCGCAGAGTTCCTCAAGACGGTTGGCCACGGAAAAACTCGCCCCGAACTTGGCCATTCTTTTGCCGAGCCTGGCTTCGGTGATAGTTCCCAGAAAAAGTCCCATGCGGGTTGGCGCCAGGGTGCCCGCGCAAACGGCCTCGGCCAGACGGAGAGCCGCCAGCAGAGCCCGTGAGCAGATCCCGGATTTGTTCTCGCCCGACCGTTTATCGAAAATCACCAGACTGCCATCCCCGGCGGACGGTTCTATCTCCAGGGGAAAACACTCCTTGCGGTCAAGCAGGTCGTGGATTACGCCATGATAGGAGATCAGGAAGTCCCTGATCTCCTCCGGTTCCATTCCCAATGATTTTTGGGAATACTGAACCATATCGGTCATCAGAATTACGACTTCCCGCTCCGGTTCATTGTTCGGCATTTTCTCTCTGAATCGCCGGGGGCTGTCAGTTGATCAGGCCGATAAAGGTGATGGCCGCTAGAACGACAACAAAAAACAGGGCAATCTTGACATTGACGCTATTGTCTTCGTGATGATGATCGTGGCCGTGACCGTGATCGTGGATATTATCGTTATGTGCATCCGACATCTTTCGTCCTCCTCATTGCAGTTTTAACAGAAAGTCACCAACGTTTTCATTTTTCATTTTTCATTTTTTATTTAAAGACTACCTCAAGCAGTTCAGGCAGATTCGCTACTCCGACTAGTTCAATTCCCGGCGACCAGGTGATGCGCTCCTTGTTGCTGCTGGGCAGGACAAACCGGGAAAAACCCAGGCGCTGCGCTTCGCGGATCCGGACGTCAACATGGCCGATGGCCCGGACTTCGCCGGCCAGACCGACCTCGCCGCACACCACCGTGGTGGACGGAATCGGCTTTTCCAGAAGGCTGGAGGCAAGGGCACAGACCACCCCCAGATCGAGGGCCGGTTCGTCGATTCGCATCCCGCCGGCGATGTTCAGGAAGATATCATGGCCGTACATGTCGAGACCGCCCTTCTTCTCAAGCACCGCGCAGAGCAGCGACAGCCGCTGCTGATCGGCGCCGATGGCCGTCCGGCGAGCCGTGCCCAGGTTGGTCGGACTGACCAGGGCCTGGACCTCGACCAGGATCGGCCGGGTGCCCTCGACGCTCGGCAGAACCACCGACCCCGGTTCATTCAAGGGCCGTTCGGCGAGAAAGATCTCCGACGGGTTGCTGACCTGCACCAGCCCCTCCTCTTTCATTTCGAAGACCCCGATCTCGTTGGTCGAACCGAACCGGTTCTTGACGGTGCGCAGGATACGGAAGGCATGGCTGCGGTCGCCCTCGAAATAGAGCACGGTATCGACCATATGCTCCAGCACCTTCGGACCGGCAATTGCCCCGTCCTTGGTCACATGACCGACGAGAATGACGGGAATATTTTCTTTTTTGGCCATGCCGAGCAAGCGGTAGGCCGATTCCCGCACCTGGGTGACCGATCCGGGGGAAGAAGCCAGTTCCTCGCAGATCAGGGTCTGGATGGAATCGACCGCCAAAAGACTCGGCCGCATGGCACAGGTCATGGCGATGATGCGCTCGACCCCGTTTTCGGTGGCGAGAAACTCCTCGGGATGAATGGCGCCGAGGCGCCTGGCCCGCATCTTGATCTGGCGGGCCGATTCCTCGCCGGAAACGTAGAGAACTTTCCGGTCGCCCGCCGCAATTGCCGCGAGCAGATGGAGGAGCAGGGTCGATTTACCGATCCCCGGCTCGCCGCCGATAAGCACCACCGAGCCCGGCACGATACCCCCGCCCAGGACCCGGTCCAATTCGCCGATCCCGGTACCGATCCTCTCCTCGTCGCCATCGGGGGCCAGGTAGAGCGGGAGCGGCTGGGTGAAGGACGAGAGAGCAGCCGGACGAAGATCGATCACCTCTTCGACCAGGCTTTCCCACGCGCCGCACTCGGGACAGCGGCCAAGCCACTTGCCGCTCTGGTAGCCGCACTGCTGACAAAGATAGACGGGCTTTGGCTGTTTCTTGCTGATGATGTTCATAAACTTTAGAGCTATCGGCGGATATGTCGCGCCGGAGTCTTTACTCCCCGGCAAAACGATCTATACTGTGATTCATCCTGTGATTCGTCCTGTGATTCGTCCCGGCAATTCAACTGTCAAAGTAGGGAGTATACTGCAATCGGTACAACGTTGCTCGTTATTCGAGCTATGAAACGTTCTGTTGCACCGTCGCGGAATAGTCCCGTTATACCAGCAAATCCGATGCAAAAGCAACTCAATGTAAAATCCCCCGTAAGATCCACGACAAATACCGAATGGATTCCCATCTCCCGCTCCATGATTTTGCTGCTGAGCCGCAAACGTTTGTTCGGCCTGAGCTTTATTCTTATTCTGACCACCATCGGCCTGACCTGGATTGGTTTTCTTTTTACCGTCGATTTCATCGACAGCCTGACCGGCAGCTTTATGACCGGTGCTCCGGCCGCCGATACCGTCTGGGGCTGGATCAAGCATCAAGGCTGGGTGGTCGGCAGCTGGCTGTTTCTCATCGTCTCACGCATTGTCGCCTTTTATTTCGCCTTCCTCCTCGCCTATACGCTCTCGACCCCCGGCTACGCCTTCCTCAGCGCCGCCGCGGAAAGAGTTCATGCCGGCGATGATTTCGATCCGGACAGTGCATTTACCCTGACCGGTATCCTGCGGGATATCCTTGAAGGGATTAAAATCGCCCTGTTCGGCATAGTTGTCACCATCGCCGCCCTCGTGGTAAATTTTATCCCCGTGATCGGTCAGGTGGCGGTGATTCTCCTCTACAGCTACTATTCGGCCCTGATGTTCATCGATTACCCCGCCTCCCGCCGCAGCTGGTCGCTGGGGCGAAAAATCGACTGGCTGCGAAGTCATGGCAGTTCCGCTTTCCGCATCGGTTTTCTGCCGGCCCTGGTCAGCATGATCCCGCTGGTCAATATTTTTGCCATCGCCCTTCTTTTTCCCGTTTTGACCGTCCACGCCACCTTGAACTTTTCCGCAATCGAGCTGGCCCAAAAAATAAACGCCAGATCCCCCCGGAGGTGAATTCATGGGAAGAGAGATTGAAAAAAAATTCCTGATCGCCGACAATAGCTGGCGGGGCCTCGCCGCAGGCGTCCCCTATTGCCAGGGCTACCTCAATTCGGACCAAGGCCGGACCGTCCGGATACGAACCATCAACGATCGGGGGATTCTGACCATAAAGGGACCGGATGAAAGCGGAGTAAAGCTGGAATATGAATACGATATCCCGCTTGAAGACGCCCGGGAGATGTTGGACCGGCTCTGTCATAGACCGTTGATTGAAAAGGTCCGCTACCGCATCCCCTTCACCGGTTTTCACTGGGAAGTCGATGAATTCACTGGGGAAAATGAAGGCCTATTAATCGCCGAGATCGAACTGGCCTTCGTCGGGCAACCATTCGAAAAACCGGCCTGGATCGGCCGGGAAGTGACCGGCGATGCCAGATATTACAATGCCAACCTGGTCAATTATCCCTATTCGCAGTGGAGGGAGCAGGGGAAAAAATAAAAGTTCATTATGAGTAAAAAATGTTAATTCTGTTTTACTATTTTGCTCTAACGTTCTAGTATGTGCGGGTCGTCCGTAAAG
>CAYTVF010000232.1:0-6159 GCA_964441345.1 uncultured Desulfopila sp. | reverse complement strand
CTGAAACGTTTACAAGGCCGATTCCCCGCACTCCCCATCATCATGATGAGCGGACATGCCGGCATCGAGACGGCGGTTACCGCCATAAAGGCCGGTGCCTACGATTTCATGGAAAAACCGCTGCATCTGGATGTGTTGCTCGACAAGGTGAAATCCGCCATTAAGCATCGACCTTCAAGGAGCCACTCGCCCCTTCCTCCGGATACGGGACTTGAGCTTGAGATCGCCAGTGCCGACCTCTTGATTCCCCCCGGCATGGTGGAGGTAGTAGATTCCCCCGAACCTCAACGCACCCTCAAGGAGAATGTCGTCCTTAACGGCGTCGGGCTTCTGAGCGGCCGGAAAACAGGCATCATCCTCAGCCCTCTGGGGATCAATGAAGGTATCGTCTTTCAAACCCTCGACGGCCAGACCATTCGTGGACATATTACCTCCTTAGAGAACTTTTCCCAGACTGTCTCCTCGAAGACCTTCTCTGCCAACTCCACCACGCTGGATAACGGCAGACAACAGGTACGCACTGTTGAACACCTGATGGCGATCTTTTCCATGTACGGCATAACCAACGTGCTCATAAAGGTCGACGACGAGGTACCGAACATAGATGGTTCCGCCAAGGACTTCTGCGATCTCATAGCCCAGGCAGGGATAGAGGAACAGCCGGCCTTCACCAGGGTTGCCGTCATCCGTCAGAAAATCGGAGTGGGAAACGATGAGAGGCACGAAAAGCATCTCTATGCGGAGCCTTTTGCAGGGTTCGAAATATCCATGAGGGTTGATTATCCACCGCCCATAGGCGAACAGGTTTTCACTTTCAATCCTGAAAAAAGATCTTTTGCAAAGGAGATAGCCCCTGCCCGATCATTCAATACCTTTGAAAATATCGAAATGGCCCAGAGGCTTGGCAAGGTCGGTGGCGGATATCTCAATTCCCATATCATCATGTACGAGGGCAAAGTCATCAATACGGAACTCCGTTATCCCGACGAATTCGTGCGCCACAAGATTTTGGACCTGATCGGCGACCTCTATCTGCTCGGTTACGCCATCAGGGGACGCATTACCGCCAACATGACCTCCCATGGTTACAATCAGGCCCTGGTGGAACGCTTGCACCAGGCGATCCAGAGCAGTTCGAGATGAAGGCAACAAAAGATCAGGCGGCAACATGCTGCATGTGAATACAGCGGGGAACAGGAAAGCTCGTTAACATCGTTCGAGCCGATGAACCGGCCGACTGATCGTTTCCAATGTTAAAATATCCCCTATTTTACTAAGGAGTTATTCGATGAAACCAGAAGATTATAAAACAATCTTATTTACCTCCAATCTTTCGACAGCAAGCCGGATTGCCTTCCGACACGCTGCCCTGCTGGCTCACCAGTTCCACGCCAAACTTATTTTGTTGCACGTCATGGAGAGACTGCCCAGCAGTTACGAGGGGTACATGGTTGGACTCTTTGGGCAGGATAAAGTGCAGGAGGTTCTGAAGCGACACAAACAAGAGGCGCGTCACGCTCTTGTCGGCAAAGTTACCCCGGGGCAGATGGCGAAAACCGCCCTGAGTGAATTTTATCTGGAATCGGGCATCGGTGAAATGGGCGCTGATATTCCCAAGATCATGATCGAAAACGGAGAAGTTGTCGAGGTGATCCTGAAGGTGGCAGAAGAAAACCTGTGCGACCTCATTATTATGGGAGCACATGAGGGGGTGATGTCCGGCACTTCGGTCGGCCACACCATAAAATCGACCCTCAAAAAATCGAAAATTCCGGTACTGATCGTTCCGTCGATCGGTGAGTGACAGAGAGCGGTTCATGCGGAGGGGGCAGCCCGCCTCCTCTCGTTTCAGCAGGATCAACTCCTGAGAGTCCAGGAAAAAAGAGAATCGTCGATTTTGAAAACAGCCTGCGGCAGGGCGTCCATACATAGCCGAGCCCACCCGTGCTTCCGATCGCGCAAGTTGCCCGCCGACGCCGGTACCTAGTCGAGTAAAGTGACTTACTGAATTACCCGATAGAACTGATCTACGGGAAGACCTCCACTATCTCCGATGATCGACTTGAGCAAAATACAGAATACAGAAACCTGTCATCATTCACCGTCTGACTGGTCTAACGGTAGAGGAATATATAACCACTATGCGGTACATTGGAAACAGGACAGCAATCTTCGTTTTTGTTATCTCTTCGCGGGCTTCAATAACATCAACACCCCCAAGAGAGTCATCGAGCCGCCCACGATCATTTTCCACCCCAGGATATCTCCGAAAATACCTGCACCCAGAAACGTGGCGATAACAGGAGTCGGCAAAAGCAGAGGTGTGACAATGGAAACCGGATACCTGCCCAGCAGATAATAAACAATCCCGTGCCCTATAATTGAGGCGCCGACGGCAGAATAGAGAGGGGTCCAAAAGTCAATAATATCTGCATTTGCAATAAGTTCGACCTGACCGGATTCAAAGATCGATGACAATAACAGCAATGACGGCAAGGCGACCAGAGCGATCCACGCCTGAAGCCTGAATACCCCGAGGTTTGGGCATTGCCGCATTAAAATTGTCGCAGCAGCCATTACAAATGCAGAGCCGGCCACCCATAAAACCGCATCGAGATGATTAAAGACAATCGGATCAAAGCCGATAACCATCACTCCGGCAAAGGCCAAAGCTATCGAGGAAAGCGATAGCGGAGATATTTTTTCCCGTAAGAACAGTGAAGCGAGAATTGCTGAAAATGGAACGTAGAGCTGGGTAGTTATGGCAATGGAGGCAATATTTCCCCCTGCATTGAGACCTATGAAAATCATGCTGAAATGAAACACACCCAAAAGAAAAGCCACCCTCAAGAGTGGCTTCATATAGCCCGGCGCTGGTTTCAGCCAGGGGAGCATCAACAGAAGCAGGAAAAGAAAACGCAGCGCTGTAAAAAAGAGGGGCTGAAAGTGTTCGGCACCAATTTTTCCCGCAATAAAATTTAGCCCCCATGCGGAGTTTGCTGCCAGAACCATCAGCAGATGGGGTACACTCATCTTGGCACACTCATCTTTGTTTTCCATTTAGTCTCTTAGAAAAATTATTTGCATGCTGTTATTATCCGATTAATCTGAATGGATAAATACACACCATTTGAGGAGATCTCATGTCATCGACGAATTGGCAGGAGAAACTGCCTAAGAATAAAACCGTTACCACACAAGCGGCTTTTGCCTCTATTAAAAACGGATGCCGCGTTTTTTTAGGTACCGGCTGCGGCGAACCCCAGCATCTGATCCACGCCATGATGGCTAATATCAGTATCCGGGACATCGTGATTTACCAGATGTTCTCACATACCCTGGCGCTCTATGTGGATGATCCGGACTTTGCCAGGCGGTTTTCGCTCAAATTGTTTTTTATCAGCGAGCCCATGCGCAAAGCCGCTTTTGAAGGAAAGATAGATTATCTGCCCACCTATCTGTCGCAAATCCCTAAACTCTTTGAAAGCCATCGGATCGGACTCGATGTTGCCCTGATCCAGGTCAGCCCGCCCGACCGTTTCGGCTATTGCAGTTTAGGCGTTTCTGTCGATATCACCCGTTCCGCCATGGAGAATGCCAAACTGGTGATTGCCCAGGTCAATCCGCGCATGCCGCGTACCTGGGGCGACAGCCTGGTGCACATGGACAATATCGACTTTTTTGTGCCCCATGAAGAACCGCTGGTCACCTATGCGACCAATGCGCAGGACGATCATGTCACTCGTCGTATCGGTCACTTTATATCCCAGCTGATTCGGGACGGGGATACCCTGCAGATCGGTTTCGGCATGCTGACCAATGCCATTCTGCCGTACCTGGCCGAGAAAAAAGATCTTGGCATCCACACCCAGCTCATCACCGATGCCATGCTGCCGCTTTTTGAGAAACAGGTGGTGACCAACAGACTGAAGACCCTGCTGCCGCGACGGGTTGTTGCCTCGCTGTGCATGGGCACGGAGAAACTCTATCGCTTCATCGACGACAACCCGTTTTTTTATTTTCGCTCCTCGGAATTCGTCAGCGATCCTCTGGTGATTGCCAAAAACGACAACCTCGTTTCCATAAGCTCCGCCCTGGAGATCGATCTTACCGGCCAGGTCTGCTCAGATTCTCTGGGCTATCGTTTTTTCAGCGGTATCGGCGATCAGGTCGATTTTTTACGCGGGGCGGCCATGTCCAAAGGCGGATTCACCATCGTCGCCCTGCCGTCGACAGCCCAAAACGGCGAAGTTTCCCGGATTGTCTCGCATCTGTCGGAGGGTGCAGGTGTTGCTACTACCCGGGGCGATGTCAATTTTGTCGTCACCGAGTACGGCTATGCCGAACTGCAGGGCAAAGGCATTTACCAGAGAGTCATGGAACTGGCGCAGATAGCCCATCCCAAATTTCGCGCCCAACTGATCAACGCTGCCAAAAAACACCACTATATCTTCGCCGATCAATTGCCGCCGCTGGAACAGGATCTTATCTTTCTTGAAAAATATGACTGGCGGATCGACTTGAAAAACAGCCAGACGGCATTTATTCGGCCCTTATACCCTTCCGATGAATTCGAATATCGGAACTTCTTCTATTCCCTCAAGGAAGAGACCGTTTACCGGCGGTTTTTTTATAAAATGCGGCTCTTTTCCCATGAAATTGCGCAGCAGCAATGGGCCGAAGTTGACTATCACGACAATATGTCCCTCATTGGCCGTGTCCAAAAAGGTCAGCATTCCGAAGTGATATCCATTGCTTCCTACACCCTGGATAAGGATGGCTATGCTGAAGTGGCTTTTGTGGTCCGCGACGATTACCATGGCCAGGGGATCGCCGGCCATATGCTGGGATATCTGGAACAGATCGCGATAGAAAACAATTTCGCCGGTTTTGTGGCCACGGTTATGGAAGACAACAAGGCGATGCTCAATGTTTTCAAGAAGCGTTATCCCCATGCAGAATTTCTCTACTACTCGACTGGGGAGGTTTTTATCACCATGCCCTTTTGCCCGCCTGCCGAGGCAGAGAGTCTTTGTTAACAGATGGCCTCCCGGCTCTTGGCGTCGAAGAGGTGAATTGCCTCCAGACGGAAGCAAAAGTTCATCTGCTCTCCTTCTTTGATCCGCTGTCTCCCATCGCATCGGGAAATGAATTTGACCCCATGAATATCGATATGCAGGTGAGTTTCGCCGCCCAGCGGCTCAACCACTTCGACAAGACCGTTGACGCTCCACTCGCCTGGCTGTGCCGTGCGGGAACCGGCATAGAGCGGCCTGATGCTTTCGGTGCGGATACCAAAAACCACCGGTCGACCATCTTGCAGCTCGCTTGCTCGGTCCGTTTCGGGAACCGGAACCCGCAAACCCTCGGATAAAGCCGCCTGGAAACCGTCGGGTGTCCGAACAAGGTTGCCATCCAGCAGATTCATGGGCGGACTGCCGATGAAACCGGCGACAAAGGTGTTGGCCGGATGTTCAAAGAGCTCGATCGGCGTACCTATCTGTTCGACTCGACCGCCGCGCATGACGACGATGCGGTCGGCCAGGGTCATGGCCTCCACCTGGTCGTGGGTGACGTAGATGATCGTCGTACGGACTTTCTGGTGCAATCGTTTGATCTCGGTACGCATCGAATTTCTCAGCTTCGCATCGAGATTGGAAAGGGGTTCGTCAAAGAGAAACACCGACGGATTGCGGACAATAGCCCGGCCCATCGCTACCCGCTGTCGCTGACCGCCGGACAGTTCGTGGGGTTTGCGGGCGAGCAACTCCCCTATTCCGAGGATCTTTGCCGCCTCCTGCACCCGATCCTCGATCTCCGCTTTCGAGAACCCTTTGATGGTGAGCCCGAAAGACATGTTTTTATACACGTTCATGTGCGGATACAGGGCGTAATTCTGGAAGACCATGGCACAGCCCCGGTCCTTGGGGGCCATGTCATTGACGACCTTGCCGTCGATCAGGATGCGGCCTTCGCTGATTTCTTCCAGCCCCGCGACCATGCGCAGCAGGGTAGACTTGCCGCAGCCGGAAGGCCCGACCAGCACCAGAAATTCTATATCGGCGATGGTCAGATTTACACCATGAACGACCTGCGTCCTGCCAAAACGCTTCACTACGTTTTCGAGAATTACCTGCGCCATGCTCAATCTCTCTTTGA
>CAYTVF010000231.1:0-6185 GCA_964441345.1 uncultured Desulfopila sp. | reverse complement strand
GGATAACCCTGATGCCGCTTTTCGCCAGTCCATTTTTTTCGAGCCATTCGAAATATTTATGATGATCACTGCCGATGGTTGCCGAAATCGTGGGGCTCTCGCCCATGAGCTTTAAGGCATACCCGATGTTGCCGGCGGTACCGCCGTAGTTTTCCGTCACGCCATTCACCTGAAAACAGACATTGAGACTATGAATTTTATCAGGCAGGATATGGTCTGAAAATTTCTCGGAAAAATTCATGATACGGTCATAGGCAAGGGACCCGGATACTATTATTTCTTTCATTGTATGAACCTTATGTTGAAGTGTTGAAGTTATGGGGTTGGCAGTCGATGGACAGTTTCCATTACTCCCGGGAGAATTTCAACAATTAAAGAGCATCGGCCGAAGAAAACGGCTATGGCAGCGAGGGCATCCCGCCTCCGGCGCGGCCGTTGCGAATGGTTTTTGTCGTGGTAAAAATATTTTCGTTTGGGGGAACGATAACCCCGGTTTGTTGTACGATTCTCCTTGAGTTTTAGAGAGGAGTTTGTTACGCAAAGGAGGGACATGCTCATTCGTTCCTATACAGTCTGGGGACTCTATTAAAATATAATAAAAACAAGGAGAAGAGGATGAAAAAGCTGTCGTTGTTAGTCGCTGTTGCACTCGCTGTGTTCACCTTTACCGCCGGAGCCGCTTTTTCCGCGGACACCCTTGCCGAGATTCAGAAGCGCGGCAAACTGAGAGTCGGGATGGAACCGGGCTATATGCCCTTCGAACTGACCAATCAGAAAG
Organism: uncultured Desulfopila sp.; assembly: GCA_964441345.1. GTDB lineage: Bacteria > Desulfobacterota > Desulfobulbia > Desulfobulbales > Desulfocapsaceae > Desulforhopalus_A. Next base: position 5,407 of record CAYTVF010000231.1, on the reverse strand, counting down.
GGGAGATTATCGGTTTCGACGTGGATATGGCCAAGAAAATGGCTGCCGCGATGAAGGTGGAGCTGGAACTGGTTTCCACCGCCTGGGACGGTATCATCCCTGCGCTCCTCACCGACAAGTTTGATGTCATCATGTCGGGCATGACTCTTACCCAGGAAAGAAACCTGAGCGTAAACTTCGCCCAGCCCTATATCCTCATCGGCCAGACCATCCTGCTCAAGAAAGAGCTGGCCGGTGCCGTGAAAACCTACGCGGACCTGAACAACGCCAAATACACCGTGGCCTCCAAACTGGGAACCACCGGTGAGCAGGCTACCAAAAGGATGATTCCCAATGCCAAATATATTTCCTATGAAACGGAGCAGGAAGGCGTCATGGAACTCGTCAATGGTAAAATCGATGCCTTCATCTACGATCTTCCCTTCAACGCAATTGCCGTCAATCAGAAAGGCCAGGGGAAAATCGTGCATCTGAGCGAACCTTTCACCAAGGAGCCCCTTGCCTGGGCAATCCGCAAGGGCGATCCCGATTTCCTCAACTGGCTCAACAATTTTATGAGCCAGATCAAGTATGACGGCGATTACGACAAGATCCATCAAAAATGGTTCCAGGATGACGCCTGGTTGAAAGAAATCCAGTAAACCGGAAAGGATTGATATTTTGAAAGCCACCAATAAAACGTGGCCCTGGAAGCTCTTGCTGGTGGTCATCCTTCTCGGGGGGGCCGCCGGCACCTGGGGTGCGGTGCAACAGATCGACTACCAATGGCGCTGGAAAAGGGTGCCGCAGTATTTTGCCTACCTCGCGGAGGAAGCACAGAAGAGTCCCTTTGACGGTAAGGTCACCGCCATTGTCAGAAAGGACAAGGATGCCATTGTTACTGTAACTTCCAAAAGCTCGGAAAAAGTCGTGCTCTCCGTGGCAGGCGACTCGCTCAAGGTCTCCGAGGGAGAGGATCTGTCCGCCGGTGCTACAGTTGGATCTGCCAAAAGCTGGCGGCTTGGCCCGCTGATGTACGGGTTATGGACCACCCTCTGGCTGTCCGCCGTATCCAGCGTATTCGGCTTGTTTCTCGGTTTGCTCACCGGTCTTGCCAGGGTCTCGAAGAATATCACTCTGCGCGGCCTGGCAATTACCTATGTCGAATGTATTCGCGGCACACCGCTCCTGGTGCAGATTTTTATTGCGTACTTTCTTCTCGGTACCGTTTTCAATCTCAGCCGCAACGTCTGCGGTGTCGGCGCCCTGGCATTGTTTGCCGGAGCCTATGTGGCGGAAATCGTCCGCTCCGGAATCCAGTCGATTTCGAAAGGCCAGACGGAAGCCGCCCGGTCGCTCGGCATGACCATGTTCCAGACGATGTGGGACGTTATTCTGCCCCAGGCATTCAAACGCATTCTGCCGCCGCTGTCCGGTCAGTTTATCAGCCTGATCAAGGATTCGTCGCTCGTTTCAGTCATAGCCATTACCGATCTGACCAAGTCGGGCAGGGAAATCATCACCTCCACCTTTGCCACCTTCGAGGTCTGGATTATTGTCGCGGCGATGTATCTGCTGGTGACCTCTCTCTTGTCACAACTTGTTTTCTATATGGAACGGAGGCTTGCCGTCAGTGATTAAAGCGGAAAACGTAGTGAAGATCTTCCCCGGACATTCGGGGGTGGTTCGGGCGGTCGACGGCGTGTCGACCGAGGTGGCGCGGGGCGAGGTCGTAGTCATCATCGGCCCGTCCGGCTCAGGGAAATCAACCTTTCTGCGGTGCATAAACGGTCTGGAAGACTTTACCGAAGGACACATCATCATCGATGGCGTCGACCTCGCCGACAAGAAGACCAACATCAACAAGGTGCGGGCCGAGGTCGGCATGGTATTCCAGCAATTCAACCTCTTTCCCCATAAGACGGTCCTGGAAAATCTCACCCTGGCCCAGTGCCGGGTGAGAAAACGCAGCAAAAAAGAGGCTGAGGAAAAAGCCCGTATGCTGCTCCGCAAGGTGGGTATCCATGAAAAAGCGGATGAATATCCTTCGCGGCTCTCCGGCGGGCAGCAGCAGCGTGTGGCTATTGCCAGGGCTTTGGCGATGGACCCGAAGATCATGCTTTTTGACGAACCCACCTCGGCCCTCGATCCGGAAATGGTCGGGGAGGTGCTCGATGTCATGAAGCAGCTGGCCAGAGAGGGCATGACCATGATGGTTGTTACCCACGAAATGGGATTTGCCCGTGAGGTGGCCGATCGGGTCATCTTCATGGATGAGGGAAAGGTGGTTGAGGTGGGTACGCCGGAGCACTTCTTTACCAATCCCCGGGAGGAGCGGGCCAAGCTTTTCCTGAAGCAGGTTCTTTGATTTTATTAACACAGTTCAAGGGGGTGTCGGGATGCGAGTGTGGAAAGCGCTGCTGGCCGCAATGCTGTTATGTTGTGTTAACACAGCCTACGGTGCGGACAAGGAAATAAAAGTCGGCTTTGTGTATGTTTCCCCGGTCGGGGATGCAGGATTTTCCTACGCCCATGATGTCGGGCGGCAGGCGGTCGCGGCGATGCCCGGGGTGACGACCTCGTATGTCGAAGCGGTGCCGGAAGGACCGGATTCGGAGCGGGTCATACTGAACATGGCCAGAAAGGGCTTCGATGTTATTTTTGCCACCAGTTTCGGCTACATGGATTCGATGCTGAAGGTTGCCAAGCAATTCCCGAGAACCGCCTTCCTCCATTGTTCCGGATTTAAGATGGCAGACAACATGGGCACCTATTTCGGCCGGATGTATCAGCCCCGCTATCTTTCCGGGATGGTGGCCGGCGCCATGACCAAAGGGAATGTTATCGGCTATGTTGCGGCATTTCCGATTCCGGAAGTTATCCGCGGCATCAATGCCTTTACGCTTGGCGTCCGGTCGGTCAACCCGGCTGCAACCGTGCGGGTGGTCTGGACCAAAACCTGGTATGACCCGGCCACCGAGAAAGAGGCGGCCAAATCGCTGCTCGATGTCGGCGCCGATGTCATCGCCCAGCATCAGGATTCGCCGGGACCGCAGGAAGCTGCGCAGGAGAAAGGCGTCTATTCGATCGGCTATAACTCCGACATGTCCGCCTTTGCGCCCAAGGCCCACCTGACCGCGCCGGTCTGGCATTGGGCGCCTTACTACACCAAGGTGGTTGAGGAAGTGCGCAAGGGCACCTGGAAACCGGAAGCCGCCTGGCCGGGTATGGCCGATGGCGTAGTTGATCTGGCGCCGTTTGGTCCCATGGTGCCAAAAGACCTTCAGGACAAGGTCAATGCGGAAAAAGCGGCGATCATCGCCGGCCTTCAAAAAATCTTTGTCGGACCGATCAAGGACCAGAAAGGGGCGGTGAAAATTGCCGACGGTGTCGTCGTGACCGACCCCGAACTGCTCGGCATGACCTGGTTTGTCGAAGGTGTTGTCGGTACCACTGAATAATCAACCGCCTCGGTCACGGGGCCAGATAAAAAACACCCTGATGCATTGGATGCGTGTTGTAAAGAGACAGGAGCCCCTCGGTGTCGGGGGCTCCTGTCTCGTTTTATTTACGGCGTTGGCTCTTTCGCTTTCGCTCGGGGCCCTGCTGTTGTTTGTCGGCGGGACGTCGCCGGTTCAGGGAATTACCGTGTTGTTTCAGGGCGCTTTCGGATCCCGCTGGGCCTTTGCGGACAGTGTCCTGAAAGCCATTCCCATTTTTCTCTGCGCCCTGGGAGTGGCTGTCGCCTTTCGTTTGAAGATCTGGAATATCGGCGCGGAAGGACAATTTGCCCTCGGGGCGATCGGGGCCACCTGGGTCGCGCTGTCGTTTCCCGAGTGGCCCAAATATGTCCTGCTCCCGGCGATGATCGGTCTCGCCATGGTTGCCGGCGGATTGTGGGGCCTGATTCCGGCCCTGCTCAGGCAAAAGCTCAGGACCAATGAAATAATCGTCACCCTGATGATGAACTACATCGCCATCCTGATCCTCGATTACCTGGTGTACGGGGTGTGGAAGGATCCGACCAGCTTTGGCTTTCCGATGCGCCGACCTTTTCGGATCAGGCAATTGTCGGCAAGATCGGCAGCACGGCCATCAACTGGGGGCTGGCCCATTGCCTGGTTCTTGGCACATTGGTCTGGATATTCTTCAAATTCACCCGGATCGGCTTTGAAATAAAGGCGAGCGGCGATAATGTCCGGGCGGCGCGATATGCCGGGCTGCCCTATGACCGGCTGGTGATGCTGGTCATGGTGCTGAGCGGGGCCCTGGCCGGATGGGCCGGGTTTCTCGAAGCCTCGGCGACGGTGAATCGACTGCAGCCGAGCATCATGGTCGGCTACGGCTATACCGCCATCGTTGTCGCCTGGCTGGCCAGACTGCATCCCCTCAGCATCGGCATCGCCTCCATCCTTCTCGCCGGTCTGCGCGTCGGGGTCGAGAGCCTGCAGCTCGATCTCCAGGTTCCCGCGGCGTTCGGCGGGATCCTCGAGGGCTTGATCCTCCTCACGGTATTGGCCGGCGGTCTTTTTACCCACTTCCGGTTAACATTCGGGAGGAAATAATGACCGTTGAGATCATCGTTTCCCTGCTGGCCGGCTCCCTTGCGACATCCATTCATGGCGTGGTCTGTCTGTGGTTCCAGGGCAACCAGGTGGTATCCGGGCTGGCTCTCACCATCCTCGGGGTCGGGCTCGCCAATTACCTCGGGACCGGGTATATCGGCCTGGCGGCTCCCGGTTTCACTCCGCTGCCCATCCCGGTGCTCTCGGAGATTCCCGTACTCGGGCCGGTTTTTTTTCAGCATGACCTGCTGGTCTATTTGAGTTATCTTATTCCGCCCCTGATGTGGCTGTTTTTTGCTAAAACCCGTTTCGGCCTGGGGCTGCGGGCCGCGGGAGAATATCCTGCCGCGGCAATCGCCGCCGGATTGAACGTGGCGGCCTATCGCTGGCTGGGCATACTGGCCGGCGGATTTTTTATGGGACTGGGCGGGGCGTACCTGTCACTCGCCTATACCCATCTTTGGACCACCAACCTTACCGCGGGCAGAGGGTGGATCGCGGTCGCTCTGGTCATTTTCGCCTTCTGGCGACCGGGCAGGGCCGTCTTCGGGGCTTATCTCTTCGGCGGCATCATGGCTATGCAGCTCCGGCTGCAGGCCTCGGGAACCCAGGTGCCTTCATCGATATTGCTGATGCTTCCCTATGCCCTGACGGTTGTCGTGCTGGTGCTCTCCTCATGGCGAAAAGGAACCGGCGATGCACCGGCGGCACTCGGCGTCAATATCGAACCGGTCGATTAAGAGTCTCTGATTGGTTTTAGCCTCTTCTCCCTTGACGGGAGGGGATTGAGGGGAGGGTTTGCTCTACCGGGGTGGGTGAGTTTGGAACGAAGTTGCTCTTTGCGGCTTCCCCCTCCCCCTAAC
>CAYTVF010000230.1:0-6230 GCA_964441345.1 uncultured Desulfopila sp. | reverse complement strand
AATGCAGATGACTGACATACCTTTTGGCGTGACCGACTGGTCGGATATCGAGAAAACCGAACATCAAGGCGATACCGGCGTGGCGTACTGGCAGACCCGACAGTTCGGCACGCTGCGGGTGCGGATGGTCGAATATTCGCCGGGCTATCTTGCCGATCACTGGTGCCGGAAAGGCCATATCCTGCTCTGCCTCGAAGGCGAACTGCACACCGAACTGGAAGACGGCCGGACATTTGTGCTGCGGCCGGGGATGAGCTATCAGGTCGCCGACAACGCCGAGCCCCATCGTTCTTCGACCCAGCACGGCGCCCGACTCTTTATTGTCGACTGAAGCGACAGACGCAAGGATCTCCCGACAGGAATTTTCTCACTCATTCCCTGTTGTTTAACACCCGACAAAGGGGTATAAACACCTTCAGCCGTTATATTCGGCGCATTGCTTTTTTTCTCTCTGCCGATGGACAGCCCATGGAAATCGCCCTTGCCACTATCTTCTGCACCTCCTTCGCCCTGGCGCTGTCCGGCGCACTCATGCCCGGCCCGCTGCTGACGGTCACGGTCAGTGAAAGCTCCCGGCGCGGCACCATAGCCGGCCCCTTGATGATTTTCGGACATGGCCTGCTTGAGCTGGCGCTGGTCGTCGCCCTGCTGTCCGGGCTCGCACCGATCCTCGTCCGGGACGATGTCTTTATCCTTATTTCGCTGACCGGCGGCGCCGTCCTGCTCTTCATGGGAATCACCATGCTGCGCGGCCTGCCGAAGCTGGTCCTCGCCTCCCCCACCTCATCATCCGACAGCCGCAATCTGGTCGTGGCCGGCGTGGTTCTCAGTGCGGTCAATCCCTACTGGCTGATCTGGTGGGCGTCCATCGGCCTCGGCTACATCATGCATTCGATGAAATTCGGGGTGCTGGGGGTGACGGCATTCTTCCTTGGCCATATTCTTGCCGATCTTGCCTGGTACACTTTGGTCTCCTTCGGCATCGCCCGCGGCCGGCATCTGCTCGGCAACGGGCTTTACCAAAAACTGATCGGCGGCTGCGCCATTTTTCTCATCGCCTTTGCCGGCTGGTTTTTCTACAGCGGAGTGAACAAGGCCCTACTCGTCCTGTGAAAACGAAAGCTCCTGTTGCCCGAATAGCATGACTCCGGAAAAAGACAAAAGAGGGATCAAAAAAATGCTCACCCTTGTTTTTGCCAACGGCGATCTGGCGCCCCCCCCCGAGCTGCCGGATCTTCTCGACCGGGCGGAGCTGATCATTGCCGCCGACGGCGGGGCCAGCCACTGCGACCGGCTGGGCATTGTCCCGAACATGCTCATCGGCGATCTCGACTCGGTCGATCCCGGCATCCTTCGACAATTCCAGGAGAAAGGTGTTGTCATCCAGCGCCACCCTCCCGCCAAGGACGAGACCGACCTGGAGTTGGCTCTCGACCTGGCGCTTGCCAGGGGAGCCACGGCGATATGGCTGTTCGGCGCCCTCGGCGGCAGATGGGACATGAGCCTTGCCAATATCCTGCTGTGTGCCCGGGAGAAATATAAGGGCTTACTCATTACCCTGCCGGGCCCGGACTGTCGCATGCACATCCTCCACCCGGGCGAACCCTTTACGGTCCACCGCCTCCCCCCGCCGGGCCGAAAAGTCTCGCTTCTTCCCCTGCCGGGGGATGTGCACGGCCTCACCCTGCACGGCTTCGAATATCCGCTCCGGGATGCCACCCTCCGCTTCGGCTCGACTCGGGGGATCAGCAATGTATTGACCGGTCCCAGCGGAACCGTGTATTTCCAGAAGGGCGTGCTGCTGTGCGTCTGCCTTCAAAGCGAGTGAATCCCGGGCGAAATACAAAAGAAAGGGAGAAACCGACAACCGGCTTCTCCCTCCGATATCGTCCGGGCATCAACTCGGCTTATTTGATATCCTGCTCAAAGAGTTTGGAATAGATCTTCTGGAACTCGCCGCTCTTGATCGCCCCTTTGACTTCCGCAAGGTTGGTGTTGAACCAGGTATGCATCGGATCGGTGGCGAGGAGTTTGTCGATATAGCCATTGATCTCCGGATCGTTGTAATGTCGGGCCTCCGGGATGAACTTGAAATAGAAGTTATGGGCGACATCATAAATACCGTGCCACCAGGCGTAATCCGGGCCCATCATCGCCGTACCCATACGCGCCCGGCGTCCTTCATGGTGCCAGAGCTCCCAGTACTCCCACTCGATATTGTTGGCAAAGGACGCTTTATTCGCCATCAGTTTCTTATCCTCGACCATCTTCATGATCACCCCTGCCGGCTTGGCGAATTTTTCATTATAGAGTTTGACCAGCGCATCATATTGATAGTAATGGCCATCGACAAAGGCCTGCTGGTGGCAGTTGAGGCAGACATTCTTCATGGCGTTGCGCTTCACCAGGGCGTTTTCCTTATACTTCGACACCGGGGGCCGCAGGGTCCAGGAGATGCGATTGCCGACGTCATGGGTTAGCGCCTGATCGGAGGTCGCCGACATATGACAGGTGGCGCAGGTCGGGGCCTCGTAATAATCGCGGCCGACCACCCACTTATCCTTGTCGAGGTAGAGTTTGTCCTTGTGGGCGTAATAGGCAATGCCATGTTTGGACTCCTCATAGATCTCCTTCTGCGGATGATCCGGGCCAAGGTGGCACTTGCCGCAGTTTTCCGGCTGGCGCGCCTGGGCCTTGGAGAACGAATGGCGGGAATGGCAGGCGTTGCAGGCCCCCTTCGAGCCGTCCGGGTTCAAGCGGCCGATCCCGCTGTTCGGCCAGGTCTCGGCCGACAGTTTATTCGGGGCCTTTTCGTCGATTTTCACCTTGCCGCCGTGACATGACTCGCAGCCGACAATGGCGATCGGATTGCCGCCGGCAGCGTGGGCCAGATAGGCGTCGTTTGAGGCGAGGATCTCGCCGGCATTGGCGTGATACGAATTGGTCGTTTCCGCGGCCTGTTTTTCGTGGCACTTGCCGCAGTCCTTCGGCGTGACTAAGGTGGCGATGGTTGCGCCATTATGGGCAAAGGCATCGACATCGGTCTTGGCGGCTTCATGGCATTCGATGCAGCCGACCCCGTTTGCGCCATGGGCTGAGTTTTTCCACTGCAGGTACAGGCCCGGATTTTTCTCCTGATGACAGCTTATACACTCGTCGCCGACCGAAGAGAAAGCCGTTCCCGCGGCAACCGCGCCGGACAAAATCAGCAATCCTGTGAGTAACCCTGTTTTCATGTCCCCTCCTCTTGTTGATTTCAGATGAACCTCCTGGGCAAGGAGGTCGATTTATTACAAAAACAGCAAGTTTTGAAATTCCAAAACACTGGGACCCTTGCGCAACCCCTCAACCATCTTTTTACCAGGCAAATCACCCCGGCAGCAACCGTGGCTCCCAAAAGGGTACGATTTTCGAACATTTTTGTCAAATAGCCTGGCAGCTTTTTACACCCGCCGGCGGATAAAAAAAAGAGATGAAGAAGGTGAAACAGGGCGTGCTCGGGGGAGGCAAAAATTGTTCTTGCTATATTCATCGTGAATATGGAAAATGGGTGGGAATCATCCCTTCCTTCCGACAACCTCTTTCCAAGGTGGCAGAATGGGCACGATTACCTTCAAGATATATCCCGACCTCAGAATGGCCTACTTCCAGGGCATAGGCGATGTCTCCCATGACATGATCATCGACAAGATACGACACCTGCACAAACATCCCGAGTGGCGACTTGAATTCAATACCTTTATTGATTTTGAAAAGGCCGTGGTCAAAACGGGAACCGAGATTTTCCTGAAATATAAAAGTGTCTTCGACGCGCTCCAGCAAAAAACCCCGGTCCGCAAATGGGCCATCTACACCCGGCAGGAGATCGCCGACCACGCTGCCGGCATGAGCCTTCTGTTGAATGCACGGAGTATCATTGTCGATGTTTTCCAGCACCGTGACGACGCCTTGAGATTTCTCGATGTCTCGCCACAGCAGTTTTCGGTTCCCGGCGAAACCGAATAGAAAGGGATTGGGCGTCAGGCCAGCAGGGTAAACAGCAGCATCGGACCGGCGACCGCCATCATCAGCCAGAACACCGTCTTCAACGGCCCGAGCCAGGTTTGTCTTTCGGACAGCGCCGGGTTTATGTCCAGGCTGTTTCCATAACAGCCTGCCTCCGTGGTATCCTCCGGCAGCAGCAAATAGAGCAGGATGTTTTTCAGGGTTTCCGTTCGTCGCATGGCACACCTCACTGGTTTTCGATGTAAAGGTTTCTCGTCGATACTGTCTTTTTCTGTTAAATAAAAGATAGTACAGAACGGAGCGACAAGCCAATTGTCGTTTCGAATCGACATCTTCGGAAAAAATGATCACCTCCCCGCACCCTTTCTGGTATATTCCCGGAATCCCCCTGAGAACAACAAACAACGCGCCGACGGAAAAATATCGAAAATGGAACTCTATCAACTCCGAACCTTCAAGATGGTGGCCGAGGAAGGGCATCTGACCAGGGCCGCCAAAAGGCTCCACGCCAGCCAACCGGCGGTCAGCACCCATATCAAATCCCTTGAGGACGAACTGGGAGTGACCCTTTTCCAGCGAACGCCGAAGGGGATGATCCTTACCGCCGACGGCCTGAAACTGAAAGAGCACGCCGACAAGGCGCTGGCGGTCGTTGACGAGATGGTCGTTCAGGCGGGAAAATTACGGGAGACCCAGAACGGCGAGCTGCGGATCGGCATCAACAGCGGCGCCGATTCCCTCCGCCTCCCCGAGCTTTTTTCCGTCATGAAAACCCGCCACCCGAACCTCCATCTGCACCTCCTGCAAAGCATGAGCGGAGAGGTGCTGAACAAACTGGAAGAGGGGGTGCTCGATGCAGGTTTTATGTACGGTGAAAACAGTTCGGAGAAAATCGTTGCGACCGAACTGCAGAAACTGGAACTGGTAATCGCCGGCCCGATTGGTTGGCTGGACCGGTTGCTGGCTGCCGAACCGGCGGAACTCGACCGGTTTCCATGGATCATGACGCCGGCCGACTGCCCTTTTCATACCGTTGCCTCGCAGTTGTGCAAGAGGTACAATCTCAACCCCGCCCAGGTCGTCCTGGTTGACCAGGAAGCTACCATCAAAAGCATGGTCAAGGCCGGGACCGGCATCGCTCTGCTGCTTGAGCGGGATGTCCGGCAGGATGAGGGAGAAGGTTTTGCCGTATGGAAAAAACTCCCCCTCGCCCTCACCCTCTCCATCGCCTGTTTGAAACGACGCCGGGAAGAGCCGATGCTGCAGACGCTCTTTTCCGTCCTCTCAGGGGTGTGGGCGGATTGACGGTTCCCCGATTCGTGCGGGATAATTAAATATGCCCCGCTCCGTCCGACACCAGCCCGCCAGGATTTGCCAGACTATTTGACGAACCATGCAAGTTCTCGGTAATGCTGGCAACCTCTTGCACCATGGCGCGGATCTTCCTCAGCTAAAAAATCTCGCCCCCCGCCACTGCCGTCGTTTTTTTTCCAAAATTTTTGATTGAGCGCCCTTCTGTAAGATATTTGTAAGGTTTTCAAGTTTATCATGGACGGAAATGGAGCTGAAGCGATCAAAACCGGGAAACAACGGGACCACAGCGGCCGTTGCTCCAATCCCAGTGAAAACAACAAAATGATTTGTTGAGCTACGGTATTCCAATTGAAGAAAAGCAATCCACCGGCCATCAGCCGGTGGCAATTCATTGAAAAAAGACCATTACTACAATCCAGGGAGAATAGGCCATGACCCAGAATCAACAACAGGATCTGTTAATTGAGTGGGACCTCTACCAGCCACAGCAACAGGAAGACATGATCTCCGAATTCCGCCGACGATTTCGGGGAAACTACACCAAAGCGAACTTCCTCGAATTCCTCAAGCAGAAGCTTGAGATCGAGGGATACTGGAAAAAAATCGGATTGGTCTGAGCCGGGATTTTTTTTGGATTTAAAAATTTAAAAATCATGATGCGCTGGTAAAAACCTCGATAACACCATGTTCAGTCAATCCGGCGGAAAAGACGGAATGACGGCGCGCGAGACCTTTTACGAGTGCATCAATCCCAGCAAACAGCAAGAAAGGCAGAGAAACAATGGATCGAACAGCCCGTCACGAAGAAAAAAATATTCGCAGGGATTTGACGCTCTTCCTTGTAATTTTGTTTTCCATCAGTAATGTCCGGTTAAGTACTTGCATACAGGTTATTGGTTGAATTGTTGTCT
>CAYTVF010000229.1:0-6230 GCA_964441345.1 uncultured Desulfopila sp. | reverse complement strand
GACTATGAAGGAGAAAGACTCACGGTTCGCCTGCATCAGCCCGCTAATAATTGCAGCGCCATCATCATAAACGATATATGTCGTGAATTAAACGCCACAAACACAAAATATCCTGGCACTAATTTGAAGCTGTTTTATGAATTGGTATCATGATAAATTCTTCCGAGATCGGGAGTTCTGAAGATATTGCTTCGGCAAAGTAAATCGGCGGCAAACGCAAATTTTTCAGGGCAAAAAGAGACGATGGGCGAGGGAGGGAAACGTCAGGAGCTGTAGGATGAAAACCTACATTTTGGGCCGAGTCCGGAAAAACCGTACAACGGAACGGCGGGCGGCAGGGAGCAGAAGAACCGCCGGACCCCTTACAGCTCGCCCTTTTCCAGCCAGCGGACCGCGGAATGTATCAGGTCCGGGGCATTTTGCAAGTCCAGTTTGACCTTGATGCGCTCGCGGTAGGTGCCGATGGTTTTGGTGCTGAGATCGAGGTGCTGGGCGATATCCCTGGTGGTCATGCCCTGGCCGAGCAGGCGGAAAACATCGAGTTCCCGATGGGTCAGACGATCGATCGGGGAGCGTGTATCGTCGGGAGAATGGCTCAGGAATTTATTGAGAACGCCTGATAGAAACTGCTTCGATGCGTATTTCTGGCCGCTGTGCACGGTGCGGATGGCGGTGATGATCGATTCGGAGGTTTCCTCCTTCATGATATACCCGCCTGCTCCTGCCCGGAAGGCGCGTTCGGCGTAGAGCGACTCGTCATGCATCGACAGCACGAGGATGGGCAGGCCCGGGGAGTCGCGGTGCAGCTCTTTGATCAGTTCGATCCCGTTGCGGCCTTTCAGGGTAATGTCGACGATTACCAGATCCGGCTTCTGCCGGGCGATGACGGCAAGTCCTTTGGCGGTGGAGTCGGCCTCGCCGCACACCTGCAGGTCTTTTTCGGTTTCGATCAGTTCCTTCAGCCCGGTGCGAAAAACCGGATGATCTTCGATGATTACGATACGTGTCATAGTTTGCTTTTCCAGAATTCACTCAACGGACCGTGTTATCGGTCGCTTTCTTCCTTGATGGTAACCCGATGCAGGGTTACGACGACCCGGGTTCCCCCCTGATCGCCCGATTGCACGGCAAGGTTCGCCCCGATACGCTCGGCCCGGTAGCGCATAATCTTCATGCCCATGCCGTCGGTTCCGTGTTGTTTCGCAATGCCTACGCCGTCGTCTTCGACGACGATCACCACCCGGCCGTCGACTTCCTCCTGGCTGATGACTATGCTGCCGGCCTCGGCGTGGCGCACAGTGTTGGTAATCGCCTCCTGAATAATCAGGAAAATATGGGTGGTGTCGGTACTGTCGTCAAAAACCAGATGACCGCGGTGTTCATAGGTGCAGGGGAGACCATATACTTCCTCGGTATTGGCGGCCAGCTCCTCGATTGCGGCTTCGAGTCCGCGATCGACGAGAAAGACCGGGCAGAGACCGCGGGCCATTCCCCGCGACTTGCGGATGGCCTCTTTGATCAGGAGCCGGATCTTTTCGGCGGGTTTTGCGGCGGCCGGAAGTTCGTTTTCCAGCCTTCGCTGGAGAATTTTGGCCATGACTTCGGTACCGATGAGATGCGGACAGAGGTCGTCGTGGATGTCCTGGCCGATTTTGCGGCGTTCCGTTTCGCCGATATCGAGAATGCGTTCCTGCAGCTGCTTCCTCTCGGTGGCATCTTCCATGATTGCCAGGATATAGGTGCCGCCCCAAAGATCGATGAGGTCGGCCGACACCAGAGCCTGCCTTTTTTCCCGGTTCCGGGTGCGAAAGGAGATGGCCTGTTCGCGGATATTGCCGTGCTGGGCGAGTTCTCGCTGCAGGGCCAGCAGATCGCCGGGGGAGGAGCAGATGCCAAGGCGCAGCAGCGGGCGACCCAGCAGGGACTCGCGGCTGAAGCCGGTGGCTTTGATAAAGCTGTCGTTGACGGAGATGATCACCCCATGCGGGTAGCTGAGAATCACTATGCCGATCGGACTGAGACTGAACGCCTTGGAAAACATTTCCTCGGATTGGCGGAGGGCGAGTTCCGCCTGCGTCCGGACGTAGATCTCCTTTTTCAGGTCGTTGCTGTACCGTTCCAGTCTCGCCATGAACTGGTTGAAGTAGCCGGCAAGCTTGCCGATTTCGCCGCTGTACTTCCCGGCGATGCGGGGGGTGAAATCCCCGTCCGGAGTCTTTGCCAGGTGGGCCATCAGTTCCTGCAGGGGAGCGGTGATGGTGCCGCTGATGGCAAGCGTCAGCGGCACGAGCAGCAGCAGGGCCGCCGCAATTGCCAGGGTCATAAAGCGGCGGATGGTAGTGAGCGGCGCGAAAAATTCATTGAGATAGCTCGACGATGCGACGATCCATTGAAACTGGGGGATGTATTGAAAGATAACCAGCTTTTCCCGCGGCTCCGGCTCTCCCGGATTTTGCCACGGGTAGATGATCTTGCCTTTTTTGCGGCTGCAGATCTCCTGGATGAAAAACCGTCCCTTGGCATCCTTTTCCTCGTAGATATTGTGGCCCTCCAGTTGGGGGTGGATAATAAGATTCCCCTGGAGGTCCATGACATAGCTGTAGCCGGTCTGGCCGAAGGTGAGAGCGAGGATCTTGTCGCGGAAATCGTCGAGTTTGACGAGCTGGAGGAATTCGCTGCGATAGGTCGAGACCGAAATAATCCAATCCCACGGCTCGAAATAGGACATGTACAAGGCCTTGCCGCGTTTCTGCAGTTCTCCGGGATTTTGCCAGTCGTAGACCAGATAGCCATTCTTGCGGCGCTTCTGATCGCCGACAAAATCATAGCCGGAAATATCCACGCCGACCAGGGAGGGTTCCGGGTGAACCTGCAGGACGCCGTTGCTGTTGATGGTGTAGACATATCCCGACTCGCCGATATGCTGGCCGAGGAAAATTTCGGCGACCAGCGATTTGGCGTTCTCCTCGGTGAGTTGGCCCTGGACGACACGCTGATGGTAGAAAGCGGCAACTTCCAGATTTTTTTCGGCAGTAGCCCGGAGATAGTTTTTCAGGGAAACCTCCGTGGCGGTTTCGACCAGGCTGAGCAGGTTGTCGGTCGACTGTTCGAGTTGGCTTTCGATGTTTTTTTCGATGGTGAGCTTGACAAAAAAGAAGATGCCAAGACCGAACCCGATCAAAATCAGGAGAAAGGCGCAGGAATAGCTGATGAACAGCTTGGTCCTGATGTTGAATTGCAGTGATTTCATTGTGTCGGCTCCGCCTCGCCTTTGCCGGAAGAGCAAGGCGTACTGCTATGTGGGGTAATATACGGTAAATTCCCCCGCAGGGCAAGAATCCGATCGTTAACCTTCAAACAGGACGATATTCGACTCCATGTTTTTTCTGCCCAGTACCTTGGCCCGGTTCATGGCTGCATCGGCTTTTCTCAGCAGCGTCTCCTCATCCTCGCCGTGCCCGGGAAACATCACCGCCCCCAGGCTGAAGTTGATGGCAAAAGCGGTTCCGTCCAGATCAAAGGAGGGTGACAGCTGTCTGATGATCTTTTGCGCGGCGATGCGCGCGTCGTCGGCGGTTGTTGTGCTGACGAGGATAAAGCAGAATTCATCGTTGCCCATTCTGGCGATGGTGTCGTTCTCACGGAGGAGTCCGTCGAGTCTTCGGGCGATCTGCCGCAGCAGCCGGTCACCGGTCTTATGACCGAGGGTTTCGTTGACTCTTTTGAAATTATCCACATCCATGAGGATCAGGCAGAATGGGTTGTTGTTGCGGTGTGAGCGAGCCAGTTCCGATCTGAATTTTTCGTAGAACATCGAACGGTTGGGTAAACCGGTCAAGGTGTCGTAATAGGTCAGCCGGTGCATCGAGTCTTCGGCTATTCGTTTGTCGGTAATATCTTCGACGATGAGCAGAAATCCGGCGAGAGACTCCTTGTCGTAGATGCCTGACAGAGTCGCCTGGATGGTTCTTGCGAGATTGTCCTCCCGCCGGTGCATGATGAAGGTGAAGGTATCCCTGTCACGGATCTTGGCTATCGCCTGTTCCAGCCGGCCGAAGGGAATGTTGCGGTGTCCGTCGATGGTTCGCAGATCCTTGCCGATTACCTCCCCAGCCGGGATACCGAGGATGAATTCCGCGGAATGACTGAAGAGGGTGACTTGCAAATCCCGGTCGGTTACCGCTATGCCGAAATTGATCGAGGAATTGAGGATGGCATCGAGCCAGAGGGTTTTTTGGGCCAGCCGGTCGCTCGTTTCGGCCAACTCGGCACTCTGTTCCTTGACGACTCTCCGCAGGGATTCGACGAATTTGCCTTCCAACCCGCGGATCAGATCGGTTTGGGTTACGACACCGATAGCCTTGCCGAAACCATTGATCACCACGAGGTGACGGATGTCGAACTCGTGCATTTTTTCGGCGGCCATGAACGCCGGTTGATCGATACCGATGGTGATTACGGGAGTGGTCATAACATCTTTGGTCAGCGTATTCCTGATGTCCATGCCGTCCGCGGCAAAGCCGGCGATATCCCGTTCGGTTATCACCCCGAGCGGCTGGAGCTGCCTGCAGACGATGAGAAAGCTTAAGCCTTCATCGGCCATGGCCTTCGCCGCGCTATAGACTGTGTCGTAAGCGTCGGCGGTTATCGTGCATTTATTCATGATTTGGCCGACAGTGCAGCCCCTGACCAGGTAATCGTATTCGAAATGGTCGAGCAGATCCGACTGGGTTAAGACGCCCAGAGCTTTCCCGTCCCGGTCGACGACTACGAGATGGCGAATGAGGTTTTCGGCAAGAACGTTGAATGCCTCATACAGCAGAATGTCGGGGGTTATGGTGTGCACATGGGGGGTCATGATCTCGGCAATGGAGCTGTCGAAAAAACCATGCTCCTGCCTGACCATGCAGCGGACTATGTCACGCTCGGTGAATATTCCGACCGGCCGGTCGTCTTCGATTATTACTATGCAGCTGATGTTTTTTTCCCGCATGATATCCATGGCCACGGTTGCGGGAGTGTCGGAGGGAACTGCGAATATTTCAGGTTGGAAAATATCCTTTATTCGTTTTTTCATAGTGGCCCCCCTAAGAAATTGTTCTTTGGTTATGAAAAGGGCAGCAGTCGACCGGTATACGTTTGGCGAAATAAGCATTGTTTTCAATGCAGTCAGCCACCGGCCGGTTTATCTGTCGGAGATGAGTTAAGTATACAACCGGTTAATCGGAAATGTCCAGTACACGGCAAGAAGATCGAGCACCGTCAGCCCGGGCTTACTATGCAGCTCCTCCCTCATCACCCTCAGGAACCGGATAAGCGTGGCTTGCCGAAGGATTACCCCGGGGCCTTGTCCGCACCGGAGGCTCGTTTCGACAAAGTGGCATTAGGTTGATGCACAATTCGCATACTCTTGAGGAGATGGTGGAAGGAAGGATCTTCTCCTTCGCCTCAGTTAAAATTTAGGGTGCAGTCTGCCGGATTCTTTTTCCGAGAAGGTTCCGGTTGCGGAAGATGTGAAAATTTTACCTGAGGAGGCCTTTCATGATTCACAGCAGTATCAGATATCTGCGGTTTGCCGGTTTGTGTTTGTTGTTGATTGTTTCAAGTGTTTCGGCGGCGGAGAAGGACGATTTAACCGACTTCGATCAGAAGGTCAAAGCGATGGCAGAGAAATGCCGCGATGAGGTCACCCGCGAGTTCGACATTCTGCTTTCGGCCAACCGGCTGAAAGCCGCTCAGCTCTTCGACACTTTTTATATCCCGATTCCCGACACCAATCCCCAGAAGTTCTCCACCCAGTATGACAGGATGGTCGACCAGACCATTCGGGAAATTCTCGATAAATATCTGGCGCTCGACAATCGGTTGTTGTTCGTCGTGGCCATCGACAAAAACGGCTATGTGGCCCAGCCACAATTCCAAATATTCGCGGCCGCTGACCGACGATCCGGATTACAACGCGAAACACAACAGGGCCAAAAGGATGTTCAACGATCGAACCGGGCTGGCTGCCGCCAGGAATACCCAACCCTATTTGCTGCAAAAATACAGCAGAGATACCGGCGAGGAATTGTTCGACCTCTCCGTGCCGATCATGATGCAAGGCAAGCACTGGGGCGCGATCCGCATCGGTTATACAAAACAATGAGTGACAACGGTCAGGCGTAGCTGCGAACATGAATATTTGAGGAGATATCCACCATGATGAACTTCATTACCGGCAGGATCGG
>CAYTVF010000228.1:0-6236 GCA_964441345.1 uncultured Desulfopila sp. | reverse complement strand
TTCCGACACTGTGGGCGTATGTGTGGTTTATTGTCAGCCCGCAAGGGGAGGGGGATGTGTCCATGGAGCTGAGTGGCTACGAGCTGAATGGATACATTTTTTATTTATTCCTTCTCTCTTTTGCATGCCTCGGCAAGATACCAGAACTGCATGAGGGCATCCCGACATTTTTCATCGGCAATGCATTCAACCTGCCGCTGAAATGCGGCGACCTTCTCCGCGCTCGGCCGGACAAAACTCACTTTCGGCGGAGGCTTTGGCGCTTTCTGCCGGACCTCGTCCTTCGGCAGGACCATCTTGATATCGGTCAGCGTCGACAGCCTCAGAAACCGGTTGAGGCTCTCCAGCAGATCGAGTTTCTCATACTGGAATTGCTGCAGCCAGGACGAATTATCCACTTCGAGCCACAGCACCCCCCTTTCGATCTTGAGCGGCCGGGCATGCTCGTTGAACTCCTTGCCTGCCAGTTTTTGCCAGTTGGGAAAAATCGAGTGCAGGTCAAGCTGTTTCTCCCAGCCATTGTCGCGCAGGATCGAAGGCAGCACCCCGGCTATATCATTCTTCTTGTTTTTTTTCACTCCGGCCATTTAATCGAACACAGTCCAGCACAGTCAAACACAGGTGATTTTTTGAACACTCGATCTTTTCTTTACTGAGAAATTGGCAAATTGGCAAGTTCCGCAAGCCAACCCGCAAACGAAAAAAGCCCGCACCCCTCAAAAGAGGGATGCAGGCAGACGAACAACGAAGGATCAGGAACCGGCCGCTTGGAACCGGTTGCTTAATATACGCTCAGATACTCGTCCAGCTCCCACTCGGTTACGGTGGTGCGGAATTTATCCCATTCCTTTTCCTTTGCTTCTATGTACTTATCGAAGATATGCTGACCAAGGGTCGCAACGGCAATCGGATTTGCCCGCAATTCATCGATGGCCTCGCTGAGGTTGGCCGGCATTACGGCAATTCCGGTCTCCACCATTTCGGCGCTGGTCATCTTGAAGATATCCCGCTTCACTTCGGCCGGGGGAGTAAGCTTGTTCTTCACTCCGTCGAGACCGGAATTCAGCATCATGGCGAATGCCAGGTACGGATTGCAGGTCGGATCCGGACAACGAACCTCGGTTCTGGTCGACAAGCCGCGGGCAGCCGGAATGCGGATGAGGGCCGAACGGTTGGAAGCGGACCAGGCACAGTATACCGGCGCCTCATAACCCGGCACCAGGCGCTTGTAGGAGTTTACCAGCGGGTTGGTGACCGCGGCAAACGCCCGGGCGTTCTTCAGTACGCCGGCAATATACGAATAACAGACTTTCGACAGTTTCAACGGATCGGTCTCATCGTAGAAGGCGTTGGTGCCATCCGCTTTGAAGAGCGACTGGTTGGTATGCATGCCGGAGCCGTTGATGCCGAAGATCGGTTTCGGCATGAAGGTGGCGTACAAACCGTATTTGGCGGCAATCGATTTGACCACCCACTTGAAGGTTACGGTGTTGTCGGCAGCGGTCAAGGCGTCGGCATACTTGAAGTTGATCTCATGCTGTCCCTCGGCCACCTCGTGATGGGAAGCCTCGATCTCGAAGCCCATCTTCTCGAGGGTCTCGATGATTTCCCGGCGGCAGTCATTGCCGGTATCCTCGGGATCGAGGGAGAAATAGCCGGCGACATCGCTGGTAACGGTGGTGGGCAGACCATTCTCGTCCTTCTCGAACAGGAAGAATTCGGCTTCGGTGCCGACATTCATGGTGTAGCCCAGCTGTTTAGCCTCGGCCAGGACCCGCTTCAGGTTGACCCGCGGGCAACCGTCGAAAGGAGTGCCGTCCGACTTATATACGTCGCAGATGATACGGGCCGCGGCGATACCTGCCTTGTTCCGCCACGGCAGGATGGTGAAGGTATCGTAATCGGGTTTGAGGTACATGTCCGATTCGTTGATGCGCACAAAGCCGTCGATGGAGGAGCCGTCGAACATCATGTCTCCGTCCAGCGCCTTTTCGATCTGACTCTTTGGTATCGCAACATTCTTCATAAATCCGAAGATATCCACAAACTGAAGGCGAAAAAATTGAATGTTTTCGTCTTCAATAATTTGCATAATTTCTTCTCTGGTCATTTTAACTGTCTCCTTTGCTGTTCAATTGTGTTCTATCGTGTTTTTTCTTCTTGCACTTCCCTGGGAATCGGCAAACGCCGATAATTCAGGGTCTTCTATACTATACTATGCGCCTGCCAATGTCTTCCTAAAACTTTCCGGCGCGGATGGCCGGTTTTCGTGGTGGAGAAAGACTTTTTGCCCTACGAAACATCACCCGAAAATATCATGCCACAGGTCGATGACGGCTTGCCGCTCGCCGGGCGCACTCTCTCCCGGCAGCCAGTCGCTCTCCCCGTTCAGCCTCAGGCGGTGCTGGATGCGGCGCAGCGTGCGATAGCCGTCGGCTGCCGCTTGGGCACGAGCCGCATCAATCAGGCCAAGCTCACCCGCGATTCGCGCGAGAGCAATATTACCCAGGTTGGCAACAAGCCGCGGATGGTCGTGGGCATGGCCAAGCACCAGGTACTGGATGATAAACTCGAAATCTATCAACCCGCCCGGGTCGTCCTTGACGTTGAAGCCGCCGCCCCGGCTGGAATGGGCGGAACGGGTGTCAAGCAGCTTGCGACGCATCGCCATGATCTCACCGGCGAGGGCCGTACGCTGCCGGGGCCTGCGCAGAATCGCCTCCCGGGCGGCCTCGAAACCGTTGCCGACCTCGATATCGCCTGCCACGAACCGCGCCCGCGTCAGGGCCTGATGCTCCCACAGCCAGGCCGATTGATGCTGATATCTGATGAAGGACGCGAGCGGGCAGACCAGGAGCCCCGAATTGCCGTTGGGCCTGAGCCGGGTGTCGGTCTCAAACAGAAGCCCCGCGGAGGTGCGGCTGGAGAGCCAGGTCAGCATTCGCTGCGCAAGCCTGGCATAGTTTTCCGGAGCGGATGGATGATCGTCGTCGTACAGAAAGACGATATCGAGATCCGAGGCGTACCCCAACTCCTTGCCGCCCAGTTTGCCGTAGCCGATAACCGCGAATTTCGGTGCTTCGCGGTGTCTCTTCGCACACTTTTGCCAGCACAGCCGCATGGTCTCGCCAAGAATTACGTCCGCCAGGGCCGAGAGATGGTCGCCGATCGCTTCCACCCCCCATCTGCCGGCAAGATCCTGATGCACGATGTGGAGCACCTGGGCGTGGTGCTGCTCCCGCATCAGGTCCATCTGCCTTTCGGTATCGGGGTCGGCCTCGTCGAGATCTCTCCCCAGCCGGCGGGCAAAGCCCGGCCAGTCGGCAACATCGCTCGGACATCGTCCGTCGAGCAGTTCGTCGAGCAGAATCGGATGGGTAGTGAGATAGTCCGACGCCCACGTCGAGGACGAGACGAGTTCGATCAGACGGCGCAGTGCCTGGGGATATTGCTGCAGCAGTGCCAGATAGCCCCCCCGCCGGCTGATGGTTGCCAGTAAATTGAGCATGCGCGAAAGCACGGCGTCGGGGCTGGGCTGCGCCGCGCACCCCTCGATAACCCGGGGCATGAGCGCGTCCAGGCGGATCCGGATGTTTTCCGGCAACAGCCGGTAACTGCTGCCCCGGCGCAATTGCCCAAGACGGTCCAAGGCGGTGGCGGGATCGCCGAAACCCAGGGTGGCGAGTCTCGCTTCGACCTGTTGGGAACTATTGCCCGCATCCCACAATTCGTCGAGGGCATGAACGGCGTCGCCCGGGTCGCCGCATGCCGCCTGAAAAGCGTCGGCAACAATCCGGCGATGGTGGTCGAGTTCCGTGAGCAGGGCATCCTCTCCCTGAAAGCCCATGGCCGTAGCGACAGCCTGACGATCGGCGGGAGAGGCGGGCAGGTCGTGGGTCTGGGCATCGTCGAGATACTGGAGCCTGTGTTCAAGCCTGCGCAAAAAAACGTAAGCGTCGATCAGCGCCCGGACGGTACCGCCTGAGAGCAGTTGCCGCTCCGCAAGCAGCTCGAGCACCATTGTCGTCGGCTTGATCCGCAAGCCGGCATCCCGGCCGCCGCGAATAATCTGGAACAGTTGGGCAATGAACTCAATCTCGCGGATTCCTCCCGGGCCAAGCTTAATGTTCATCGCCATCTCTTTGCGGGCGACCTGCGAACGAATCTGACCATGCAGCGAGCGCAAACCATTGATCGCCCCGAAGTCGAGATATTTGCGAAACACAAAAGGCCGCACCACGGCCCCAAGTTCCGCCAGCCGATTGCCGCATAAGGGCCTGGCTTTAATCCAGGCGAACCGCTCCCATTCGCGGCCCTGGGCGATGAAATACTGCTCCAGCGCGTCAAAGCTCAACGCCAGCGGTCCCGACTCCCCGTACGGACGAAGCCGCATGTCCACGCGGAAGACATACCCATCGGCATCGACCTCACCGATTGCCGCAATAACCAGCCGACCCAGCCGGGTGAAAAATTCAGAATGGCTGAGGGGCCGGGCCCCTGCGGTTTCACCTTCTTCCGGGTAGAGGAAGATCAGATCGATGTCGGAGGATACATTCAGCTCATACCCTCCCAGCTTGCCCATGCCGACAATAACCATCTCCATGGGCTGGCCCTGGCCGTCGACCGGGGAACCGTGACGCCCGGCAAGGGTATCATGCAATACATCGCGGGCATGAGCGACCGACACCTCGGCCAGCCTGGTCATCGTTTCCGTCACCTCGGCAAGACCCGCCAGGCCGAGCAGATCGCGCGCCGCCGTGTGACAAAGAACCCAGCTGCGCAAGCGCCGCAGGCCAGGTTTGAGCCGAGCTTCATCCTGCACCTCGGAATTGAGGAATTCCTTCATGGCCAGAGAGCCGAGCGCGGTGTCGAGCGTCTCCTCAAGCAGAGGCAGGAGCCACCCACGCGCGTTCAATTCACGCTGCAGGTAACGGCTTGCCGCAAGGGCCGGTGCCAGGCGCTCGATAATATTATTGGCGGTATCCATAAAAAAAAAGAAGGCGGTGGTTGGCCGCCTTCCTTTATCCAGCTTACTGCAGATTCTTAAATATCGTAATAGAGGAAGAATTCATAGGGATGAGGACGGAGTCTCAGGGCATCCACCTCATTCTTTCTCTTATAGGCGATCCAGGTATCTATTGCATCCTGGGTGAAGACATTGCCCTTCAGCAGGAACTTGTGATCCGCCTCAAGTGCGTCGAGCGCCTCGTCGAGGCTGCCCGGCATGGTCGGTACTTTTGCCAGCTCTTCGGGCGGGAGATCGTAGATATCCTTGTCGAGGGGTTCACCCGGATGGATCTTGTTCTCGATACCGTCAAGACCGGCCATGAGCATGGCCGAGAAAGCGAGGTAAGTGTTGCAGGAGGGATCCGGGAATCGTACCTCAACCCTTTTCGCCTTCGGACTTGCCGAATAGGTTGGGATGCGGATCGATGCGGACCTGTTCCGGGCGGAGTAGGCGAGGTTGACCGGTGCCTCGAAGCCCGGGGTAAGTCTCTTGTATGAATTGGTGGTCGGATTGGTCAACGCTGCCAGCGCTTTCGCATGCTTGAGTACGCCGCCGATGTAGTAGAGCGCCATTTCGCTGAGGCCGGCGTATTCATTGCCGGCGAACAAGGGCTTGCCCTCTTTCCAGATCGACTGATGGCAATGCATGCCTGAGCCGTTGTCGCCAAAGAGCGGCTTCGGCATGAACGTGGCGGTCTTATTGTGTCGACGTGCGACGTTTTTGATGATGTACTTGAACAGCATGTTCTTGTCCGCCATCTTCACCAGGGAGTCGAACCGCATGTCGATCTCCGCCTGGCCCGCAGTTGCAACCTCATGATGCTCGCGTTCGACATAAATGCCGCACTTCAACATCTCCATGACCATTTCGGTCCTGAGGTTTACCTGGCTGTCGGTCGGCGGAACGGGGAAATAACCTTCCTTATGACGGGGCTTGTAGCCAAGATTCGGACTCTCTTCCCGTCCCGAGTTCCAGATACCTTCGGAAGACTCGATATAGTAGTAGCCGCTGTGCGAATTCTGGTCGAACCTGATGCCGTCGAATATAAAGAACTCCGCCTCCGGCCCGAAGTAGACGGTGTCGCCCAAGCCGGTGGATTTCAGGTACGCCTCTGCCTTCTGGGCGATATACCTCGGATCTCTGGTATACTTCTCCTTGGTGATCGGGTCGACAATGTTGCAGATAAGGGTGATCGTCGGATAGTCCATGAAAGGATCCATGAATGCGG
>CAYTVF010000227.1:0-6266 GCA_964441345.1 uncultured Desulfopila sp. | reverse complement strand
ATCTGGTCGCCGGCTTTGAGGATCTCAATCCCGCCAACACCTTCTGGACCAAGTACATCCATCTCTTTACCCACGTCGATACGGAAGAAAAGCGCTATCTCGATTTTGAAAAGTGGTGGGGCGGCTTTTACCGGATGAACGGTGCCGAGATCTATTTTATCGTCGACAGTCTCTTTATCGGCAACGAACTCGAGCAGGGCAGGCTGCGGCTCGACGACGGCCGGTTGATCGATATGAAGAAATTTCGCTCGCCAGTCCTTGCCTTTGCCTCGAAGGGGGACAATATCACCCCGCCGCCCCAGGCCTTGAATTGGATTAAGAAGGTATATGGCACGGTCGACGAGATCAAACGATGCGGCCAGGTGATCATCTACATGGTCCACGAGGATGTCGGCCACCTGGGGATCTTTGTCTCGGGCAGCGTCGCCCGCAAGGAACATAAGGAAATCCTCGGCAATATGGGCTGGCTGGAATATCTCCAGCCGGGCCTCTACGAAATGGTCATCGACGAACCTCCCCGCCGTCCGGGGCTGGATGACTGGCGGGTGCGCTTTGTCGAGCGGGAGATGGAGGATATTCTCAAACTGGACGACGGCCTGGCGGACGAGCAACCTTTTTTGCCGGTGCATAAAGTGTCGCGGCTGAATGACGCAGTGTACAGCTGCTGTCTGCGCCCCTGGATCCGTCTGGCTGCAAGCGAACCGCTGGCGGAGACGATCCGCCTCTTGCATCCCCTGCGGATGCAGCGGTACCTGATTTCCGACCTGAACCCCTGGGTCTTGCCGGTCAAAATGCTGGCCGAGCAGGTCAGAGCCGACCGGCGCCGGGCGGAGGAAGACAATCCGTTTGCGGTCATGGAAAAGATCTGCGCCGAGACCCTGGAGAACAGTTTCAATTATTTTCGCGATCTGCGCGACCAGAGCCAGGTGTATCTCTTTCAATCGCTCTATGATAATCCTCTGACGGCCTTTTTTTTCGGGGAGCAGAAAAAAGAGGACAAGGGTGCCGAGCAGGTCGCGGAAAGCGACAGTCGGGAGGGGAAGAGGGAAAAGGAAAAGTTACGCAAAGCGGCCGGGGAAGGGGGCTATGTCGAGGCCTGCATCCGGGTGATGACCGCAGTCGCCGGAGTTGACAGGATCATCGATGTCAGGGAGTTTCAGGCGGCGGAACAGATCGTGCAGGGCGACGAAAGGTTGCGGGCATTGGCACCGGCCGAGTTTAAAAAGATTGTCCGGGAGCAGGCCCGCATCCTGGCCATGGCGCCGCGCAAGGCGATCGGCGCCCTCGGCGAAATGGCGATTTCTCCCCGGGAACGGCTGGAGTTGTTGCGCATCGCCGAAACAATCGCCCGTGCCGATGAGGGAGTGGTAGAGAACAAGGAGGCGAACATCCTTGCCTCGCTGAAGCAGGTTTTGCAAAATCCGGGTATGGGGCTGTCCAGCCGGACAAAAATGTCATTAACTTAAATACCAAGGAGGAAAAAATGGCTACAACCACTGACAATTTGCATGAGGCCTTTGCCGGCGAAAGCCAGGCCAATCAGAAGTATAAGGCGTTTGCCAAGAAGGCGGAAAAGGAGGGATTCGTCAACATCGCCAAGCTGTTCCGGACCACCGCCGAGGCCGAGCGAATCCATGCCGAAGGCCATCTCAAGGCCCTGGAGATGATCCATTCCACCGCGGAAAACCTGCAGGCCGCCATTGACGGCGAGACCTACGAATATACCAAGATGTACCCGCCGATGGTGGAGCTGGCCCAGGCCGACGGCCATAAGGCAAAAACCATGTTCAAGTTTGCCGTCGATGCCGAAGAGGTACACGCCCAGATCTACCAGAAGGCCCTTGCCGCGGTAAAAAAAGGGGTGGATATGGATGCTGGCGATTTCTATCTCTGTCCGATCTGCGGCTATATCGAGGTTGGCAGTGCGCCGGCGAAATGCCCGGTTTGCGGCGCGCTGAAGAAGGTTTTTGTCATGATCGATTGATTCTTTACCCCATTCTCCCGGCAGGCTCGATGCTCTTGAGCCTGCCGGCCCACAATCGTTTAGGGACTCGGAAAATGTTTCGCTCGCAACAGGTGCGACAGTTCACCCGTCATCGTCAGCACCTTTTCGGCGAGTTCCGGGGTGAGCGAACCGGTGCCGCAGGAAGGGGCGATGAGGGTCTGGGCCATCAGTTGTTTTTCGCTGAAACCAAAGGAGGCGAGGATCGCCAGCTGCGCCTGCCATGTGGCAAAGAGCGACCTTGTCGACTCCTTAGCCAACAGCAGCGGGTCGCCGGTGGGGACGATGCCCCAGGCCAGGATGCCGCCACGGGCAAGGAAATCGATCAGCTGCTCCTTGTAGAGGATGAAGTTGCTGAAGTAAAAATAGGCGTCAAAGCTGATGATATCGGTATCCGAGGTAAGGGCCGGGCCCCAGTCGCCGTTGGCGCAGATATGTACTCCGGCGAGGCCGCCGGCTCCCTTGATGGCCCCGATCACCTCGGCCACGGTTTCAGTTACCATCTCCCGGCTGACTCCGGCAAAACCGCTTGCGCCGAAGCTCACCAGGCCGGGTTCGTCGATGAAGACGATCGGCGGGACCGGGCCGGTGAATTTCTTCATCTCGGCCACCTGCCAGCAGCCCTTCTGGGCCAGCAGTTTGACCAGCATATCGCGCAGATTGTCGTCGTAAATGATCGAGTTGCCGTGCTGATCTTTCACCCCGATACCGGTGGTGACGGGGCCGGTGACCTGCCCCTTGACGGTAAGCGGCGATATTGTGCCTGCGGCAAGAAATTCCATCAGGGTAAAAAATCCGGCGGCCGAATCCGTCCCCAGGGCAAACCGGGAGGTTTGGCGAAAGGCCGGATCGCCCGCGGCAAGCATGTAGTCTTCATAAAAAGCAGTCATCTCATCGGCAAAACCAGGGCTGCCGGTATCGATCCAGTAGCCATTGCCGTCGTCGACGAGTCCCGGGAAACCGGTGAGAAACTGGCGGACCATCCCCTCCTTCGGTTTTTTCGGCAGCTGCGGCCAGAGGGGGATTTCCGGAGTATGGGCGAGGATCTGCCGCATTGCTTCGGCATGGTCCGTAAGCGGCAGGCTGCCGATCAGAATGGGGAGACAGTTGGGGGTGAACATGATAGTCGAAATATCCTTAACCCAGTTGCCGGGAGCAGGGGATGGTAATGGTAAAGGTCGTCCCTTCATTATGAGAACTCCTAATATGGAAGGAACCGCCGAGCACGGTGGTTCGTTCGCTGATGGTAGTCAGTCCCAGGCTGCGACCTTCCGCTTGGTCCGGGCGGGCCTGGCGGGGATCGAAGCCGCAACCGAAATCGGTGACCTGCAGCGTCAGAAGCCCGGGAGTGGTGGATGTTTCGATCCGAACCCGCTCGGTTTTCGCGTGCTTGCCGATATTATTGAAGACCTCCTGCAGTATCCGGTAGAGCTGGTGTTGGTCGGGTGGCTGTAAAAAATCGCCTATTGTTATTTCACCCGCAACTACCTCTATCCCGTAGTTACGGGAAAAGCTGTCGAGGAAATCTTTCAGGGCCAGGTCGAAGCCAAACTCCTCGATGATCGCCGGGCTGAGATTCTGGCACAGATTTCTGGTGTTATCGATCGTTTTCTGCATGGCATTCTTGAAGATGGCCATGGTTTCGGCGGCTTCGGCACTGTTGTTTGATTCGATCTGGGAGCAGAAATTACTGAACTGCAGTTTCAGGGCAATCAGGTTCTGGCCGATATCGTCGTGGAGGTCCATGGAAATGCGCCGACGTTCGTCCTCCTGGGCATGAATCAGCTTTTGCGAGAGGAGCTGCAGGCGGAGGTTGGCCTCGCGCAGCCGTTCATTCGTGTGTTCCTGTTCCTTGGCCAGCCGCTTGTTTTCCGAA
The DNA here is from genome assembly GCA_964441345.1 of uncultured Desulfopila sp. GTDB lineage: Bacteria > Desulfobacterota > Desulfobulbia > Desulfobulbales > Desulfocapsaceae > Desulforhopalus_A. Next base: position 2,388 of record CAYTVF010000227.1, on the reverse strand, counting down.
ATGAGACGCCATGTCTTGAATCCATGCTTCAGCACGACGCCGAGCTGAGTGCGGTCCCAGGGCTTGATCACATAGTGATAAATATGGCCGCGATTGATCGCGTCGAGGATATTGCGGAATTCGGTGTAGGCAGTAACGATGATACGGATGGTGTCGGGATTCTGGCGATAGATCCTGGCCAGCAATTCGACGCCGCTCATTCCGGGCATCTTCTGGTCGGTAAGGACTATGCCGATGTCCGGATGAGCCGCATAGATTTCCAGGGCCGCTAAACCCGACGATGCTGTGTGTATATCGTATTGGTCGACAAAATTAAGCTTGAAAATTTCGAGATTAATCGGCTCGTCATCGACATAGAGAATTTTTTTCTCCGATCTGTCTCGCTTAGGCATCGCCCCTCCGGATCTGCACACCGCACCAGGATAATTCATTCGAAATCGATCGATGGTGAATATATCTGCATTCGGCTAAAAGTGGAACAGCGATGTTGCCTTGCCGGTGGTATTATCGCCGATCGAGAAAAGTGCCGAGAAAAGTGCCGTTATGGTATTCCATAAAGGCCCGGACAATTTCTTCCTCGCTGTTCATGACGATCGGACCCCGCCAGACAATGGGTTGCCTCCTGTTAGATGGTTTTCGCCAGGATGTCGAGCACCGAGGCGATGTCGGCTTCGGTATGGGCAGCATTGACCTGAAAGCGGATGGTCTCGTCGCCCTTCGGCACCACCGGAAAGGTGAGACCCACCACCAGCACGCCCCGGTCGAAAAGCCGCTTCACCAGGGCCCGGGTTTTGGCCGTATCCCGGACCAAAAGCGGCACCACCGGATGGGGGCCGGGGATCGATTCGAGACCGAGCTTGTCGAGACCCTCGCGAAACTGCCGGGTGCGGAGCCGCAGATTGTCGAGCAGCCGCAAGCCCTCGGCGCTGTCGCAGATATCGACAGCCTTGGTTGCCGCGGCACAGTCGGCAACGCTTAAGGGGTTGGTGTAGATATAGGTATCGGCCTTCTGGCGGACCGCCTCGGCCACCGTCCTGCTCGCCGCGATGAAGCCGCCGTTGACTCCGAATGCCTTGCCGAAGGTGCCGATGACGATATCGGGGGTTCGGCCGGAAAATTCCGGGGTGCCCCGGCCGGTCGCGCCATAGGCGCCGATGCCGTGCGAATCGTCGACCACGGTGATCACCCCGTCCCGGAATTTGTCGCCGTAGCGGTCGGTGATCGCCATGATTTTGTCGATCGGGGCATGATCGCCGCGCATGCTGAAAATGCCGTCGAAGATCACCACCACCCGGTCGATCCCTTCACCCACCGCATCCAGGCAACGCTGCAGCTCGTCCATGTCGTTGTGAGCATAGATCGACTTGTTGCCGCTCGGCACCCCGGCGATCCGCATCGCCCGGATGATCGAATTGTGGTTGAGCTGGTCGCCGATCCAGTGGGTGGTCCTGCTGCCGATGGTCAGGGCCATGCCGCAGTTGGAGGTGTAGGCGGAGTTGAAGATCCTGGCCGCTTCCTTGCCGACAAAGCGGGCGATCCGCTCTTCGAGGGCGATGTGGTAGCTGAAGGTGCCGTCGATAAAGCGCACCGCGCCGGGGCCGACCCCGCAGGCATGGGTGGCGCAGTCGGCGGCGGCGATCAGCTGCGGGTGGTTCGACAGCGACAGATACGAGTTCGAGTTCATCCGCAGGAATCGCTGTTCTTCACCCAGCAGGCTGTAGCGGGGGCCAAAACCTCCTTCCGGCGGATGATAGCCGGTAATGATCCGCTCCGGCGGTTTGGCCCTGCCCTCGTCCTGAAGCCCGCGGATTTCTGCCTGCAATGCGTGGTCTAGTTTTGTCGATGTCATCGGCTACTCCCTCTCTGCCCAGTTAAGGATGACTTTGCCCGCCTGGCCGGAACGCATGACCGCAAAGGCCTCGGCATATTCGGTGTAATGGAAACGGTGGGTGACGAGCGGGGCGATATCGAGGCCGGTCTGAATCATCGAGGTCATTTTGTACCAGGTCTCATACATCTCCCGCCCGTAGATGCCTTTGATGGTCAGCCCGTTGAAGACCACCTTGTTCCAGTCGATGGCGGTATTGCCGGGCATGATGCCGAGCATCGCGATCTTGCCGCCGTGGCACATGTTGGCAAGAATCGCTTGGAGCGCCGCGGGATTGCCGGACATCTCCATGGCGACATCGAAACCTTCCTTCATCTCCAGCTCCTCCTGGATGTCGGCGAGGTTTTCCCGGCTGACATCGACTACCCGGGTGGCGCCAAGGGTCTTGGCCAGGAGCAGACGGTAGGGATTGACGTCGGTGACCACCACGTGACGCGCCCCGGCATGGCGGGCGATGGCCGCGGCCATGCAGCCGATGGGTCCGGCGCCGGTGATGAGGA
>CAYTVF010000226.1:5881-6322 GCA_964441345.1 uncultured Desulfopila sp. | reverse complement strand
TTTCGAGTTTAACGAAGATATGGGGGAAAAGGGCATTCTCGGACAGCCTCCTAGGGAGCCTCCACGGAGTAGATGGCAAATTCCGGGCAGATAATTTCGCAGTAATGGCAGTTCACACAGTCATCCGGTTTGCTGGTCTTCGGCGGGTGATACCCTTTTTGGTTAAAATGGTCAGAGAAAGCGAGTATATGCATCGGACAAAATTCAATGCAGTATCCACAGCCTTTGCACCGGTTTTCAATAATGTTCACCAGTCCTTTCGTGATGTGGATCTCTTGGGTATCCATGGGTTGTCGCCAGAATGCCATAACTGTTTCCTGAAGTGGGATATGTTTTAAGAATGTCGGAAAAACCGTAACTATTCAGCTTATTTCAATAGGATGCACTTTGTCTGATGGGTTTGAGCCTCCCCTCCCCCCGCGGGAGGGGATTGAGGGGGGG
>CAYTVF010000226.1:0-5836 GCA_964441345.1 uncultured Desulfopila sp. | reverse complement strand
CCCCCCTCCCGCAAGGGGAGGGGGAACTTTGTCCATGGAGCTGAATGGATACGGAAAATCAACAATTAACACGAAAAACAAAGCAAAAGTCAAGCTGAAACTGATAAAGGTGACAAGAGAATCGAGACAGTGCCATGGTTTCTACGGGAGTGTCTCGGTGGATTGTGGGCCTTGATCGATATTTGCGGGCAAAGCATAAAAGTAATCGTGTTTTTTGCAGGACGACGAGGTGATGTGATGGCTGTTTTTGAGGGATGTGCGATGGACAGTCCTGGAGATAATATGGCCCCCTCTGCGAAAAGGATCTTTACTGTCTTTTTACGGGTTCACCAAGGAATGATATTGACATTTTTTCCAGAGCCGATCATTTCTTAACAAAGCAAAGCGGTATCCGCGTTCAATCAACCGGGAGAGTTGTGTATGACCACCTATAAAATCCATCCCATTGTTCTTGGCACGAAGGTTTTCGATAAAGGCATGATGACCCACCAGCATGACTATGGCACCCCATACACCATCCCGATCTACAGCTGGTACCTGGAAGGCGGAGACAAGAAAATCTTAGTCGATACCGGAGAGATGCATCCTGTCCAGTCGGCCGAAAGAGAAGCGGCCATCGGCGGAAAAATCCACACCATCGAGGAAGGTCTGGCCCGATTCGGTCTTGCTCCGGCCGATATCGACATCGTCATCCACACCCATCTCCATGCCGATCACTGCGAAAACGACTACAAGTGCAGCAAGGCCAGGTTTTTCATCCACGACCGGGAACTTCTCTCCATCAAGAACCCGCATCCCCTCGATTTCCGCTATGTGGAGGATTTCATAATGGAGATAGAGGAAAACAAGCAGATAGAGATCGTAAGGGAAGACCGGGAGATCCTCCCCGGTATCCGCGTCATGCACACCCCTGCCCACACTCCCGGCGGGATGACGGTCTTCGTCGATACCGCAAAGGGAAAGGCCGCCATCACCGGCTTCTGTGTAATCATGGAAAACTTTGCGCCGCCGGCCAAAATTCGTGCCATGGAGATGGAAGTCATTCCACCGGGAACCCATGTCAATACCTATGAAGCCTACGATATAATGATCAAAGTAAGAGATATGGCCGATATCATCCTGCCGCTGCATGAACCTAAATTTGCGGGGATTGATACTATCGGTTGATATTCTCCGCCCCAAGGATTTCCCCAATGCTTCGTCCCACGGCCTTCTCCAGCAGAGATTGCAGAGCAAGGGCGTTGCCGAGGCGGCTCCGGATGGCCCGGCATTCCTCTCTATCCTGCCCGTTTATATCGAGTTTTTCGGCAAAGCGTCTTTGCACCGAAACCGGCAAGGTCCCCCGGACCAGTTTGTCGGCCAGGCAGACCACCTCTTTTTCCCCGAGCCGTCCTGCAACCGGTGGCCGGGCATCGCGGTGCGCGGCGACAATTTCCGCGAGTTCTTCAAGCCCCAGTCCGGCGAGCAGTTCCGCGCCCCATGCCTCGTGTCGTGGCCGGCCTTTGCCGATATCGTGGAGAAGTGCGGCATTGTGCAGGAGATCCATGTCCAGCCGGCAGCCATGGCAATTGAGCGCCTGCCCCAGCGCCCGGGCTATTCGGGCCACGGCCAGGCCGTGCGCCACCCCTTTCTCCGGCATGGCGAGCTTGGCCAGGGCCAGAGCCTCGGCCGTTTCGCCGATCGCCTGCCGAGTCACCCGCCGGGTGAGCACGGCAAAATCCTCGGGGGTGTCGGAATCCATGAGAATCCCCTGGTCCCAGACTTTTACGTCCGTTGCGTCCCGATGCTCCTGTTGTGCAAGCAGGGCTTTAAGCCCACCCCGGCCGTCATGGGCAAGAATCGCCGGGATCAGATGCGCAGGGATGAGCGGAGGATGGCCGCGCAATCCCGCAAAACTGGGATAGACCACGGCCCGGCCGGCAAAGGCGGCCGACAAGGCGGCGATTGTGGCCGGTCGGATGAGCGGAATATCGACCGGCAGCATGAAAAAACCATCGACCTCGGCAAGATTGGCTGCCGCCGTGCATACCGATGAATACATCCCCCGGTCAAAGTCCGGGTTATGGATGCAGGAAAGGCCAAGCCTTGCCGCCTCGGCCTCGACCTCCTCCCGGCGGTGGCCGCTAATGACCACGATGTCGTCGATGCCCGCCCGGCGAAAAACCCCGGCGCAGCGAGCGATCAGGCTTTGCCGGCCAAGCTCCATCAGCGGCTTGAATCCCCCGATCCGCGAGGAGTAACCGGCTGCCAGAATGACCGCGGCAAATCTCATCCGTTCATTCCCGCCCGGACCTGGACCAGTTCGGCGATAATGCTGAGCGCGATTTCTTCCGGGGTGTCGGCGCCGATGGCAAGACCAATGGGGCAGTGTACGCGGGCCAGATCCGCGTCGGTAAAGCCGTCGTGGCGCAACGAGTCGTAAACGGCTGCGCGTTTTCTCCGGCTGCCGATCATGCCGATGTACCCGGCAGCGGTGCGCAGGGCCTGGGCCAGCACCTCACGGTCATGGAGATGGCCGCGGGTGACGATGATCACGTAATCGCCCTGGCCGAGATCCTTGATACAGTCGGTAAAGGAATCCAGGACCCGCACCGTGCTGGCTTCGGGATAGCGCTCGATACTGGCGAATTCCCGCCGATCGTCCATGACCACCACCTCAAATCCTACGAAGGCGGCGATCCTGGCGGTGGCTAAAGCCACGTGTCCGGCACCCGCCAGATGGACGCGACCCGGATGCACCAGCGGTTCGACGAACACCTCTCTGCCTTGATGGAGGACGATAAACGGTGTCCTCCGGTTATTGCGGAGAATCTCCGTCCGCAGCTCCGCCGGCACCTCGTCGTTTCCTTCGGACTCGAGCAGGGACAAGCGGGGCGGCTCGTCACCCTGAGGCAGCAGGGTCAGGAGCATCGGCCGTTTGCCCCGGAGATATTCGCCTCGCATCTTCTGCAACAGGGGCAGCAATTCGTCTTCCACCCGATGCAGCAGGACCGATACCGATCCGCCGCAGACCATCCCGGCCTCGGCGGCGGAGGCGGCATTCAGTTCGAAGTTCAGTTCGGCAAAGGCCGACGCGCCGTGCAGCAGCTCCCTGGCCTTCGCCTGGCAGGCCCCTTCCACACCGCCGCCGCCGACACTGCCGGCGATGGTACCGTCGGCCATAACCAGCATCCGGGCACCCGAGGTCCTAGGCGCCGAGCCGAGGTTGCGGACAATGGCGCAGAGCACGACCGGTTGTCCCTGCTCCAGCGTGCCTATGAGTCGATCAAGTATGTGCTGCATTTTTTTCTCCTGTCGAGCGTTGATCGAGGACGGTCCGTTTGACTGTATGGCTGGCGGCTTTGATCATAGGGGCTCGGGGTCAGGTCTTGAAAAATCGGATGCGCCGGCGCGCAGGGCTCGCAACGCCTCCTCTTTGCCGCTGTAGATACCATTTTCCCGAACCATCGTCCGGTCCTCGGGGACAACCAGCGCCATCGGATCGATGGCAGCCAGTTCCTGTTCCGTGAAGCCGGTTATTTCCCGGAACTTTTCGTTTGAGTAGCGGAACTGGCCCTTTTGCAGAATGCAACAAGATTTTGTATCTGGAGAATGATTAAATCACACTTTAAGGGAGGTGTCAAAATGCAACAGGAAGAAGCTGAAAGGATTACAATTACTTTGCCGCCAGATATGCTTACATCAATCAAACAAAAGGTTAGCTCAGGTTCCTACGGCTCTCCTGGCGAGCTGATCAGAGAAGCGCTATGCTTGCAGATGTTTTTTCCCCTTGGATGCGATCTTGGCGTCGAGAAGCCCCTGGTCTTGCAATTTCCGGAATCGTCCATACCGTCTGCGTTTGAAATCCTTCCTAACACCCTACAAAGAGGTAAAAAATGCCTTCCACTCCCGGCAGCCATATGAAAAAGACCAAGATAATAGCGACGATATCCAATCAAATGTGCGATATTCCCTTCCTCTCCCGGATGCACCGGGCCGGAATGGATGTGGTCAGACTGAACACCGCCCATCAGGCCCCGGAAGATGCGCTGGCGGTGATCGACAATGTGCGCAAGGTGTCCGACCGGATTGCCATCATGATCGATACCAAAGGGCCGGAGATCAGGACCACCGCCGCCAATGCCGATATTTCCGTGGTTGCCGGTGATATGGTCTGCGTCATCGGCGACAAGAACGGAGAATGCGTACCGGGGAGTATCTGTCTGAATTACGATAACTTTGTCGATGAAATGTCGGAAGGCGACAGGATTTTGATCGACGACGGAGAGATCGAAATGGAGGTGCGGGAAAAGGATTCCGTCAGACTGATATGCGAAGTGAAAAACGACGGCGTCATCAAGGGCAGAAAGTCGATCAATCTGCCCTCGGTCAAGATCAGGAATCTGCCTTCCCTGAGCGATAAGGATCGGGCCTTTATCGCCTTCGCGATCGATCAGGATATCGATTTTATTGCCCATTCCTTTGTCCGCCACAAGGAGGATGTTCTGGCCATCCAGGAAATTCTCGATACCAATAACAGCGCCATCAAGATCATTGCCAAGATCGAGAACCAGGAAGGGGTGGACAATATCGACGAGATCCTCGACCATGTTTACGGGGTGATGGTTGCCCGCGGCGATCTGGCCATCGAGATCCCGGCGGAGAAGATTCCGATCATCCAGAAAAAACTGGTGAGAAAATGCATCGAGCGGCGGAAGCCGGTAATCATCGCCACCCAGATGCTGCAGTCGATGATTACCTCGCCCCGGCCGACCCGGGCGGAGGTTTCCGACGTCGCCAATGCCTGCCTCGATCGGACCGACGCGATCATGCTCTCGGGAGAGACGGCCTACGGCAAGTATCCGCTCGAATCGGTGGAAATGATGGCAAAGATCGCAAAAGAGATCGAATCGAGTCTCAACTCCTTCACCGATTCGCCCTATGAAGCCGAAAACAGCGTCACCAGCTATCTGGCGAAAGCCGCGGTCAAGGCCTCTCTGCGGCTGCCGACCAAGGCCCTGATCGCCGATACCATCAGCGGCAGGACGATCCTCAGCCTGGTCGCCTACCGGTGCGAGAACCCGATTTTCGCCCAGTGCTACAGCAGTCGGGTGATGCGGGAACTCGCCTTATCCTATGGCGTTCACGCCACCTTCATGCCGACCGACCTGTCGTCCCACGAGTTTTTGCGGACTGCACTCACCCGCTTGCTGGCGGCAAAGCATGTCGATGAGGAGAGCCTTATCACTGTCCTGGCCGGGAATTTCGGTTCCGCTTACGGCGCCTCCTATGTCGAGATTAGCACCGTCCGCAATCTCCTCGAGCGGAAGCAGCGGGCGGGAGGGGAGGCGTAAGCGCAGGACGGCGGAGGGGAAGTCGTGCATGCTGAGACGAGCCCAGGGTATTATCGGTGCCGTGTAACTCTCCGCGAGGGTGCAGCGCACGTCCACAAATGGCAGGATTTTGGGATAAGGCAGAACTGAGTTACGAGCGTACCCAATTTGGACTTAAGCCTGTTTCTTGTCTAAGATATAACTGACGTGGGGATAATGCTCTCGAACGCAATCGGGGCAAAAACCATGGGTAAAATCCACTTCTCTGTCGTATTCGGAAATGTCAGGAAGTGTCCAGGTATCGATAGATATTCGTTGCCTTTGGCATATGCAGCATACCGATATCAGCGGTCGTTGCCGTGTACTCTTGTTGGTGAGTATGAAGCTTTGCATGATGCCCCCATAATGTGTTGGTTTGATTAAAAATGATTGATGCGAATTCCCGAGCACCTTTCTGGAAAGCTATCAATCTCTTTTCGGCAACGTACCCGCTCAAGGAGCCTGCCTCGTATCACTATGTTCCT
>CAYTVF010000225.1:0-6355 GCA_964441345.1 uncultured Desulfopila sp. | reverse complement strand
AAATATTTTCATTTTTTTTTTACTGCAATTTGCTAACCGGACATTACTGAGTTTTTCTTCGGGAATACCAACAATCGATCTCGATTTGTCATCCACCCCCAGAACGAAAACGCCATTGGCGGTATTGGCCATCGCGGCAAGTTCATCCGCCATGCTGGTTCGATGCGGGCCGGATATCTGAATACCTTTGTATTCAAGACTTTTCAATCCAAGCGAAGAATCCTCGCCAAGCCGGATCTGTTTCAACAATTCATCGTTTGTGTCAAACATGCCTAAACCTCCAACGTCATCCGCTTGTTCAAACCATTATCCAGATCGTCCTCAGGTTGGTCGATGACCAATGGTTCGCTCCCGTGGCTCAACAGGAAAGCCATGATGGCCGCGGCCTTTTGCCCGGCCGATCCTTTTCCCAGATCATCGAATTTGCCGGTAGATGGATCCTTGGAGTACTTGACCCGCAGCATGTCTTCGGGCCACCACGCATCGAGCTGGTCAAAAATCGCCGGCTGGGTTTCGAGAAGCCTTTTTAGGCGATTGTCAAACGGTCCATGATTGCCGGCTATTTGACCATTGGCGATTCGAGAAGTTTCTGATTTGATGGACGCAATGACCTGCGGCAGATCGGATTCAGGTGTTTTTGCTTCCTCCCATTGGAGAAATGGCCAGAGGATTCCCTGCCTGCTTTCCCGATCGCATACCGAGCTGATGAATTTGCCATCGTCCAGATTGAGCAGTGCGCGATATTCGTCTTCCATGGTGCTCATTACCAATTCGTCGTATGCGATGATGCTCGCCTCGACAACCTGGTGCCATTTGCTTGAGGTAATGCGCTCCGTCTGCCGGTTTTTTAGAGCGTCGACGATTTCAGCCAGTTTGCCGAGTTCGTCACTGATATTTTTCACCTCTTGCGCGGTCTGTTCGTGAATGGATCTAATTTCGGCTGTTGTCTCATCTTGATCGTCGAACAAGTGCGCAGGAAAATCGGACAATTCAGCCTGAGAACCAAGTTCCCGGATGCCGGCGGAAAGATCGTCGAAGATCCGGTGATCCGGAAGACCATTTTTTTGCTGGCTGCGCCTCTGATACTGCTTGAGTACTTCGCCGTGACCTTTTTCTTCATACTGCTTCAGATCGCTTTCGAAGTCCCGAAGTTTTGCGCGCAGCTGCTGTTCTCCGGAGAGTTGCCGGCAGAGTTCTCTCCTTTGCTCCCTGAGTTGAAGAAACCGGCTTTTGGCGCTCTCCCAGCGGGACTTCCATTCTGCGCGGTTCACCTCGAAAGAACGGTCCACGACCTCTAATAGCCCTCGTGGATTTGATGCGAGTTCATTGATCTGTTTCTGGCTGAAGATACTTATGGGAAAACGTTCATTCAGGTCACCTGGCGAAATCTCCTGCCAACAACCGCTATCGGTTTGCTCTTCTAGGACTGCGCCTTGACCGTCGAATCGCCATCGCAGTCGGAAATCTTTCCCCCGGCGATGAATGTCAAGCAGGATCTCCGTGTCATCCAGCATGACTCCCTTGTTCTGCGAGTGCTTCATGAACGTATCGAGTTCATCTTTTACCCGCGGCGCTTCGAAAGACAAAACTTGATCGCGGCGCGAAACAATCCGGATCGATTCAACAAGGGTCGACTTTCCTGTACCTCTGCCGCCAATGACGGCATTGAAATGTGGATGGAACTCCGTGACAAATGGCTGGCCACTGATACGCCCACAATGATGCATAGCCTGAATGGTCAGCTTCGAAAGGAAAACATCAGGCAGGTGATTCGGATTGTCTGTTTGGTTTTTTACGCAGAATTCATGATCCAACAGCGCAAGACGTAACCCCTCAATTGACGGCCGGCTCATCTTCAGCCAACTGAAATGTCTGCCGATTTCGTCCGGTTTGTGGGCATCAGAACCGGCTACTTTGGCAAGACGATCAACCGTTATTTCAACCCCTGGAATAATTGTCAGTTCTCTATACCAATCCGGTTGAGTCCCTCGGTCTCGAAGTTCATTGTTCTTCGCTTGCAATGCATCGATCCATCCGCCGGAGTTGTGATCGGTCACCACTACACAGTCGAGCCCGGATTGCATGGCTTTCCGGAGCCATTCTTCAGGTTCAACACCTTTCAATGACTCTTCTCCGCGGCCGTAATCATCGGATTTGGGAGTGTGTGCGTGAAAGTCAAACCTCCACCATTTGCTGCCTGGGGATTTCCAGTTTTCACTCATCGCTTTTTTTACCCCTCCCATTCTTGTCATCGCCTGATTGTACTAGAGGAGTACCACCGGTGTTCATCCGCATCTGCACCTTCTCTCTCTCTTTTGTATTCATATTGAAACTGATGACTAACGTATCATCGTAACTCAAGGTGTCAAGCGATTGAGACGAATAATTGAGACGAATAAGTCGAAATAGTCACTCACTCCATCGGTCATAAGTGCAATTCATCTTCTATTTTACTGAACACATAGCGGCTGCCATCCGCGCTTAAATGGCTATGATCCCTGTACAGCAACACCCCGTCTTTCTGCGCGTAGCAAAGATCCTGGTCGCACAGCGTATCGTAAAGATTGATGAATTCGACCGTTGGAAATGTTTTTTGGGCCGATTTGATGATACGATGATATTCGGCGTTGCGTTGCTCAAAGAGCGGGCGGGGGAGAGCGCAAGGGTCTTTGCTGGTATGTCCGTTCAGGTAGAGGGGCCGCATTGCGGTGCACTCGGTAGGCTCAAAATCCAACACAGGTGTATCTACGAAGAAAATAATTTTCTTGCCGGAAGCTACGAGGCGGGACAGCGTGATATGTAAAGCCTTTTCGAGAATGGCGGCATGTTCATTGACCTCCTCTTCGGAGACTTCCTCCAAATGAAGGTCATCGTCGATCGGACGTATTCGCCACACAGCATAACCGCTGAGCATAATCTCTTTGACGCTTTCCGAGTGGATTGCCTCTTCCAGGCCTTTATTGATAACGTCGTCTTCACAGTCATAATAACGCATTCCGCCAACTTCCAGTTCGAAAACAGGCAGACAGCCATTGCCGTTTCGGCTGATGATATTTCGGTCTGCGACGGTTTCCAGCTCGGCTAAACCCGAGGCCAGATGAACAGAGTGGCTGTCGCCAATCAAAGCGATTTCGGCAGGTTTATCCGGATTGAGGATTTTACAGTTCCAGGTATCGGCTTCGTTGGGGCAGGGCGACCATTTGGCAAAGTGGAGAGCGAAATCGAGTCTGGCGATTTGATCGACCACGCCGGCCGTCAACGTCGAGCTGCGCACATTCCCTTTCAAGTACGCCACACTGCCTAAGCCCGCCAGGAGAATCATGGGAAGCACCAGCGCGGACACTTTCGTCCTGCTGCGTCTGCCGAAGCGTATCGGCCGCTCGATGAAAAAGTAGGTCGACCAGGCCAGCATAAAAGCAAGGGCTATGGCGGTCATCCTGATGGCGGGCGATGGGGTTCTGGTTTCCATAATGGTCGCAAAAGAGAGCAGGGGCCAATGCCATAAGTAAAGCGGGTAACTGATCAAACCCACCCAAACCATGGGCCGCGCTGAAAGTACCAGGCGATTCACTACGGAGAGGGCCCCGCCGAAATGATCAGGTACGCGCCCAGGGCAGGCAGCAGTGCCCACCACCCGGGGAAAAGCATTTTCTTGTCGATAAAGAGTATTGCAAAAACAATAAAGAAGATGCCGAGAACGGACAGGCTGTTCTGCAGGGTGATGGGGTTTACTACAGGCAATCTGCGTGCTGTAAATCTGCTCAACAGGCGGTCAATGCCCTGTCTGATTCGCTGCTCGACATGAATCATGTGCTGCTGAAAATATGCCAGCAAACCGCCCAGCAGCAATTCCCAGAAACGCATAATGGGGGAGTAAAACGACTGCACGGCATCGGTCTGCACGGTGTAAATATTCACGGCAAAGGAGATGGCAATAATACAGCCGGCCATCTTCAGGGCATTGATCCGTCGCTTCCATGCCAGCAGCAGCAGGCATGGCCAAACAATATAAAATTGTTCCTCTACCCCCAGAGACCAGAGATGCAGCAAGGGCTTGGTTTCGGCGGAATTGTCAAAATAGCCGGCCTCCTGCCAAAAAAACAGGTTGGATATCGACCCCGCCCCGCCAACCATGTGTTTGCCGAGTTGTTGAAACTCTTCCGGCAATAAAACCACCCAGCCAATGAAATAACAGGCAGTGAGAACGACAATCAGCGCCGGGAAAATGCGTAAGATGCGCCGGGTATAAAACTCTTTAAAACTGAATGTATCTCTTTTCAGACTGGTGAGCAGAATGCCGGAAATCAGAAAACCCGAAATGATAAAAAAGATATCGACACCGATAAACCCGCCTGCAAAAACCTTGGGAAAGGCGTGAAAACATACTACAGCCAGAACAGCCACGGCACGAAGGCCATCGATGTCGGGACGGTATTTGGGATGGGGCTGTTGTTTTGTTACGGAACCGGACGTTGTCATAGGATGATATATGCAAGCTGTTGTTATCTGACGCGCATGTCGCCGGTTTCCATGAAGAGTCGATGCATGAAAAACGCCTGTTCGAGGATATGCGGTTCGTGCCCGCCACGCTCCTTGACCGCACGCTGGTAGTAGTCCCACAACTGATCGCGAAAATCGGGATGGGCGCATTTGCGGATCACCTGTTCGGCGACCTGGCGCGGGGTCAGCGAGCGGGTATCGACCAGACCGTATTCGGTTACCACCACATCCACCGAGTGTTCCGAGTGATCCACGTGCGAGACCATGGGGACGATGGCCGAAATAAGGCCGCCCTTGGCGGTCGAGGGCGTCACCATCATCGTCAGCGCCCCGTTGCGGATAAAGTCCCCCGATCCGCCGATACCGTTCATGAGTTGGGTGCCCATGACATGGGTCGAGTTCACCTGGCCGTACATGTCGATTTCGATGGCCGTATTGATGGCAATCACCCCCAGGCGGCGGATCACCTCCGGAGAATTGGAAATTTCCACCGGCCGGAGGACGATTTTTTCGCGGTAACGGTAGATTTCATTGAAGAATCGTTTGCGTGCCTTTTCGGACAAGGTCAAGGCCGAACCGGATGCCGCCCGGACCTTGCCGAGATCGATCAGGTCCAAGACGCTGTCCTGGAGCACCTCCGAATAAATGTCGATGGAGTGAAAGTTCTTCGCTTCCACGAATCCGGACAAGACGGCATTGGCCACATCCCCGACCCCGGCCTGCCAGGGCAGGGATGGCGGGATGCGATCTCTTTTGATCTCATGCTGCACAAAGTCGAGGATGTGTTCGGCGATTCGGCTGGAGATGGAGGTAGGCGGCATAAAAATCGGGCAGCGATCCTGCTCGGTGCTGAACAGGATGGCCACCACCCGGTCGGGGTCCATGTCGATGAAGGGTTTGCCGATCCGGTCGGCTGTGCGGTAGAGAGGGATGGGCATCCGGTACGGCGGGTCCTCCGGGATAAAGATATCGTGAATCCCCTCCATGAGTTGTGAACTAGCTGAGATCTCAATAATAATCTTGTTCGCTTCCCGAACATAGGTAGGCGTGTTGCCCACCGACATGGTGGGAATCAAGTGACCTTTTTCGGTAATCGCCGCCGCCTCCACCACCGCGACATCGCACCGGCCCCATTCGCCGGCCCGCACATTGGCCGACAATTGGGAAAGATGGTCGTCTTTGAAGGCGATTTTCCCCTGGTTGATTTTTTCCCGCATGATCTTGTCGCTCATGTAGGGTCGCCGCCAGGCTACGAGGTCGGCCCTGGCCAATATCCCGTCCACCATGTCGCCGGTGGATGCTCCGGCAAACAGGTTGATTTTGAACTTTTCGCCCGTTTCAGCCCGATTTACCAGTTCCTGGGGGATCAATTTGGGGTAGCCTGCGGTGAAACCGGAAATAAACAGGTTTGTGCCGTCCTGAATGTGGCGGGCGGCGGTTGCCGGATCGGTAATCTTATCCTGCAACGGTTTGAAACGGACCCGATCGGTCAGCATGTTTTTTTCTCCTTTATTTTTTTTCCGTACACGATGCGAGGATGGAACAATCGAGGAGCTCAGTTTCCACCCCAGCTGCCTTGAGTTTTTTACATGGAGTAGCCGCCAATTTGCTCGAGGTTCGATATGGCAACCTTAAGCTCGAAATAATTTTCTCTACTTTGAGAAACTACAATGAGGTTGGTGTGTTATTTTAGACTCGGAAAAGCATGGCGAGTTCCTTTATAAAATTTTTAAGATTGAAAGTTTCTGACTTTTTCTGATTATACCATTTTCTTACCGTTTCAAGAATCCAGAGCGGGACAGCTTTCCCATCAATTAAATGATAGTGTTCATGATATCCTTCTTTCAAGTATTCC
>CAYTVF010000224.1:0-6367 GCA_964441345.1 uncultured Desulfopila sp. | reverse complement strand
GGCCAGGCGGGGGAGTTGTTTCCCGCGAGAACCGGCAATCGCCGCTTCGCCGGCCTTTACCCCGAGACCGGCTTCGCTGACCAGCGGATTGCCCGCCAGAGCTTTTTCCAGACAACTTTGCAGTGTCAATCCATCGGCATTGACCGTTGAGACCAGGGCAAGGATGGTCCAAAAGATGGCGAATGCCATTGGCAAAACATTCCGCTTCATGGCATTTCCTTCCATGTTCAGAGAGATTGGTTAGCTTTGTTTTCTTCGGCTATTACAATAGCGTGGAAATCCAGCCAGGTGTATGATCCGGATCATACGTTCTGATTATTTTAACGGTTTTTCATTGAATGAAGGACGCGGGTCCTGGAAGGAGTAAGCCATGTTGGAAAAGTTCCCGCTGTTTTCCGGTCTTGCCAAAGAACATCTTGCAGATCTGGAAGCCATCGCCAGGGAGATCCCCGCCAAAAAAGGATCGATACCATTGCTATGCCGAGGTGTTGAAGGACAGCACCGTCTTCCTGATCCGCAAAGAGGCCTTTCTGGAAATGATTCAAACGAATATCCAGTTCGCCGCCACCTGGATACACATCCTCTCCCTCGAAGTCATTCATCTTCGGCAGCGCATCGAAGAGCTTACCCTCAAATCCCCCAAAATCAGGATCGTCAGCTACATTCTTCTCCTCGTCGAAATGCAGAACAGCACCTCGATCGTCCTGCCGGCGCACCGCAAATCCATTGCCACCCTTCTCGACATGACCCACGAGACCTTCTACCGGGCGTCCAAAGAACTTGAAAATGATGGCCTGGTGCGCTTTACCGAGCAGAGAGTCGAGATCGTCAATCGTGCCAAAATGGAAAGACTGATGGAGTAGAACAAGGTCAGGAGAGCAGGCGATAGAGCTGCTGCGCCGCACGCGACGCGCCATCCGTGCCGATTGCGCAGGGAACCGCTTTTTCCCGGCCCAGATTGGTTACCAGCAGACCTTCCAGTTCTTCGCCGGTTACCCGGGATTCGGAGACCATCGTCACATAATCTCCGGTAACGCCGACAAGCCGCTGCAGATGAATCCGCTGCTCCTCGTCCGCCATTTCCCGATAGACTATCAGGGCGGGAATCCGGACATGGAGGATATCCATGATGCTGTTATAGCCGCCATAGACCACGGCGGTTTTCGAGCAGAGCAGGGTCGCCGCATAATTGCCGCCCGGCGGCTCGATACGGCAATTGGCCATTTCCCGGAAAAGCTCGCCGATTAGTTTTTGCGATTCCGGCTCCGTCCCGGTGTCGACAAAGAGATACCAGCAACCGTACGCTTCGGGAATTTTTTTCAAGGCCTGGGCCAGACAAGCAAGAAATCGTAGACTCTCCTCGCCAAGCCAGGGGACGGCAATGGTCCCCGCCGGACGGGCGGCGGGCACGGGCAGCCGATTGTTCCAGAAACCATACTCGGCCAGCCGCAGCACATACCCGCATTCCACCGGCTCGGCACCATACTGGCTATGCAGAAGCTGGCAATGGGAGGGACCGAGGACCGTGCTGTCGCCGTACCAGAGCAGGGAATGATAATGTTCCGCAAAGAGGGTGGCAGCCAGCTCGGACCGGGCCTGCGGCACCTCCCCGACCACGCCCCGCACCCCCAGGACCCAGATGGTGCCGAGGGAGGCGCCGGCGGCCAGGGCCGGCACCAGTTCCTTATGTTTGCCCTGGGGAGTATGATCGACCAGCACCAGCCGGGGCCGGTACAGCTGGATGAGATGAAGAAGCTCCTTGGCCCTGAGCCGGCCGAGCTCTCCATCCGAATACATCGACCGGCCGGCGATGCCGTGCGATTTTCCGCCCTCGACCGCCGTTGCATAGGACGGCAGCTTCAGCCAGTCGAGCGGCGCGGCGCCGATCAGCTCCTGGGAGAAACGGCAGCCCGTGACAAAAAGCACCTTCAGCTCGGGAAAGAGCCGCCGCAGGGCCATGCCCACGCCGATACTGCGGCTGGCATGGCCCAGCCCTCTGCCGTCGTGGGCGTATATCAGGATATCGAGGCGGGGGATCTCATCCATGTCGTTCCTTTTCTCCCGAAGCCATCGCATCCGGGACGGGGAGAGCTTGATAAAATGCATGCGGAAACCGGCAATATCTGGTTTCCTGCACCAACATAAGAACAGTTTCGGAGTTGTTTCGGAACAGCACAGCTTCGGAACAGTTTCGCACAGAACAGGCAACAGCGCAAGAGGCCTATGAAGATCGCCTATTATATGCCGTTCAAGCCGATGGGCCACCGCCACCCGTCGGGGGATCTGGTCATCGGTACGGAACTCTACGATTATTTACGGAATCGCCGGCATGCGATTGAGCTGGTCAGTAAACTCCGGTGCCGGTGGATTTACTATCGGCCCCTCGATCTGCTCCGCCTGCCGGGCGAGATAAGGCGGATAGTCGAGCACTGCCGGACCACGCGGCCCGACCTGTGGCTCAGCTACCATTCGTATTACAAGGCCCCGGACCTGCTTGGTCCCTGGTGCAGCCGGAAACTGGGCCTGCCCTATGTCATTTTCCAGGGAATCTATTCAACCAAACGGCGCAGACGGCTGACAACCCTGCCCGGCTTCCTCTTAAACAGAAAGGCCCTGCTCGCGGCCGACCATGTCTTCACCAACAAAAAACGGGACCACGCCAATCTGAGGCGCCTCCTGCCGGACCATCGCCTGAGCTACATTGCCCCCGGCCTTCGTCCGCAATTCTTTGAATTTACCGGAGAATGGCGGGAGGAGCTGCGGCGGCGCTGGCGGATCGAAGACGAAACGGTGATCATGACCGCCGCCATGATGCGGCCGGGGGTGAAGACCGCGGGAATTGTCAGAGTGATGGAGTCGTGCGCCGAACTGCTGCGCGGCGGACTGCGCCTGCGCCTGATCATTGCCGGCGACGGCGTTTGCCGGCCGCAGCTTGAAAAAAAAGCAGCCGAGCTGCTGCTGCCGCCGGATAAAGTGCTCTTTGCCGGGCAAATCCGGCGAGAGGAGATGGCCCGGTACTACAGTGCCGCGGATATCTTTGCCTTTCCCGGCTTTGAAGAATCGCTCGGCATGGTCTATCTGGAGGCGCAGTCCTGCAGGCTGCCGGTGGTAGCCTGCGGCGACTGGGGCGGCGGCGAGGCGGTGGTCGACGGCGAAACGGGCCTGCTCGCGCCCGCCGATGCCCCCGAGCTTTTCACCTCGTCAATCATGCGTCTCGCCCTGGACGGCAATCTGCGCCGGCGGCTGGCCGGCGCGGCGGCCGTTCATATCAGGGCCAACCACGACCTGGAACGCAACTATCGCCAACTGGAGAACAGACTGGTCGAACTGGCTGAGAAATGCGCCGCTTCTCACCCCCCGGACGATATCACCACCCGTCGCTGACTACGATTATTTCCACCCGGCGGTTTTTCGCCCGCCCTGCCCTGGTATCGTTGGCGGCAACAGCTTCCTGAGTGCCCAGCCCTTTAACATCGATCAGGGCAGGCTCGATCCCGCTCTCGACAAGAAGTTTCCGCACGCCCATGGCCCGTTCTTCGGAGAGTCTGACGTTCTCGGGAGAATTTGTTTTTGCCGAAACAAACCCCTTGACCAGTAGCTTTGCCCTGGGATAGTCCCTCAGTTTTTCGACAAAACTCCGGAACTCCCGGGCTGCCTCGCCGGTAAGTTCCTGCGTATCCGGGTGCAGCCGCAGGACAACCCGGTTCGGTTCGAGGGGCGCAGGCTTTACTTCCGGCGGGGACTCCTTCGCCGCTGTATCCGCTGGCTGCCGGGCTGAAGCGATATCAGCCCCTTCCGCTTGCGCAGGCGTCGGCGTCTCCGGCTCCACCGCAGGAACCTGACCGGTTATCCCCTCCGAATGGGGTGCCTCGAAAGTCCCGGTTTGCGCCGCCGGCGAGGCAGCGGCCCGGATCATCTCCTTTTTCGCCGGTTGCCGGGGGGCGGTTCCGCTCTCCACCAGGACTGTCTCCCGGCTGGGGGCTGCCGGAAAATAAAAATAGCCCCCCGTTACCGTGACCAGAACAACTCCCAGGACGTACTTCACCCACCCCCATCGCCGGCCGCGTACCAGACTGAATCCTAAGACCTTGCCCGCCGTGGCCGGGGAATCCACGGTAAAAGGTCCGCGGAAATGTCGCGGATGTTTTCTCTCGCCGGCTGGCCCGTCACAATCGTTCGGGCTCGGACCAGCCGGCAGGTTAAGCCGCTGCAGACATCCTTCAAGAACCTGGTGGTCGAGCGTAGGCTTGCCCTGCACGGAACCAGCCACCATTGCACAGTTGCAAATGTTGTTGATAAGGCGGGGAATACCCCCGGCGCCGCGATGGATTATCCGGATTGCTTTGGCAGTGAACATTTTCTCATCCGCACCGGCAATGTTGAGCCTGTGGCGGATATAGTCTTCGGTCTCGTTCAGGGTGAGAGCCGCTAGCTCTACCTCCAGCGTCAGACATTGCCTGACCGCTCTGTTTATCGGCTGAACAAGCATATCATGAAACTCACGCCGGCCGACGAAAACGATATGAATGAGTTTTTCCTCCTCCTTTTCGATATTCGCCAGCAACCGCAATTCCTCCAGCAAATCCTGGCTCAGCAGGTGGCAATTGTCGATCAGCAGCAGCACCTTTTTATTTTCGTCATGGGCCTTATGCAAGAAGTTACTGAATTGAAGGAGAAACTGGACTTTCGAGGTACATTCCCTATCTATCTTGAAACCCCTGATTATTGCGTTGTAGAAATCGAGCCGCGACAGACTCGGATCGCCGATCACGGCCCACGCCACATCCAGGCCGAGAGTCGCGGTCAAAACATTGATGAGCATCGTCTTGCCGACGCCGGCATCGCCCGTTAACAGGAGAAACCCTTTGTTTTCGCGGATACCGTCGCGCAAAACCGTCAGCGCTTCGTTATGTTTTTCACCAGGCCAGAGAAAGGACGGATCGAGATGGGTCTCAAACGGTCTGCTGTCCATATTGTAAAACGATGTATACATAGGCCCCTTAAAACACGTGATATCCAGGCAGAATCCATCCTTGCGTTGCGGTGCTTGAGCCTGACAGACGGGAAGGTTACTTGCGGAAAATGAAGTTGTCAATCCTTTAGTCTCCCTTGCCTCCTGCTGAAATTTGCTTGAGTTTCATGGCGATGTCTGTTAACGATGTGCGGCTGGGGTGACAATTGTCGTTACCTTTGACAGCCGGCGGTTTGCCCCAGATAATCGCCGGTGAAATCACATGCACAACCAGCCCGCGGCAAGATGGATGAATTGACTATCGTCGTTCCGGTCTTCAACGAAGAGGAGAGCCTGCCTCGTTTTTTTGTGGAACTGGACGCGTTTACCGAGAAAGCACCGATGCTCATCCGGACGATCTTCATCAACGACGGGTCAACAGACAACAGCCTTGAAATACTGGAAAAAGAGTGCAAAAAGCGGCAGTATTGCCGCCCTCTCCCGCTGGATCGAAATTATGGCCTAAGCACTGCCATCAAGGCCGGCATCGATCATTGCGAGACCTCGCTGATCGGCTATATCGATGCCGATCTGCAGACCCATCCCTCCGATTTCCTGGAATTCTTCAAGTTTTTCCCGGAATACGACATGGTCAACGGCATCAGGCGGAAACGAAAAGATACTCTGATAAAAAGACTCTCCTCCAAATTTGCCAATGGCTACCGAAGACTCCTGATCAATGACGGAATCGAAGACACCTGCTGCCCTTTGAAAATAATCAAAACATCCTATGCCCGGCAAATGCCCTTCTTCATCGGCATGCACCGTTTTATCCCGGCCCTGGTGCAGCTGCAAGGCGGCAAGGTCAAACAGATCGCGGTCTCCCATTACCCCCGCTATGCCGGAACCAGCAAATACCATCTCTTCAATCGCCTCGTCGGGCCGTTCTTCGACACCCTTGCCTTTCGCTGGATGCGCAGCCGATATATCCGCTACGAGGCAGCGAACCGGAATTCATGAATCAGTATTTTGTCTTTGCAATCGGTTTTCTTGCCCAGATCCTTTTTTCGGCAAGACTCCTTGTCCAATGGATCTCCTCGGAAAAAGCGGGACGAGTCCTCTCTCCCCTGCTTTTCTGGCAATTCAGCATCATTGCCTCCATTCTCATGATAGTTTATGGAATCCTCCGTCACGATCTGGCCATCATTCTCGGTCAGGCCGTAACCTACGGAGTCTACATCCGCAATCTTTACTACCTCGGCTTCTGGCGAAAGGTGCCGCCTGTCGTCCGGCTTATTGCCCTCGCTTTTCCCCTGCTTGCCATCTTCTGGCTGCAGATCGGCGAAACGTACAATTTCCAAAATATAATCGCCAACAAAGACATCCCCTTCGGCCTCATGATCTGGGGACTCGCCG
>CAYTVF010000223.1:0-6371 GCA_964441345.1 uncultured Desulfopila sp. | reverse complement strand
TTCCGATTGGCGCCAGGAGAGCTATCGAGAAATCCAAGGAACTGCTCAGTCAAAGCAAGATTTCCATCGACCAGGTGATAACCAAGACCGTCGCCGAACGATACGGCAAGGTCAGGGACATCCTCAACGAAGGTGCCGAGGGCCTCTACGATGCCATCATTCTCGGGAGGCGCGCCGCCTATTCCCTGCAGTGGGTCTTTGAAAAACCGGCCGGCGAGATCGCCCATGCCATGATCCGCAACAGCTGCTGCGCATCGCCGCTGTGGATCTGCCCCGAACCGGAACCGGGCCGGAAAAACGTGCTGCTCTGCGTCGACGGCTCGGCAGACAGTTTCCGGGCGGTTGATCATGTCGGCTACATCCTTTCCGCCCAGGACCACCATGCCATCACCCTGTTCCACGTGGAAAACGGCGGAGGCGGCGATTCGAATGAACTTTTCAACCGAGCCGAGGGGATACTCCATGATCATGGTATCGGCTCGGATCGAATCACGCGGCTGAACACCTGGGGACTCACCGTCACCGGCTCGATCCTCGGCGAGAGCGATAAAGGCGGCTATGCCGCCGTCGCCGTCGGGCTGCACGGCCAGGAGCATGCTCGTCTGCTCAAGGATTTCAACCTGGTCGGCGGAACCACCGGCAAACTTATCAACAAGATAGAAAAAGCGGCTCTCTGGTGCTGTCCGTAAATCAGGTAGAGTCAGGCGGAAAGATCGATCGCCATCCCAACCTTCCGCAACGCTTCCGATAGCGCCGTATTGATAGGCATCCGGACCGTCCCCAGGCCGGGATGCAGAGCGGTTATGTGCAGGCCGGCATCGCTGAAAAGGGGCATGGGAGCATCGCCGTCGGCCATTGCCGGCCCAGCTGCAGCCGGGCCGGACCTCTCCTTCATCACCCGGCACATGGCCAGCCGCGGAATCCCGTCACGATCGCGGTTGCCGGCAAAACCGAAGAGTCGGCAGACCACTGGCCGGAAGTGATACTGCGAGCACCCCCAGAGGCCGGCCTCAGTGTAGTCGGATCGATACAGGGCACATCGCGGGTCATCGCCGATTTTCTCCAGCCGGTCCAGCAACAGTTCAGCCTGAGCGGCACGAAACAGCTCAAAGGCCAGGGGAATACACTCCAGGACCGTCGCCTCAACCTCCTCTGACCGGCAGCAATGGCCACACCCCCGGGGACAACCAAGTCCCGTCCGGGCTGCAAAGGCAGCCACCGCCGCATCGAGATCCCGATACACCGCGAGGACCCGGTACTCCAATTGTCGCAGCATAAGGTTTTTCTCTCCGGGATGGCTCTCCGGCTCAGGCGAGCAGCAGGGAATCCATCGCCAGTTCTTCCCCCTGGGCCTTATAGAAATGCGCAAGCAGGTCTTTCACGGTCAGGTTTTCCTTCTCCCGGCCGTGCAGATCGAGCAGAACCCGGCCCTGATGCAGCATGAGCAACCGGTTGCCGAAGCTTATGGCATGCTTCATGTTATGGGTGATCATCAGGGTGGTGAGCTTCCTCCCCTTGACGATCTCCTGGGTGAGACCGAGAATCTGACCGGCGGTTTTCGGATCGAGCGCGGCAATATGTTCGTCTAGCAGCAGCACCTCCGGTTTGATCATCGTCGCCATGAGCATGGTCAGGGCCTGACGCTGACCGCCGGAGAGCAGGCCGACCTTGTCGAGCAGCCGGTTCTCGAGGCCGAGGCCGAGCTGTTTCAGCTCGTCACGGAATCGCTCCCGGTCCCGACTCTTCACCCCCTTGGCCAAGCCCCTTCTCTGCCCGCGCAGACTGGCCAGGGCCATATTCTGCTCGATGGTGGCGGATGGGCAGGTGCCGAGCAGGGGATTCTGGAAGACCCGTGAGATCAGCCCGGCCCTTTTATACTCGGGCCAGCCGGTCACGTCGCTGCCGGCGATCGCGATCCGTCCGGAATCGGGGAAGAACCCGCCGGCGATGCAGTTCAGCAGGGTTGATTTTCCGGCCCCGTTGGAGCCGATCACCGTCACGAAGTCGCCCTCATCAAGCTGCAGGTTGATGTTGTTTAAGGCGAAGACCTCGTTGACACTCCCCTTGTGGAAATATTTGATGATGTTTTCTAGTCTAATCACCGCACTATCAGTCTCTTCTTGAGGTTGGGGGTAATTAATGCGCCGATAACCAGGATGGCGGTTATGAGGTTCAAGTCGCTGGGATTGAAACGGAAACTGCCGAACTCCATCCCCAGGGCGAGAGCTATGGCCAACCGGTAAACAATCGAGCCGAGAAGCGCGGCGATAAAGGCCCTGGCCATGGTCTGGCAGCCAAAAACGGTCTCGCCGATGATCACCGAGGCAAGACCGGCGACGATGGTGCCGATGCCCATCCCGACATCGGCCGCCCCCTGGTTCTGGGCGACCAGCGCCCCGCTCAGGGCAACCAGACCGTTCGACAGGCCCACGCCGAGGATGATCACGGAATGGGTGTTGACCCCGAGACTTCTGATCATCTGCGGATTATCGCCGGTGGCAAGAATGGCCTGGCCGATCTCCGTGCCCATGAACCAGATGATAAAACCGAGGACCAGGCCGGCCATGGTCCCAAAGATGACCAAGCCCGCATAATGAGCGGGAATTCCCAGCCGGGTCACCGCATCGAAGACCGTATCGACGCCGAGGAGAGCGACGTTCGGCCCGGCCATGATGCGGATATTGATGGAATAGAGGGCGATCATGGTCAGAATCGAGGCCAGCAGGTGGAGAATCTTAAACTTGGTGTTCAAAATCGCCGTCACCATCCCGGCAATAAAACCACCGGCCAGGGCCAGCAGCAGGGACAGATAGGGATTGACCCCGCTGGTAATCGCCACCGCCGAGATCGACGCCCCGAGGGGGAGGCTGCCATCGACGGTCAGATCGGGAAAATCGAGAATCCGAAAGGTCAGATAAACGCCGATAACCATGATGCCGTAGACAAATCCCTGCTCCACGGCACCGAGCGCTGCATAGAGTGTCATAAAATTCGTGTCATAAAATTCGCAGGATTACTGATAGATTTCCGTTGCTTTGGCAACCAGTGGCGCAGGGGGTTCGATACCCATCTGCCGGGAATAGCCGGCATTGATGTGCAGCTGCAGATCTTTCTGGAACTCGACCGGAATATTCTCCGGTTTTTCACCTTTCAGGATTCTTTCGGCGATGGCCCCGGTCTGGGTACCGTGCTTGTAATAATCGAAGCCCATGGCGGCCACGGCCCCGCGTTTGACCGAATCGACATCGGCGGCAAAGATCGGCAGCTTGTTCTGTACCCCGACCTTAATCACCGACTCCAGCGCGGAAACGATGGTATTATCGGTCGGGATAAAGACGGCATCGACCCGGCCGACCAGACTTTTGGCCGCCTGATGAACGTCGGCGGTTTTCGAGGCGGTGGCCTCGACCGTCTCAAACCCGAGTTTCCCGCTCATGGCCTTGATTGCCGCAACCGTCGCCTTCGAGTTGGCCTCGCCGGCATTGTAGAGCAGACCGAGCTTTTTCAGATCGCTCTTATAGGCCAGCACCATCCGCAGATGCTCCTCGATGGGCAGCAGATCGGACACCCCGGTTATCCCCGCATCGGGTTTCGCCAGATCCTTCACCAGGCCGGCCGCCACCGGGTCGGTCACCGCGGTAAACAGAAACGGCCGCTTGAGGTCGGCCGGGGCCTTACCCAGGGCCTGCACGCAGGTCTGGGCGGAGGGGGTGGCGATGGCCACCAGCAGATCGGCTTTTTCGCCGATCATCTGCTGGGCGATCTGGTTGGCCGTGCCCATATTGGCCTGGGCATTATGGACGTTATACGTTACCTCGACGCCTTTTTCCTTGAGGTAATCCTGAAAACCGCGCAAAACGGCATCGAGGGCCGGATGCTCAACGAACTGGCTGACCGAGATGGTGGCGGCTTCAGCGGCGAGCCCCTGCAGACTGATAGCGGCGAGCAGCAATGCGGCCATGAAAAGTTTTTTCATCGTCAATTCCTCCCAAAATAATTGATCGTTATCGTGTTGTGATCCTGTACTTCCGGTTCGCAAACTTCTAGCCGAAAATCGTGGGAAGGTCAACGGGGGTTTTTCGAGGGAACTGCATTAGGGCGGATACCCGGATCAACCACGGCACCAGGGCGGACACGCGGGTCCGGCCGTACGCCCGTACGCACGCTCCATCAAAAAACGTCTTTCAACCGGCGCAGAGCGGTGAAGACCGAAAGAGGATCAAGGTCTTCGCCGAAGATTTTTTCGGCCACGGTGCCGACAATTTCTTTTTCCCGGCAACGCAGGAAGGGATTGGTGGCGACCTCGGTGGCCAGGGTCGAGGGAGTTGTCGCCTGACCATTTGCCCGCTGCCGGTCGACCAGCTCCTGCCGGGTTGCCACGGCTTTATTGCCGGGCTCGACGAAGCGGGCGAATTTCAGATTATGGGCGGTATATTCGTGTCCGAAGTAGACCCTTGTCGCGGGCGGCAGGGTTTCGACGAGGCCGGTCAAGGCATCGTGCATCTGTTTAGGCGAACCTTCGAACAGCCTGCCGCAACCGGCACCGAACAGGGTATCGCCGGTGAAGAGCTCCTCCCCGAACAGATAGCAGATACTGCCGGAAGTGTGGCCCGGGGTATGCAGGACCTGTCCCTCGATATTGCCGATTCGAACCGTACTGCCGCCCGCAAGCGGAGAATTGAATCCATGAATCCGCCGGCGATCCCCTTCATGCCCGAAGATATCGAGCCCGGGAAACTCCTCCCGCAGATCATCCAGCCCGCCGATGTGATCGGCATGGTGATGAGTGCAATAGACGGCGCGCAAAACCACCCCCGCGGCCGCAACCGCGCAGGAAATCGGATAGTACTCCGCCGGATCGATGACAGCGGCGGTCCCGGTCTCTTCACAGATAATGAGATAAGAATAGTTATCGAATGAACATGGCAACGTGACGATCTTCATTTCTTTCACCTGTGGCTGTCGAAAAATCATGGGGAGCGGGCAAAACGGCGGCACCTTCGCAGGATATGCGCCACCATTCCCCGGGCAGATGGCGGCGATGTTTCGGTCACGGCCGAACAAGCCATCTTGCTGAAGATATCATACACTTAAATGAGGAATACGCTCCAGAAATAAAAAAGCCCCGCATGCATCTTTCGTCTTCCTGAGGGAGGAAAGAGCGTCAGAATGCATGCGGGGCCGGGGAGGATGAGTCAAGTCCGATAACCGGGACGGTTACTGGGACGGTTACTGGGACGGTTACTGTTTGGGTGCGTTATCGTCTGTGCCTGGATTCCAGTCGTTATTCATGCCCTGGCCAAAACCGGGACCACCGAATCCCATGCCCCTGCGGCCGCCGCCCATGGGGCCCAGGTATTGTTCCACTCCGGCGGCAGCGGCCTTTTCATGCAGGGAAGTCTGCAGGTCGAAAAGCTCGCCGGCCACCTTTGCCGAAGCCTGCGGATCGGGCTTGTCGCTGCGCATAAGCGCATGTTTTTCCGCCCGTTTCATCACCATCTGCTTGTGCAGGGCCTGATTGTCCTTAAAAAACTGAGTGACCTTGGCTTTCGTCTCGGGGTCAAGCTGCTGCATCATCGGTCCCTGCATCATCGGGCCCTGCATCTGCGGACAATTGCCAAAACCACCGCCGCCATAACCACCTCGGCCCCAATTTGCCGAAGCGACGGTTGCCATCGAAAGCCCGGCGACAAGTGCGATTGCTACGATTTGCTTTTTCATTTGTGTTCTCCTTGCTGAGATTGCCTGTTGCTATGAACAGTTTGTTTACCTTGAAAATAACGGCGACTCGTTGCTGCCGTCATCCTTTGCCATAGGTAAAGCAACCCGGATGCCATGCTGAAAAAAATCATTTATCCCATTGTTATTTCAAGGATAATGCAACACCAAAAAACTCCCGGATACTCTCGCCATTGCTGAACTAGGTAAAAACTACCCAGGCCTCAGAGGAAACCGGGTAGAATGTTCCCACCCGCCGGCCCCGCCATTCTCCCTGTTGACCGAAACGAGGTGCTGGTGTATCAAAAAAGAAGAAAGAAAAAAACAAAAGAAAATCGTCACAGGCTGCTCTGTCGAAAAGCGATGAGCGGCGCTTAAGTATTCAGGCTCAGCTCCAGCACGCCCAGAAGATGGAGGCGATCGGCACCCTGGCCGGCGGCATTGCCCACGACTTCAACAATATCCTCGGGGCGATTCTTGGTTATGCGGAGATGGCCCGCGACGACTGCCCGGTGGAATCGATGATCGCCCATGATCTCGACCAGGTCCCCTAAGCCCGGCCGTCCCTGTCGATATCCCGGTGAAAGACCGTCAGCTCCACCGGCTTTGCGGCGAGATGGGCGGCGATTTTCTCGGTAACGGCAACCGACCGG
>CAYTVF010000222.1:0-6444 GCA_964441345.1 uncultured Desulfopila sp. | reverse complement strand
GCGGCTCACCGGGTCGACGCCGTTGGTCGGCTCGTCGAGGAGCAGTACCTTCGGGGTGTGGATAAGGGCGCAGACCAGCTGCAGCTTCTGCTTCATGCCGCCCGAGAGCTTGCCGGCCGGGCGATGGATAAAGGGCCGCATATGGCTGAAATCGAGGAGTTCCTCAATGCGCAACCGCTGGCCTTTACGGCTCATGCCGTAGAGATCGGCGTAAAAATCGATGTTCTCGCCGACGGTGAGATCCTGGTAGAGACCGAATCTCTGGCTCATATAGGCGAGATGATCCTTCACGGCCGCCGCATTTCCCGCGGTGTCGAAGCCGGCGATTCGGGCTGTGCCGGCATCGGGGTCCATGATGGTGGCGAGCATCCGCAGGCTGGTCGATTTGCCGGCGCCGTCCGGTCCGACCAGGCCGAAGATCTCTCCCGGATAGACCTTGAGCGAGAGATCCGTAACCGCGGTCAACTGACCGAATCTTTTAGTCAGTCCGTCGGCGGCTATTGCCGGTAAGCCTGGTTGAGATTGGTCTGGAATTTGCTGCATAATTGGTCTCGTTTTGCACAAAACGGTTCGTTCAGCGAAGCGTGAGGTCGATCACCCCGTCGGCGGGCATGCCGGGTTTCAGCTCGTGGTCCGGATTGGCAAGTTCGACCTTGATCCGGAACATCAGTTTGACCCGCTCCTCGAAGGTCTGCACGGTTTTCGGGGTGAATTCGGCCTGGCTGGCGATATAGCTCACCCGGCCGATGTAGCTCTTGCCGGGGAACGAATCGGTGGTCACATTGACCTTCTGGTTCAGCTGGACCCGGCCGAGATCCAGTTCGTTGATATAGGCCCGCAGCCAGGGTTTTGCCACCGCCCCAAGGGTGACTACCGGAGCGGCGAGGCCCAGGTATTCCCCGGCTTCGGCGGCGGTGCTGAGGACCACGCCGTCCATCGGCGCGGCAAGTTCGGTATAGCTCAGCTGCTGCCGGGCCTGGTTGAGATTTTCCTCCGACACCCGGACCTTGGCTTTGGCCTGGTCGATCGTTTCCTTGCGCGGTCCGGCTTTGAACAGGCCGAGCTGCTCGGTGGCCGCTTTGGTCCGGGCGGCGGCCTCCTTCACCAGGTTTTCGGCGGTTTTATAGTTGGTCCGATAGGTTTCAAAAACGGTTTTGCTGACGCTGTTGTCCTTGTACAGGCTGCTGTACCTGTCGTAATCGGCCCTGGCCTGACTGAGCTGGACCAGCGCCGACTGCTCGGCCGCCCTGGTTCTGGCCAGTTCCGCCTGTTTGCTTTCGATATCCTCGGCCCGGCTGCCGGCGAGCTGCTCGGCCAGCACCGCCTCGGCATAGGCGAGGTTGGCCTCGGCCAGGGCCACGGCAATGGTCTGGTCGCTTGCGTCGAGTCGTGCCAGGAGCTGGCCTGCCTGCACCGCATCGCCTTCATCGACCAGACGTTCCGCCAGCCGGCCGGGGATGCGAAAACTCATCTGGGCCTCGGTCACCTCGATATTGCCGGAAAATTTGAGAGCGGTGCCGTTCTCTCGATTTTGCCGGAAATTGTAGACGGCGACCCCTGCAATAATCACGATGAGAAGGGGAAGAATGATGCGTAACCGTTTTTTCATGATGCGTCCTTCGGTGGTAACAACGTTTTATATCGCCGACCGGCGGTTCATTCCCGCGCAGCGGCAATGGGGTAGCCCAGTGCGGCAAAAGCCTCGGCGAGCAGCTTCTCCTTGCCGGGCAGAGTTACCAGGTACCGATCTCCCGCCGGCATGCATAGCCGGCTTATTTTTTTATCGGTCAGGACATGTTTGCGCAATTCCGGACTGCATTCGATCAAGGTTGCCCGGCCGACCTCGACAAAGGCGGTGGAACGTTGTTCAACCTCCTGAAACAATTGGTCGAGTTCCGTGCTGAGGCCTGTGGCGGATGCCGCGGCGAGCGTCGATAGAATCTCGGCAAGGCTCTCGCCGCCGGCGATGGCGCTCATCAGCGAGGAAGCCGACAGCCGCCAGCGATCGATCTCCCGCCGTTCGCCGATTTTATCGAGATAGAGCAGTTGTCCGGGAGGTATCTTGCCGTCGCCGGAAACGAGGATGTCCCGGCCGTCAAACCGATAGATCGCCGTGTTGTCCCGGGGCGCGGCGAAGGTATCTCGATGGCCCAGGACATAGGCGCCGAGATCGTTGATCCGCACGTATTGCAGGCCGTCGCAGTGGCTCAAGTATTCTAAATCCTCGACCCCCCAGCATCCGCTGAAGTCGTCGAGGGCCTCGCGGGGGTCGATATAGGCCACATCAAGGAGGCCAAGGGTCGCGCAATATTCGAATAGATAGACCAGCAGGTAGCGAAACTGCAGAAGCGGCCAGGTATCGTTGTAATCGAGGTGACCGTAATGCGGATCGCTGAAATAGAGTTTCCAGTCATAGTTGGTCATAACAAATGAGTAGTCGGCGCGGGAAAGGGCCAGCCGGTCGAGTTCCTCGACGCTGATCCATTTGCCGGGCGTAAGGTCCCGCAGCAGCCGGTTGATCATGGGCCGGCGCTTGGCCGGACTGGTCATGGTCCGCCCGCCGCTCGACTGCTGGCCTTTGATCGCCGTGACCCTGGAAAATTCGTCGATGAGCGTGTTCTTTTCCCATTTATTCCAGATAGCCTTGATCCCGCCGGCGAGGTCCTTTTTCAGCGCCTTCAACCCGGCCTGGTTCAGTTCCAGGGACGAGCCATCCGTCTTGACCAACCCACCGCCCTGCAGCAACAGGGGCCAGGCAAAGGATTGCATGGGGCCGATCTCGGCAGCGTCGTACCAATCCCCTTCACAGAGCATTTCGCCGATCATTTTGACGGTTGCCGCCGTACCCCGCCCGGTCTTGGCGCTGACCCGGATTTTCTTGTCGGTCGCCAGTGCCAGAACCATGGCCGCGTTGGCAAGCGCTGCCCGTGAAGTCTCGCGGACCGTGCATTCGTCATCCGGGCCCGCTTCGGCGTAGTTGATGGTATCGGCGGTCGGAACAGGGACAATATTGCGCAAGGACATTAAAAGATCGTCCGGGATGCGGCCGGCAAATATGAACAGAGAGAGCAAATCCCGGTAGCTTTCAAGCCGGCTTTTGCCGTCCTTTGCCTTGGCCCAGGGAGAAGCGGAATATTTGGCGTGAAACATCCGGTTGTCGAAAGCGCCGTCCCAGGTATGGACCGTTTCCGCCACCGCATGTTGGGCGGTGGGCGAGAGTTGCGCGAAAATCGCCTGTGGATTCTTGGCAAAAGCAGCAACAATAGTCTCAATGCGCTCAGTCTTTTTTCCGGGCACCGCCGAACAGACGAGAGCGGTCAGATGTTTGAGTTCATCGGTCCGGTACAGGTCATCAAGCGCCTCTGCCAACGAACTGTAAGTCCTCATGTTATTAGCCATTTTTTTCCCTGTGCAATATTTCTTGTTTCCGGTTACGATTTTCCGCTCATGATACTCCAACCTCAACTAGAAAGTCCATAACGATGAACCACAAAGAAACCGATAAAGTTACCCGCATGCCGGAGTATGACGCCCTCAGCCCGGCTGGGAAGGCGATGCTGCGAATTCTCGCCGTCACCGTCGAGAGCTGCTCCATCGAGGTGGTGTCCCGCTGCCTGAACGATCTGGGTTTTGTCGATGGCCGGGGCCGGCTGTTCACCCTGAACGGCATCCGGCCCCTGATAGACGAACTGCAAGGCAAGGGTTTGTTGTTGAAAAACGGGCAAAACGTCTCCTGTCCGGAGTTGGTTCGCCGCCGGGCATTCCACGATACCCTGAAGGAGGCGACCTTCGCCGCCATTGTCACGGTCCTGCAAAAAAACCTGTCGTTCTTCGCCGCGTCGCCGAATCGCTCCAACCATTTTGAATATAAAAGACTGCTCGCCGAATTTCAGGTTGCGCTCTTCCTGCACGGCTCCCTGGAAAGAGTCCGCGACCTGGTCCATCGCCAGGCGTACGGATCATTCCTTGATGACTACTATGAAAACAATCCGTTGCTCATCGCCCTCAATCGCCCGTTTTCGCCGGCTGTGATCGAAAAAATCGAGCCGAACATCAGGCTTGAGATTTTGGCGGATCTGCTCGCCGCGGCGGAAAGGTGTCTGGAGCCGGCAGAGGATATCATCGGCTATATTAACGAGAAGTATTCACGGGAAATTCACTCTCACATTATCGTATTACAGCTTCTTCAGCATCATCTGCTGAAGGGCGACACTTTAGCCTGCCGACTCCTCCTGGACAAGATGCAAGAAGATATGCAGCTGCATCGCCAGAGCTGGACAGGATGGCTGGAGTTTATCAGCGGCAATTATGGGGAGGCGCTTGTCAGCTTCAATGTATATATCCAGCAGCTGAGAAAATGGTCCGGCAAACGAAAAATCTTTCTGAAGACCAATGCCGGTATCTTTCACCTCCTGACTCTGCTGCAGACCGGCGAAACCGGCGCCCAGCAGGAAGCGCTCGAATACATCGCCATTGCCGAGAAAAACAGATATCCGCTCGCCTCCCTCATGGCTGTCATGGCGCCGGTTTTTCAAGATCGCCTCGGGTTGCCCGCGGCCGATCCTTACGTGGCTAATCTGCGATATTTGTTGAAGAATCCGTTGGATACACTATTCCTCAAGCTCTTCCAGTTCTGGCGGGATAAAAAAAAGATCGCAACCGATATCACTCTGCTGCAGGGCTTTCGCGACAAGGCCCTGGCGAACGGCTACCTTTGGCTCGCGGCGGAATTTTCCGCATTGCTGGCAGCCCTCGGTACCGACGAAAAGGCCAACGGCGAGATGGCGGCAAGACTGCATGCATCCTGCAACACCACAAGCTGCATCGATTTGGTCAGGTCGCAGTCGCAATGGGAAAAGACCCTGAACGCCCTGCTGCATATCAACAAACCGGAGAAAGATAAAACCGCGGGAGCGGCTGGGGCGCAGCGGTTGATCTGGCTTTTCGGCTATAATCAAACCTATCAGTTTTACCATGTTGCGCCGCGTCTGCAGAAGATGTCCGCGGGTGGCAACTGGAGCAAGGGCCGGCCCGTGGCCCTGAAAACCCTTCACCATGACCATCAGACCATGGCGGGGTTGACCGAACAGGATCGCCGGGTCTGCCTGGCCATCAAGGAGGAGTATTACCGAACCAGCTGGCAATACGGCAAGACCGAGTATAATCTCGACGCGGAGCTGGCCCTGCCGGCCCTGGTGGGCCATCCCCTGCTTTTTCTCGAAGAGGCCCCGGAGGCGCATGTCGAACTGGTGCTCACCGAACCGGAACTGCATATCAGGGAAGAAAAAGGCAGGCTGAAGCTTTCGGTCACGCCCTCCCAGATCAAAGCAGAAGGAATTTCCAAATTGCTGGTCGTGAGGGACACGCCGACGCGGTTCAAGATCATCCGCTACACCCCGGAGCAGCAACGCGTCATCAACCTGCTGGGGCAGGGAGTGACTATCCCAAAGTCCGGAGAGAAGCTTGCCAGGCAGGTGGTCGATTCGCTTTCCGGAGTCATTACCGTCCATTCCGATCTGGAGACGGCCGGCCGGGCCACCGCCGTTTCGGCCGACAGCCGGCCCCATGCCCATATTCTGCCCTATAAGGACGGGATCAGCCTGGAATTCCTGGTCAAGCCGGTCAGCGCCGGCGGTTCCAGTTTCACGCCGGGCAAAGGCAGCAAATGCGTGATGGCCGTGACCGACGGCAAAACCGTCCAGACGGTGCGGGATCTGGCGGACGAAAAACAGCGGCTGGTCGCAATCACCCGCGCCTGTCCCACCCTCAACCGGCTGGAAGAGGCCGACAACCGGTGGCAGGCCGACGATCCCGAGGATTCGCTGGAATTGCTGCTGGAACTGAAGGAATGCGGCGACGAGGTCGTTCTCGAATGGCCCCAGGGCGAAAAATTGAAAGTTCGCCGGGCGGTTCCCGTGCGCAATTTTTCCCTCAGGATCAGTAAAGACCGCGACTGGTTCAAGGCCACCGGTTCCCTGGAAATCGACGAGAGTCTTTCCCTCGATCTGCAGGATCTTCTGGCAAAGATCGGCCGGGGGATCGGCCGTTTCATTCCGCTCGACGACGGCACCTTCCTGGCCATAACCTCCTCGCTGCGAAGGCGTCTGGAAGAGCTGCAGGCCTTCTCGGAAGGTCATGGCCGGGGCGTTCGTTTTGCCCCCTCGGTTGCCCTGGCCCTGGACGATCTGACCCGCGATATCCCGCGGCTGCAAAGCGACAAGGCCTGGAAGGAGCATTGTAAAATCCTGGCCGAGACGGCCACTCCGCCGGTTCCCTCCACCCTGCGGGCCAGCCTCCGCGACTACCAGACCACCGGCTTCCAGTGGCTGGCCCGGCTGTCTTCGTGGCGGGTGGGCGCATGTCTTGCCGATGACATGGGCCTCGGCAAGACCGTCCAGGCCCTCGCCGCGATTCTGCTCCGGGCCAGCCAGGGGCCGACCCTGG
>CAYTVF010000221.1:0-6516 GCA_964441345.1 uncultured Desulfopila sp. | reverse complement strand
CCTGGCCCCCTCCCGCCGGGGGAGGGGGAAAGAGCTGCATAGATGCAAACGTATTACAACTCACTTATCAACTCCCAGCAACGGAGGTTTTATGGATTCGCTCTCCTTTATCGCCGAACAGAAAATTGCCCAGGCCATGCAGGAAAGGGATTTCAATTCACCGAATTGGAAGAACAAACCCCTGCCCCTCGACGACGACCGCCTTGTCCCCGACGACCTGAAAATGGCCTACAAGATCCTGAAAATGAGTGGCTATCTGCCCCCGGAGATCGAAGAACGCAAGGAGGTGAAAAAGCTCGAGGATCTGATCGCCTGCACCGAGGATGAGCACGAACGGCTCAAGCAGATGAAAAAGCTCAATGTCCTGCTTATGAAGATGGACGCAAAACGGGACTCGCCCATCAACATCAACAGCCAGCAGGACTACTACCGGAAAGTGGTGGAACGCATCACCCTCCATTCGAAGAAGAAAAAATAGTCCGGCCGGCAACGGACGCCAACCGGCTGTCGGCCATCCTGCAGACCTGCGATGAAAACCAAAATCATCACGCCCAAAAGAAACGAAACCCATCTTGCCGAGGCGGTGGCCGCATTCAAGAGCGCCGCCTCCGCCGCCGCGCTGACCGGCGCGGGCATCTCCGTGGGCAGCGGCATCGCCGATTTCCGCAGCCCCGGCGGGGTATGGACAATCTTCTCGCCGGACGAGTATGCCACCCTCGACGTCTTTCTCCGCAATCCGCAAAAGGCCTGGACCCTGTACCGGGCGATGGGTAAGGGGCTGATCGGCAAAAAGCCCAACAGCGCCCACCTTGTCCTGGCCGAACTGGAAAAAAACGGCCTGCTCAAGGGGCTGATCACCCAGAACGTGGACAACCTGCACCAGGCTGCCGGCAGCCGCAATGTCCTGGAAATTCATGGCGATCATCAACACCTGCAATGTCTGCGATGCGGCCATGTCACTCCTGTGACCGAGGATCATTATCGGATGACCGGGGTACCATCCTGCGAACGCTGCAGTTATCCCTACAAACCCAACGTGGTCCTGTTCGGCGAACCGGTGAGGAACCTCGACCGCATCGAAGAACTGCTCGCCGGCTGCGATCTGCTGCTGGTCATCGGCACCTCCGCGGGTGTCTATCCGGCCGCCGGCCTGCCCGGCCTGGTCAAAGGACAGGGCGGGCTGGTATACGAATTCAACCAGGTGCCTGCCCTCGGGGCATCGGGATATCCGAACCGGTCGTCCCTTGCCGACTTCTTTTTCGAGGGCGATCTGGCGGTGACCCTGCCGATGTTCGGCCGTGCCGTCTTCAGGAATTGACCATATCCCTTTCGGCCTCCCCGCCCGCGAAGTTCCGGCCGGTGGTGCAACTGTTCGGCAAATCGACCGGGAAGTTCCCGACACAACACAAAATTATTAAATATTCCTCCAACTGATGCCGAGAAGAGAATAGCCGCACATTTTCTGGCAAAAATGTGACGAAGCGATTTTTCTCTGGTACACTTTCAGCAGGGGATGGGGAAAAAAATCGGCCGGATTGAAACGGTCCACTCTTTCCTCGGGCGAGGGCCATGCATGCAATTTTGTAAAGACTGCGGAGCAGTGCTCAATCTCTTCGGCAATGACCAGAGCGATCTCTGCTCCGCCTGTATCCAGCACCAGAAGAGGATCAATCAACCTCCTGCTCCGGTGGCGCAAAAGGAAGAGGTTCGGCCGGATCTCCTTGCGGATGCTTTCGATAGGGTCGGGAAAAGGCGGGACCGGCAAAACCATGACCGTTGTCAATCTCGCGCTGCTCCTGGCCAAAGCCGGCAGGAAAGTATGCCTGGTCGATCTCGATATCGGTGGAGCCGATGCCCACATCCTGTTCGGCCTCTTTGAACCGAAACGTACGCTTACCGATTTTCTGACCAAAAAGGTCGATTCGCTGACCGATGTCATCCACACCTTCTCAAGCAGGGGCGAAGCTCAAGGCCCAGCTGGCCCTGCGATACTTCCACCCGCTGCTGATCGTCAACCTCGACGGCGCGGACAGCCGCGTCAACAAGGGCAAACTGCGGAAAATGGTGGCAAAATATCTGAGCATCGATATCCCCGAACTGGGCAGTATCCCCGAGGATGCGAAAATCGACGAATCCCTCAAAACCTTTATGCCGCTCTGTGAACTGTATCCGCACTCGCCTGCCGCCCGGTCGCTCACGGCCATCGCCGGAAAACTCAATAAGATCGTTGATCTTTTCGCCGGCAGCGACATTATCAGGAACTAGCCGAAGAGAAAAAAGCAGGTCAATCGGATATCCGGCAATCCCGGGTTGTTTTCAGCAGGAAGAGGCCGACAGGGATATAGGACGCAAGGGCCAATGCGGCGATATAGGGAAAAATCACCTTGGTTTCAGGCGAGTAAATCAGCAGATAGGCCACGAGAAGCGGCATTTTGTCCAGCTGAAAGAAGGTAAAGAGGCCGAGCACGAAGCGCCGCATCAGATCGGGATGACGCTCCGAACTCCCCTTGGAGGACCGGTAGAGCAGGGCGCAGGAAACCGTAATTCCGGCGAGGAACAGACAGGTGCCAAACAGCACCTCCATCGTCAGCGATGCCGGATCGGCGGAGCGTCGCACCGCATCGGAGGGAAACCAGTAGACCGACGACAGAAACATGCTGGTCAGGTAGCCGCCGATCCCGCCGAGGAAATACTTGAAGTGGCGGGCGCAAACCTGTTCCTCCTCCGCCGGTTTCGCTTTGGTCAGAAAAAGGACGAGCAGCATCGCGGCAAGGGCTGCCGCCACCAGGAAATAGGGCCAGGCAGGCACCTTGCCGTAGACCGGAAAAACGAGGCGGCTGGCATCCGCCGGAAACAGAAAGAGCACTCCGACCAGCATGGAGCAGAGTGCCCCAAAACCGAGGAGAAATCCGGTCATCAGTCTGGCCAGGCCGGTAAGGTAACTCAGTCCGGCCACAAACGACGCAAAGCCTGCAATAAGAATTCGTACTATCATCCGTCGATGAGCTCCTTTCCTGTCATTATCCCGTTGTCTGTTCCAAGTCGATTAACAAATAACTCTTGTCCCGGATTCAGGCAATGTTTTCCGACAGTAGAGGTACAATGAAGAATGCAATGAAGAGTGCAATGAAGAGTCAGCTGAACGGCAGCATCAGTCCGAAGAGGGTGAGCATGCCGCCGGCGATTTTCTCGACCAGGTAGACCCCCCGGCCGAGCCTCGCCTTGACTCTTTCCTGGCCGATCACCAGGACCAGACCGCAATCCCAGCAAAACACCACTGCCGTCATCCACAAGGCATAGAGACATCTGGTCGGCACGCCGGTTTGTGCCGACACCATGACGGTAAAGAGGGAGAGGTAGAAAATCGCGTTCTTCGGGTTGAGGATCCCCGCGCCGAAACCAAAGAGAAACTGCCGGCCCATATGTTGCCCCTGAAGAAAACGGCGGGATTCGCCGGGGGTGTCGAGGGACCGCATCGGCGACCGCAGCAGCATCGCGCCGAGAAAGACCAGATAACCGGCGCCAAGATACTTGAGGACAACCATCACCCCCGATATCTCCCGCATCGCCTCCAGGCCGAAGACTGCGATGAGCAGATAGGCGGCATTGGCGGCGGCAATGCCGCCGCAGATCGCGATCGAGCAGCGCACGGGCAACCGCAGCGATGCCTGGGTAATCAGAAAAAAGTCCGGCCCCGGACTCACCAGGGCGAGAAAATGAGCCGCGGCGATGAGGATAAATTCCATATCATTCTCCTTTTTGTTTTTTTTCGGTGAATGATAGGACTTTTACGGAATGAATTATTGGATAAAATTGACGAGGTACTCCCGAGGGGTAACGGTGGTCATCGCCTTAAAGTGGCGGTGTAGATGGCTCTGGTCGAAAAATCCGCATTCCAGCGCAGTTTCGGCAATATCCTTGCCCTGCTGCAGCAACAGCCTGGCCTGCTCGATCCGGCAGTTCATGCGATAGGCGTGGGGAGTTATGCCGGTGGCGGCCTTGAACCGGCGCAGCAGGGTGTAGGGATTGGCGTCCAGGGCTTGCGCCAGCGATTCCAGGGTCAGATCCTCGCGGAGATTTGCGCCAAGGGCCTGTTTCAGGCGATCGATATTCTCTGCCGGAAGACGCTGGCCGGTCTGCGGCCCGCAGCTCTTTTTGAAGACCCGCCCGGCAAGCAGGGTCAGCATTTGTTCCTTTTCGAGCAAATCGACCGCCGGATTCATCAGCTGCTCCATGGTTCGGCAGTAGAGGCGGTAAAGCCCGGGGTGATCGAGCCTGCTGAGCGTCACCGGTATAAACGTGTCGACCCGCCACAATGATTTTTGCACCCTCCGGCACCATTCCACATCCAGATAGAGCATATAGTAGCTCCGGCCATCACGCACCGCCGAGTTGCAGAAGTGCAGCGTCTCCGGATTGATCAAGGCCAGGGAACCGGCCGACAGGAGGACACTGCGGTCGCCAACCCGATACCGGGCCTGGCCGGAATCGACCGCGCCGATGCTGAAGGCCCGGTGCAGGTGCAGCTTGAAGCTCCGCGTGCTGCTTTTCGAGTACCGGCACTCGGCAAAGGGCAATCGGCTGTCTTTAAAGAAAGTCTCGTCGTTCATGGGATGGCTGCGGGCTGAGGTGACATTGCCGCATCATGCCCGATCCGCGGCGGAAAATCCAGAAAAACTGCCAAACCGGGACGGGTCGCCGAACATCTCGGAAAACCCGTTCATCACGGCTATCCCTTACCGCCACCCTTGCCGCCACATTGTGGCATGCTTAGTGTTGGAAATGAATCTCGTTATCTCTGCCACCAATCGGAACCAGCCCATGAATATGCCCCTTGCCACCCTGCCCCTTGACTCCCTCACCTTTGACAACCGCTTTGTCCGCGAACTGCCGGGCGACCGGCAAACCGCCAACCATGTGCGCCAGGTGGCAAATGGTTGCTACTCCCGGGTCATGCCGACGGCTGTAGCCAACCCGCGCCTCGTCGCCTACAGCCGGGAAGCGGCCGGACTTTTGAACCTCTCCGACGCAACCTGCCAGTCCCGGCTGTTCACCGAAATATTTGCCGGCAATAGAGTGCTTACGGCA
This sequence comes from uncultured Desulfopila sp., assembly GCA_964441345.1. Classification (GTDB taxonomy): domain Bacteria; phylum Desulfobacterota; class Desulfobulbia; order Desulfobulbales; family Desulfocapsaceae; genus Desulforhopalus_A. The sequence goes on along the minus strand of CAYTVF010000221.1, from coordinate 1,428 downwards.
ATGGCGCCCTTCGCCATGTGCTACGGCGGCCATCAGTTCGGCAACTGGGCCGGCCAGCTGGGCGACGGCCGGGCGATCAACCTCGGCGAGGTCATCAACACTCCGGGCGAGCGGTGGATCCTCCAGCTGAAGGGCGCCGGGCCGACACCCTACTCCCGCAGTGCCGATGGCCTGGCGGTTCTCCGCTCGTCCATCCGCGAATTCCTCTGCAGCGAAGCGATGTTTCATCTCGGCATCCCAACCACCCGCGCCCTCAGCGTCATCACCACCGGCGAACCGGTGCTGCGCGATATGTTCTACGACGGCCACCCGAAAGACGAGCCCGGCGCGGTGGTCTGCCGCGTCGCCCCGTCGTTTCTCAGGTTCGGCAACTTCGAAATCCTTTCGGCAAGGGGAGAAACCGCCCTGCTGCAGAGGCTGGTCGATTACACCATCCGCACCGACTTCCCCCATCTCGGCCCGCCATCGCCCGCAACCTGCCTCGAAACCTACCTCAAATGGTTCGAGGAAATCTGCCGCACCACGGCGACCATGATCCTTCACTGGATGCGGGTCGGCTTCGTCCACGGCGTCATGAATACCGACAACATGTCGATCCTCGGCCTGACCATCGACTACGGTCCATACGGCTGGCTCGAAGGGTTTGATCCCGACTGGACCCCGAACACCACCGATGCCCGGGGCCACCGCTACAGTTTCGGCAATCAGCCGCATATCGGCGGGTGGAACCTGGTCCAGCTGGCCAACGCCATCTATCCCCTGGTCAATAAAGCCGAGCCCTTCAAGGAGGCTCTCACCCTCTACAATGAGGTGTTTGAACAGGGCTGGAACAGCATGATGGCCGACAAACTGGGCCTGGCGGCTTACGACGCGGCGACCGACGATCTGCTCGTCAGCGAGCTGCTTGAACTGCTGCAGAGTGTTGAAACCGATATGACGATCTTTTTCCGGAACCTCGCAAATGTTTCCAGCGAGACGGTTGAAGACGCCTCCGGACAAATCCCGGCCCCGCTCATGGATGCCTGCTATCAGCCGGATCAGCTGACCGATGACTACCGGCGGAGAATGTCCGGATGGCTGCAGACCTATATCGCCCGTCTGCAAAAAGACAAGCGGACCGACGAGGAGCGGCGCCGGAAAATGGCAGAGGCCAATCCCAAGTATGTGCTCCGCAACTATCTGGCGCAACTGGCCATCGACAAGGCGGAAGATGGGGATTTTTCACTGGTAAGCGACCTGCTTGAATTGCTGCGCAGGCCGTACGATGAACAGCCGGACAAGGAAGAATTTGCGGCCAAGCGCCCGGAATGGGCACGGAACCGGGCAGGCTGCTCGATGCTCTCCTGTAGTTCGTAGATTTTTTTTTATTTTGAATCCATTCAGCTCGATGGACAAAGTTCCCCCTCCCCTTGCGGGAGGGGGGCAGGG
>CAYTVF010000220.1:0-6562 GCA_964441345.1 uncultured Desulfopila sp. | reverse complement strand
CCAGCCTCGATCTCGAGGCTCTCTGCCGGGCCGTCGGGGTGAAGCATGTCTATAAGGTCAATCCCCATGACGTCGTCGAGACGCGGAAGGTGCTGAAAGAGGCGGTCGAACTGACCGAGCCCTCAGTTGTCATCTCGGAGGCCCCCTGCGTGCTGCTGCCGGAGATGAAGGCGCGCAAACCGGTTTCTTATTTTACCAACCAGGACAATTGCGTCGGCTGCATGTCCTGCATCCGCCTGGGCTGTCCGGCGATCAGCTGGACCGCGTTTGGCGACGGCGAGGCCGAAGCCCGCGGCTACCGGTCCAGTCAGAAGGGAATATCGAGGATCGATGAAATCCTCTGCAACGACTGCGGCCAGTGTGCCTCACTCTGTAAATTCAATGCCATTACCCGGGGAGAGGGGAAAAAATGATAGAGAGCGGCAATATCCTCTTTTCGGGGGTGGGCGGCCAGGGCATCCTGCTGGCCAGTGAGATTACCGTCTACAGCCTGCTCGCGGCGGGGTACGATGCCAAGAAGAGCGAGGTGCACGGCATGGCCCAGCGCGGCGGGTCGGTCACGGCCCAGCTCCGCTATGGCAAAAAGGTCTATTCCCCGCTGATCGAGCCCGGCTGTGCCGATATCCAGATGGCCTTCGAGATGATGGAGGCGGTGCGGTATCTGCCCTTCCTGCATAAAGGCAGCAAGGTGATTGTCAATACCCAGAAGATTCTGCCGCCGTCGGTTGCCACCGGCAAGGCCGTTTATCCGGAGAATGTTCTGCATCATCTCACCGAGCGGGAGATCGTGGTGGTGCCGGTCGATGCCTTCGATCTGGCCCGTGCAGTCGGCGAAATAAAGACCGCCAATGTGGTCATGGTGGGGGCGCTGTCGGCCTTTCTGCCCATCGATCCGGCGATCTATGAGGAGGTCATCCGTACCCGGGTGCCGGAGCGCTTCAGAGAGGTCAATCTGAAGGCCTTTGCCGCGGGGCGCAAAGTCTGCAAGTAAATTGAGTTAACGCAGGGAGAGGAGAGGAGAAGAAAAATGTCGGTCATGTATTGGGAAGAAGAAATCGAGACACTGCCGCGGGTGGGGCTTGAGTCCATCCAATTGCGGCGCCTGCAGCATCTGGTGGCCCGGGTTTACAAGACGGTTGCCCCCTATCGCCGCAAGATGGAGGCGGCGGGAGTTAAACCGGACGATATCAAGTCGCTGGCCGACCTGGCCAAACTGCCCTTCACCGTCAAGGACGATCTGCGCGACAACTATCCGTTCGGCCTCTTTACCGTGCCCCTGGAACAGGTGGTGCGGGTTCATGCCTCGTCCGGCACCACCGGCAAGCCGACCGTCGTCGGTTATACCGCGAAAGATATCGAGACCTGGTCGAACGTCATGGCGCGAGCCCTGGTCTGCGCCGGCGCCACCAAAGGCGATATGATCCATAACGCCTATGGCTATGGTCTCTTCACCGGCGGTCTCGGCGCGCATTACGGCATCGAGCGGCTGGGGGCAACGGCCATTCCCGTATCGGGCGGCAATTCCAAACGGCAGATCAATATCATGCGGGATTTCGGCTCGACCGTGCTGCTCTCGACCCCGTCCTACGCCCTCAACCTCGCCGATGCCATGGATGCGATGCAGGTCGATCCGAAGTCGCTTTCGCTCAGGGTGGGCATCTTCGGCGCCGAGCCGTGGAGCGAAAATATGCGGGAGGAGGTCGAACGCAAACTGAACCTCAAAGCCACCGATATTTATGGCCTTTCCGAGGTCATGGGGCCGGGTGTCGCCCAGGAGTGTCTGCTCACCGAGCGGGGCATGCATATCATGGAGGATCACTTCCTGCCGGAGATCATCGATCCGAAAACCGGTGAGGTACTCCCCCCGGGTGAGAAAGGGGAGCTGGTGTTTACCACCCTCACCAAGGAGGCCTTTCCGATCATCCGCTACCGGACCAAGGATATCTCCCGGCTCTTCTATGAACCTTGCGCCTGCGGCCGGACTCTGGTGCGGATGGAAAAGGTGACGGGCCGGACCGACGACATGCTGATCATCCGCGGGGTCAATGTCTTTCCATCGCAGGTGGAGCATGTCCTGGTCGGCATCGAAGGCGTCGAACCGCATTATGTGATAGTGGTCGAGCGGGAAGGCAATCTCGACACCATGCAGGTGCAGGTGGAGGTCAGCGAGGGTCTCTTCTCCGACGAGATCCGGGTGCTCGAAAACCTGAGCAAGCATATTCAGCAAGAGATTAAAGATTTGCTCGGGGTGACCTGCAAGGTCAAACTGGTTGAGCCGCGGACTATTCAACGCAGTGAAGGCAAGGCGCAGCGGGTTATCGACAAGCGTAAAATCTGAGAAAGGGAGGACATCATGCTGGTAGAACAAATTGCCGTATTTTTGGAAAACAAATCGGGACGACTGGCGGAGATCACTTCCATCCTGGCCGAGAACGAAATAAATATCCGCGCCCTCTCGGTGGCCGACACCGCCGATTTCGGCATCCTGCGGCTGATTGTCGACAAGGTCGAGAAGGCCAAAACGGTGCTGCGCGAAAACGGCTTTACCGTCGGCAAGACCCAGGTTATCGCGGTCGAGGTCGAAGATCGGACGGGGGGGCTGGCGAAGGTTTTGCAATGCATCAAAAACGCCGGGATCAATGTCGAGTATATGTATGCCTTTGTCAATAAAACCGGAGAGAACGCGGTGCTGATTTTCCGTTTTGAAAAGATGGAAGAGGCCATCGAGACCCTGCAGAAGGATGGCTTTACCATTCTAACCCGTGAACAGATCTGCAGCCTGTAAAACTCATCATTAACCGTTATCGGGAACCCGCAATGTACTGGCAAAAGGATCAAGAGTGTCTGCCGCGCCCGGACCTGGAAAAACTGCAGCTTGAACGGCTGAAGCGCACCCTGTGCAGGGTGGCGGGCAACGTGCCGTTTTACCGGAATAAATTCAATGAACTGAAGCTGAAGCCGGAGAAGATGAGTTCGCTGGCCGAGCTGCGGGACTATCCCTTCACCGCCAAACAGGATCTGCGCAATAATTACCCCTACGGCCTTTTTGCCGTGCCGCTCAGGGATGTGGTGCGGATCCACTCATCGTCGGGGACCACCGGCATCGCCACCGTGGTCGGCTACAGCCGCAACGATATCAGCACCTGGTCGGATATGGTCGCCAGGATTCTTTGCGGGGCTGGAGTCACTCCCGACGATGTCATTCAGATCGCCTTCGGCTATGGGCTCTTCACCGGCGGTTTCGGCCTGCATTACGGGGCCGAGCGGCTGGGGGCGTCGGTCATCCCGATCTCGGCCGGCAATACCAAGCGGCAGATCCAGATCATGCAGGATTTCAAGACCACCGCCCTGGTCTGTACCCCCTCCTATGCCCTGAAGATGGCCGATGTGATGATGGACATGGGGGTCAATCCCAATGGCTTGTCGCTGCGCTACGGACTTTTCGGCGCCGAACCCTGGTCCGAGGCCATGCGGCTGGAAATCAACGAACGGCTGGGGATCAAAGCCACCGACAACTACGGGCTGTCCGAGGTGATGGGGCCGGGGGTTGCCGGCGAGTGCCAGGAATGCAACGGTCTGCATATCAACGAAGATCACTTTCTCGTCGAAATCCTCGATCCGGATACGCTGCTGCCGGTCGCGCCGGGCGAGGTGGGGGAGCTGGTTATCACCACCCTGACCAAGGAGGCGTTTCCGGTCATCCGCTACCGGACCCGCGATCTGACCCGGTTGATCCCCGAACCGTGCCCCTGCGGCCGGACCTTCGTGCGGATGAACAGGATGCTGGGCCGTTCCGACGACATGCTGATCATCAAAGGGGTCAATGTTTTCCCGACCCAGATCGAATCGGTGCTCTTTGAAATCGAAGGAACCGAGCCCCATTATCGTCTTATTGTCGAAAGGGAAAACAACGAGGATAAACTGACGGTCATGGTGGAAGTGGTCGAATCGATTTTCTTCGACGAGATGAAAAAACAGCGGGCTCTGGTGGAGAGTATCAAGAAACGCCTCGCCTCCGAACTGGGGGTAGGGGTGGACATAAAGCTCGTCGAGGAACGATCCCTCGAACGCTTCAACGGTAAAGGCGCCAGGGTGATCGACCGGCGTCAGCTGTAATTGCTCGACCGCCGTGAACGGGACTTTTTCAGTGCCCCCCTTGCGGGAGGATAAGTGAAAGGAGACGGGAAGCGATGACCAGATTTATCGAACAACCGATGATGATTGAAGCTGTCGGCAATAAACCGAAATTTATCGAGGAGTTCATCGGCCGGGTGAATTCCGAGACGGAGAAGGTGAGTATCGCCCGGATGCGCAGTCCCTGCGGCTGGCTCGAACCAGGTCAAACACCTGAATTCGATGAGTATACCGTTGTTTTAAAGGGAATGGTGCAGGTCAAGACGGCAAAGCAGATTTTTCAGGTGCATGCCGGGCAGGCCATCATTATTTCCGCGGGCGAGTGGGTTCAGTACAGTACCCCCGCCGACGAGGGGGCCGAGTATTTTGCTATCTGTGTTCCCGCCTTCAGCCGGAGAATGGTGCATCGGGATAAATAGGCTGTTCAGCTTCGATCAGCTCACCTTAAACCTATTCACCAACGCTTTCAGCTGCGTGGAGAGCTCGGACAGGGCTGCGGCACTTCGCTGGACCTGGTTGCTGTTGTTTTCCACCTTGGTCGACTGGACATTGATATCGGCTATTTCCCTGGTGATATCGGTGATCACGGCGGTACTCTGGGCCACGTTTTCATTGACTTCGGCGATTCCCTGGGAAGCCTGGGTGATATTGTCGGCGATTTCCGCCGTGGCCGCCGATTGTTCCTCCACTGCCGTGGCAATGGTATTGATCATCTCGTGGATCTCTTCGATAATCTTCGATATTTTCTCGATGTCGGTAATGGTTGAGGATGTCGTGGACTGCATGTCGTAAATCTGATTCTTGATATCCACCGTGGCCATGGCGGTCTGCTTGGCCAGTTCCTTGATTTCGTTGGCGACGACGGCAAACCCTTTGCCGGCCTCTCCGGCCCGTGCCGCTTCGATGGTTGCATTGAGGGCCAGGAGGTTGGTTTGTTCGCTGATTTCTGTTATCGTTTCAGTTACTTTGCCGATCTTGTTGGCGGAGTCGCCCAGGGACGCCATCTTTGCCGAGGTAAGCTGGGACTGATTGACCGCCGCTTCGGTGATTGCCCTGGCCTTCTCGGCGTTTTTGGCGATTTCGTTGACCGTGGCGGTCATCTCTTCGGTGGAGGAGGCGACCATCCCGACATTGCTGGAGCTTTGTTCCATCGCCGCCGAAACCGACTGGATATTGGTACTCATCTCCTCGGCGGCGGCGGCGACGGTATGCGATTTGGCGGAGGTCTCGCGGGCCGCGGTATTCAACTGGCTGGAGATGGTTGTCAGTTCGCCGGCCGAGCCGGTTAAGGTGTTGACCCCTGCGACGATTTCCCTGACCATCGCCCCAAGCTGGCTGACCATGGTGTTGAGCGAGGCCGCCATGATGCCGATCTCGTCGGATTGTTTGATTTCCAGAGTTTTGGTGAAATCGCCGTTCGCCATGGTTTCGGCAAAGGCGGCTGTTTTGCGGACCGGGCCGGTAATGGCTCTGGTGAGGAAGATCCCGACCGTCACGCCAAAGGCAATCGCAATGGCCGAGACGATCAGCATGGTAATGAGCGCGGAACTGCTTGCCGCGGCAAGGGAGGGACCCATTTCATCCTGATTCTTGAGATAACTGAGGTTGATATTGTCGGTGATTTCGGCAATCTCGGGACCCAGTTTATCCAGGGTGCTCTGAACCAGAGCGTTGCGTTCGTTGGTTTTTGCGACCAGGGCGGCAAAAGTGGTTCGGAATTCTTCCAGGCTCTTGGTGATGTCGTCAACCGACGACTGCCATTCGACCCGCAGCAGGGAGCCGCGAAGTTCGACGAGCGCCGGTTCCAGCTCGGTCAGTTCCCTGACCACCAGTTCGGCCTCGGCCGGGGCGCTGGTGTCAAGAAACTTACTGACGCTCAGTCTGCCAAGGAGCAGGCGACGTATGGCCAGGCCGGCTTTATAACCGGTACTTGTCGCCCCGGTCTTGGCTGCCTTATCCATCAGATCGGTAAGGGTCTGTTCCATCGATAAGCCGAGATTGTCAAGGCTTACGACCATCTTGTCGCGCTCGGCCTTGAAGGCGATGACTTTGCCAAAGGATGTGTCGTAGGTGCCGATCTTGTCGTCCGCCTGCGAGAGTTTTTGTACCCGTTCGGGGTTTTTCACGGACTGGCGGGCCGTTGCCATAAAACCTCTGCTCTTCTCCAGGAAATCCTTATACCGTTTGGTGTCGTTTTCGCTGCCGGTAAGGAGAAAGTCCTTCACGCTGCCCTGAGCCATCAGCATATTGGTCTGAATTCTACCTACCAGATTGGTATTTTGCGCGATCCGGCGAAAGCCGGAAACGCCCTCATCCAGAGTACTCAGTCCACGCCACGAGAAGAGAGAGACGATCATCATAAAGAGGATGATGATGCCGAATCCAACGCCTATTTTCATTGCCAGTTTCATGTTCTTCATTCTTGCTC
>CAYTVF010000219.1:0-6665 GCA_964441345.1 uncultured Desulfopila sp. | reverse complement strand
CAGGGCATCGATATCGGCGACCAGGGCGTCGCCTATATCTTCGAAAATCGCACCGGCCACATCATCGCCCATCCGTGGCTGGCCGGTCTGCCGGGGAAACCTGACCGGCTCGATCTGCTCAGGACCTGCCTTGCCGACCTCACCGCCCGCAACGTCAGCTTCGGCCGCACCTCTTTTGGCGGCGAGCAGTATTTCACCGCCTACTCGCAGTACCCCGGCAAGGACTGGACGGTGGGGATCACCCTGTCGATCTCCGATTATCTGCGGAAGATCCAGGTGATTAAAAAAACCACCATCACCCTGGTTATCGTCGCCATTCTGCTGGCCGGCATCCTCAGTTATCTGCTCGCCAAAACCATCATCAGCCCCCTGCTCCGGCTGCAGCAGGGCATCGAACGGATCACCGGCGGCGACCTCGAATACCGGGTGGCCATCAAGGATCCCGATATCGCCAGGGGTCTGGCCAGATCGTTTAACCGGATGGCGCTGTCTTTGCGCAAGAGTCTGGCGGAATTGAAAACCACCTATGCCGAACTCCAGGAAAAGCAGAAGCTGGCGGCCGTCGGCAAAATGACGGCCGGTATCGCCCATGAGATCAAGAATCCCTTAGGGATCATTCTCGGCTCGACCCAGATAGTCCTCGACCGGCAGCGGCCCTGGGAGATGCGCGAAAAGGCCGCCAGCTTCATCATGGCCGAGGTGGTTCGCCTCGACACCACCCTGAAGGCCTTTTTGGCTTTCGCCAAACCGGCCACCCCGGTGTTCGGCGAGGTCGATATCATCCGGCTGCTGGAGGAGATGCTGTCGGCCACCGAGGAGCGCTACCGTGAAGAAGGCTATCGCTTTGTCCGCGATTTCCCGGCCTCCGTCCCGCTGGTCGAAGCCGATCCATCCCAGATCCGCCAGATCTTTATGAATATTTTTCTGAACAGCTTCAAGGCCATGCCGGACGGCGGAACCATTTCGATTACGATCAGGGCGGAAAAGGAACCGGAGATGCTCAAGATCAACAAACGATTCATCTCCATCCGCAACCCCTTCGCCGTGGCCCGCGACTGGCTGATTATCTCGATCCGCGACGAAGGATGCGGCATTCCCGAGGAATATATGGGTAAGATCATGGAGCCGTTCGTCAGTTTCAGCGACGACGGCATCGGCCTCGGCCTGTCCATCGTCTCCCAGCTGGTCAGGCTGCACCGCGGTCATATCCAGATAGAAAGCAGCGAAGGCAGCGGCACCACCTTCCATCTCTTTTTTCCATGCATACTCAAGAAACAGGGCGGCGATGACAAATCTACTTATTATTGAAGACGAAACCAGGATGCGGGAAGTCATCATGATGCTGCTCTCCGATATGCAGCTCACCATGTACGAGGCGCGGGACGGGGCGGAAGCCATCGAGATTTTCGACAGCGAAACCATCCATATGGTGATCACCGACCTGAAGCTGCCGAAAAAAAGCGGCATGGAGGTGCTGAACCATATCAAGGAGGCGAAACCGGAGGTGCCGGTGATCATCATCACCGCCTTCGGCTCGATCGACAATGCGGTCGAGGCCATTCGCCTCGGCGCCTTCGACTATGTGACCAAGCCCTTCACCGAGGATAAACTGCGCTCCTGCGTGGAAAAGGCCATGCAGATCAGCCAGCTGACCTCGGAGGTTAAATATCTGCGGAGCGAGATCGAGGGCAAATACACCTTCAACAATATCATCGGCAATTCGAGCGAGATCTGCGAGATTCTGCGGCTGGCCGGCGAGGTTTCCCACACCGACACCACCGTGCTCATCACCGGCGAGTCCGGCACCGGCAAGGAACTGCTGAGCCGGGCCACCCACCTCAACAGTCCGCGGTCCAAGGGGCCGTTCCTGCCGGTCAACTGTGCGGCCATCCCGACCGCGCTCCTTGAAGCGGAGTTGTTCGGCTACGAACGGGGCGCCTTCACCGGAGCCCAACAGCTGAAAAAAGGCAAATTCGAGATCGCCTCGGGGGGAACGCTCTTTCTCGACGAAATCGGCGATATGGAACTGGATGTCCAGGCCAAGTTTCTCCGGGTGCTCGAATCGAAAAGCTTCGAGCGGCTGGGCGGCAGCAAGACCGTCCATACCGATGTCCGGATCATCGCCGCGACCAACAAGGATCTGGAAAAAATGGTCCGGGAGAAATCGTTCAGGGAGGATCTTTTCTACCGCATCAGCGTCTTTCCCATCCGCATTCCGCCGCTGCGCGAGCGACGCAGCGACATCCCGCTGCTCTCCCACTATTTCATCAAGGAATTCAGCACCGCTTTCGGTCGCCGCCCGCCGGTCATGTCCGACAAGGTCATGGGAATGCTCTACAATCATCCTTGGAAGGGTAATATCAGGGAATTGCGCAACGTGCTGGAACGGGCGATGATCCTGGCCAAGGGCGGGGACAAAATCACCTCCCGCCACGTGATTCTCCACGAATCCCATGAAAAACCGCTGGGCGAGCTTGATCTGGATCAGATCGTCAAACTGCTCATTTTCGAGCACCGGGTCGGACTGGAGCAGGTGGAAAGGAGATGCATCCAGTATGCCATGGAGGTTACCGGCAGCAATGTCTCGAAGGCGGCGAGGCTCTTGGGGCTCTCAAGAGCCACCCTCAGATACCGGCTGGATAAGCTCGATGAGTGACCGAGGGGGGACAACGCCGGCGCGTCTCATCCCGGCCCGACCGGACTTCTTGCGGCAGCAGGGCCATCAGCGGACGATAAACCCCAAGACTTTCAGGTCACGGGCCCAGTTTCCCCAGGCGCCCGACTGAAAAGAGGCGATCTGCCGCACCGGATCATAGTGGACGGCGGCATTCAGATCCAGATGACACTGGCGATCATAGTTGGTATGGCTGATACGAAGCAGCCAGCTTCCATTGCCGTTCGGTATGGCTTCTTCGACATACACCGGATGGCCGGTCGGCATCCGCCGCCGATCGTTGCCATCCAGCACCATAATCGAACCTTCCCGCGGCACCGGCGTGGTATTGCCATTTTTTCCGGCGCAGTCAAACCATTGCAACGGGCTGGTATCGCCCAACCTGCATGTATCCAGTCCTGAGCGGCAACGGGCGTACACCAGGCTTTGCGGCTGGCAGCAGCCGACACTTCGGGAGCTCTTTTTCCTGGTTTTTGCTGCTTTGGCCTTCACTGCACCCGGCTGCAGGGTGTAGCATGAATCTCGCTTCCCCAAAGCCCTGCGCAGCGCAGGTTCACCGACATCCGGAAACATCTCGGTCAGCTGCGGCTGCAACTCATTGATAACCGCCGAAGGCGTGCTCTCTTCCGGCTCGGCACAGATCGGCGGGTCATCCTCCACCGACGATAAAGACGGTTGTGGCTGCGGCACCTGGCCGCAGCCGGCTCCAATCAGAAGCGATGCCATCAGGGCGATGGCGAAATATTGACGCAGCATGAGGTTCCGGCCCGGAGTAAACTGTCATTACGGAACGCTCATCTATTTCAGCGTCCCACCCTTGCCTCAAAAGAGCCCACCGCTCAACACATTCCAGCGGCAGGCCTGATGACGGTACAAGAGGAAGAGAAGGCTGCCGCTAAAATCTGAACCCGCCGTTGACAGTCACCGTGAAACCACTGAGATCGCCGCTGTACTCAACCGGAATTGTCGCCACAGTCTCAAACAGATCGACATCGTCAGTCCAGCGATACATTCCTTCCACCCCGACGAAGAACCGGTCGGTGATGTCAAAGTTCGCACCGGCCACCACATGGGCGCCAAGCACCGCATCGGAATCATCGGCGCTGAAATCGCCAAGTCTCGTCGTGTCGATATCGCTGTCCAGGGTCACGGAATAGACGCCCCCCCCTATCCCACCAAAAAGGCTAGCAGAACCGATAGAATATTCTCCTTTGAGTGTCAACAGAAAAGCTCCTGCCGATAGGCGGTTTTCCTGTTTATAGCTGCCGGCGATGTCATTTTCGCTGCGAAAATCATTTTCCGTGGCAAATACATCAAATCCCGCCTCGAACACCAGAAACGGGGTGAGATACCGGCCATAGGCTCCTCCGAATTCGCCGCCCGTATCGAAATCGGCGTCGTCGAGATCGCCCACCGGCTGAAACACCCCGAGTTTCACCTGACCGTAGTTCGCTCTCCTGTCGGCAGCATCGGCGATAACATTGCCGGCGGTAAAAATGCTCAGCACATTCACCGCGGCCAACAACCCAAGCAGATGTTTTCTTCCTCTATTCATTTTGCATCCTCCCTTTGCTGATTTTATTTTATTCGTTGAATATGTTGTAAATTGTATCAATTTGTAAACCAGTTTGCCACTACTTATATGCGACAGGAAAAAAAGTCGGGGGAGGACCGGTGGGAACGGAATTGTTACAACAGGAGCATGCCACTATGTTTGCACCATCCCGCATCCTGCTCATCGAAGACGATGCGCGACTGGCCGAGCTGATCAAGGCCTATCTGGCAAAACAGGGATTTATCGTCGCCATCGAGGGCAGAGGCGATACCGGTCTCGAACGGATTCTCGCCGAACAACCGGATCTGGTCATCCTCGATCTGATGCTGCCGGGCATGGACGGGCTGACCCTGTGCCGCAAGGTGCGGCAGGAATATGCCGGGCCGATTCTCATCGACAAGGCCGAAGAACCATCTGGGGGGTACGGCTATCTCTTTGTAAAAGACGCCTGGGAAGAAACCGCCAGCGCGGTATAACAGATGAAGTGACAAGAATCCTCGCCTGGCATAATGGTCGGGCCACGGTCGGCGACTCGCCGCTCGGCGGCGCCCGGTTGACTCTTTCCTGGCCCGGTTATTCCGACCGGGGCAGCGAGCGAACCGAGCCGGGAAGACCGGTGACCGGTCGAAACGAGCCCTGAACCAGTTCTGCTCCACGCCTACATCGAGGAGATCGTTGCGTTGACCTGCCGCCGGTCGACGGACAATTCCACCCTGCCCTGCTCATCCATTCTAAAAACCTTCAGTACGGAATTTTCGGACTCAGTACGGAAAAACCGTACTCTGACCGGTTTTTCCGTACTGAGTTGGCTGAAAACGCCGTGAATCTCTTCAAGCCGGTTATTCCGGCTCCCCGCAAAAGACATATTTCGTTAATGAAAACAGGGTAGTAAAGAATTTTCCAGAGATACCTTCTTTTTTTTTAAAATAACGGCATGAGTCATGCTTAAGCATTTTTAAAACCGAAAATCGAAGCGTGTATTGTGGCTTCTTTCCGCCACATCTTCACAACAGTCGATATTGCGTCAGCTGAGGAAACAGACCCTTTATGGAAAAGCAACGAGCTCATGGAGTCCAGTCGAAAAAATATGTGCTTATGCCGGCTATGTTGCTGGCGTGTATCTGCAGTGTTGTCGTTTTTACGGTAAGGCTCGGCCATGGCTCGATCCAGCCGGAACCGGTTTTTATCGGGAACGCCGGTTTTAGCACCGAGGGCCAGGCTGTCTTTTCCGACGGCACTGCTTTCTTCCGGTCAGTTGCCGTCCAGTTCGACGGCAAGGTCGTAGCGGCGGGCGGCAATTGGGGCAACTTCGCCCTGGCGCGTTACAACAGTGACGGCAGCCCGGACATCGATTTTGGCCGAGGCGGCAAGGTTGCCACCGACTTCGGGGCTTTCGATTATGCCCTTGCCGTGGCTGTTCAGACCGACGGGAAAATCGTTGCGGCGGGGGAAAGCGGGGGAAACTTCGCCCTGGCGCGATACCGGAGCGATGGGAGCCTTGACGACACGTTCGGCTCGGGCGGCAAAGTGATCTCCGACATAGGCGGTTACGATCAGGTAAGGGCCATAGCGCTTCAGGCCGACGGAAAGATCGTGGCGGCGGGGGGAAGTGCGGGTGCGGATGATAATCGCTTCGGTCTGGCCCGCTATAACGGAGACGGGAGTCCGGATCACGCTTTCGGCAAAAAAGGTACGGTCACGATCGGATCGAATGGCGATCTCTGGGCCCATTCAGTGACTGTTCAGTCGGACGGGAAGATTGTGGCGGCCGGTGAACGTGTGCAGGGAGGGGAAAGCGATTTTTTTCTGGTGCGTTGTCGAAATGACGGCAACCCGGATACGGACTTCGGAGAAGGCGGCAAGGTAACCACCAACTTTCGGCGGTAATGCACAAGGTCGGTCGATGAAGAATGACAATCTGACCTCGAACTCGAACGGTTCGACCCTCGAGGATAAAATGGAACCATATGGAATTGTTATTGTAGAAGAAAACCACCTGATCAGACGGGCAATCAAAAACATTATTCAGAGAAATACCTCACTTCATGTGGTTGCCGAGGCAGAGAACAACTTAGAGCTTCCCGATCTTTTGGGTCGGATTAAGCCGGATATGGTCATTCTCGATATTGCCATGCACCATCCGGGCGATTTAGAGGTCTTGAGCAGTGTCAGAAGATTGTTCCCGGCTGTCAAAGTGGTTGTCCTCACCATCGACTACAGTCGGCTCCTGTATTGTCATGCAACGGCAATGGGGGTGCAAGGCTATTTAATGAAAAATGACCCTGATTCCGAATTATTGAGAGCAATCAGCATGGCAAGGGAAGGCAGGCGGTATATATCTCTGCAGATGACACCGTAACGGGTTGTGAACGGGTTGGTAACGGGCTGATATGGCAGGAGACTATTGGTTTCAGCTTCCCCTCCCTTGACGGGAGG
>CAYTVF010000218.1:0-6689 GCA_964441345.1 uncultured Desulfopila sp. | reverse complement strand
GATCTGACCGCGCAGACGGAGGCCACGCCATCCATGTCGAGGCGATCGAAAAAGCTTTCGACTACATCGGCCATCCAGGCTTGTTTCTTGGTACAGTGGTCACTGGTCCACAGCCAGTGGAGGGAGGCATCGAAGAGCGGCAGGTCGGGGCAGGACAGGCCATGGCGGGGCGGCATCAGGACGGTGCGCACCTCTTCAAGGGTCGGCAGGCGCCAGGTGTTGCACCCCTGCCAGTTGCTGCCGTTGAGATGGCGGATATAGTCCTTGGCCTGTTGCCAGTCGAGGGTAAAGCCCGAACCGCGCCGCTGCCAGCAGAGCCTGGTGTTATGCTCGTAGACCACCAGCGGTCCAACCACGGCAAAGTTCTGGTCCGCATAGGTCCGTGGCCGCAACAGGCCATCCAGACCGAGCAGTGTCGCAATATCCTTGAACATCACCCGGGCCGGCTCGGACCGTACCGGCCGCCCGGCCAGTTTGCGGACGCCTGCAACCGTGCATCCGCCGCCTGCCCCTTGCCGCTTTTCGGTGACGGGCAGTGCTTCGACGGCCAGGCGCATCTCCCGGGCATCGTTGTATCTGTCATCCGGATGAGTCGCGATACTCCGCATGATGCATGCATCCCACTGCGGCCCAAGCTCCGGATTGAAGCGGCTGGGACCCGAACCGCCGGCCTGCCGGCAATCGATCAGCCGGCCGGTCAGCATGCGAAAGCCCATGATCCCGAGGCTGAACAGATCCGCCCGGCCATCCGCCTGCCGCGGATTTTTTTCCTGCTCGGGCGCCGCGTAGTAGGGTGAACCGACCTGCATCCCGGGAATGGCCATTTTCTCCTCGCCCCGCACCCGGGACAGGCCGAAGTCGATGATCTTGATCCGGTCGTCGCTGGTCAGCATCAGGTTGAAGGGTTTGATGTCGCGGTGGACGATTCCGGCAAAGTGCAGCCGTTCCAGTCCCTTCAGGGCCTGGAGCAGATAGGACTTGGTCTTGGCGACGGAGATGATCCGCGACGGCGCTTCGACCCGGTAGGATTCGCCGATAAAGGCGCCGATGGAATGGGCAAAATATTCGAGGACGATGAAGGGCCGGCCGTCGTGCTCGTCGCAGTCGAGCACCCCTGCGACATGATCGTGGGAGATTGCGCCCATGATCTTCGCCTCCTCGACAAAGATTTTTTTCAACCGCTCCGCCCCGACCAGCTCGGTAAAAATCTCGTTGCGCGGCTGGAGGATCTTCACGGCAACCAGGCGGCCGGTAACCGGCGCCCTGGCTTTATACACCGTGCTCATTCCGCCCCGGCCCAAACGGCCGACCACCTCGTACCTGCCTATCTTGTTCATGGTTCACCCAAGACGTGACGCATAGTTTTCCGGGAATCCCAAAGTTCGGATCTTGCGCATGGTCCTGCCGTAGTCGTAGGCCACGAACAGGACATCGAGGGTTCCCGCCCCATTGTCCCAGAGCAGATATTTGGCCCGCCTGTCGCTGTCCCTTGGCTGGCCGACACTGCCGGCATTGACGATATACTTTTGGCCGGGCACCAGGATAATCCGCTCCTGGCTCAGGGGCCGGCGGCTGATCGCCCCGTTTTCCAGACTGATCAGCTCAAGTTTATGGGTATGGCCGAGAAAATAAAACGGGACGGCGGCTTGAGTCAAAAGGGCCAGCAGCTTGTCCTCGGATTGTCGACTCAGATAGTCAAAGACCGAGTCCGGGGGGAAGCCGTGGACGAAATGCGCCCCACTAAACAGCAGAAACAGCGGCAAGAGATCACAAAATTGGCGGCTGGCGGGCGACAGCAGCCCGGCCGTCGCGATACTGTTCTCTGCCGCCTGAAAATTGAACCAGCGCCGCGCCCGGATGTCGCGCAGGGCCAACTCATGATTGCCGAGAATGGAGGTATATCCGAGCCGCCGCACCAGCTGGATCACCGCCTCGGGGTCCGGCCCGTAGCCGATATTGTCCCCCAGGCAGAATACCCGATCGGCGCCCCGCCGCCGCAGATCGGCGCTTACCGCCTGAAGTGCTTCAAGATTCCCGTGGATGTCCGAAAGCACGGCAATTTTCATCCGGGATCCTCACTCGCCTTTCTTTTCTTCGAGTTCATCCCACCGATGGTACAGCCGCAGGGTTTCCGCCCGGGCGGTTTCGAGCCTCTGCCAACACTCGGCAAGTTTGACCGAATCGGCGACGATGTCCGACCGCTCCATCATCTTCTCCAGCTCGGCCACCAAGCTCTCCTCCGCACCAATATTTTCCTCAATAAGGTCGTACTCACGCTGATCCATATAGGACAGCCGGCCCTTGCCCTTCGTCTGCTCCTCCGGCTTCCCGCCCTTTGGTCCGTTTTTTTCCTTCGGTTCTTCCTTTTTGACCGGTTCGGCAAGATCGTCCAGCCATTGCCCGTATTCGGCATAATACAGGACCCCGTTCCGGCCGCCGAATCCGAGCACCCGGTCGCACACCCGGTCGAGGAGGAAACGGTCGTGGGTGACGAGAACCAGGGCGCCGGGAAATTCCAGGAGGCTCGCCTCGAGGACGTCGAGGGAGGCTATGTCGAGATCGTTGGTCGGCTCGTCGAGCAGCAGAATATCGGCCGGCTGCCGCATCAGGCCGGCAATCAGAATGCGCGCCTGTTCGCCGCCGGACAGCTGACCGACCGGGGTCTCCAGCTGATCGGGGCGAAAGAGGAATTTCTTCGCCCAGCTGGCGACATGCAGCGACCTGCCGCAATACATTACGGCATCTCCCTCGGGGGCCAGAGCCCGCCGCAGGGTAATCGCCGGGTCGATCGCCGCGCGGTTCTGGTCGAAGGTGACGATCTTGACACCATCCGCGGTCTTCACCGTGCCGGAATCCGGCACCACTTCCGAATTGCCCGCCGCCCCGGCAATTATCTTCATCAGGGTCGATTTGCCGCAGCCGTTTCTGCCGAGCAATCCGAGACGGGAGCCGGGCGACAGGATGATATCGAGGCCGGTAAACAGCACCCGGCCGCCATAGGCCTTGGTCAGCCCCGTGGCCTCAAGCAGTTTCCTGGTTTTCCGCCCGGTGGCCTCGAAGTCTATCTGCACACTGGAAATCGACCGGTTCCTGGCTTTGACCTCCGCCAGTTCGCCGGTGAGTTTATACGCCTCGTCGATACGGTATTTGGCCTTGGTGGCCCTCGCCTTCGGGCCGCGCCGCAGCCATTCGATCTCCCGCCGGGCCTTGTTGGCCAGACGCTCCTCTTCAGCCATCTGGCCGACCAGAAATTCCTCCCTTGCCTGGAGAAATTGCGAATACGATCCTTCTACCTGCAGCGTTCCTTCGGGATAGACCGCCGACAGCTCGATAATCCTGTTGGTACAATTTTCGAGAAAATGGCGATCATGGCTGACCAGCAGATAGGCGGTTGGCGCCAATCCGCCGCCAAGCATCTTTTCCAGCCAGAGGATCCCCTCGATATCGAGATGGTTGGTGGGTTCATCCATAACCAGGACATCGGGCGCAAGCAGCATTGCCCGGCAAATCGACAGCCGTTTGCGCCAGCCGCCGGACAGGTTGTGTACCGGCGCCTCGCTGTCGGGAAATTCAGCCCGGCTGACCAGGGCGTGGACCCGGTTGTATTTGGCGATTTCGTCGAGGTCTTCGGCGGCCAGGGCAAGCATCAGGTTGGCGGTAACACTTTTATCTTCGCGGAAGACATCCTCCTGGGCCAGATAGCTGAGGCGGATGAATTTCTGGCGAACAACCTGCCCGGCATCGGCCTCCTCCAGACCGCAGATGATTTTCAAAAGGGTCGACTTCCCCGACCCGTTCGGGCCGATAACCCCTATTTTTTCACCGCTGTTGACCACCAGGTTGATATTTTTAAACAGGGTTTGAGCCCCGAACGATTTTGCCAGATTTTTACAGGTTATAAGGTTTGCCATGATGTATAAAAGAAGAGGATATCGACAAAGGATGCCCGCCCGCGGGTGGCGGGACGTCGCGTTGGCAGGATACAAAAACGTAGCAGATACAGGAGGTTCAGCCAACAGTTAAGGAGTGCGCGGGATACGTTTTATTGTTGCTTAATTTACTTCTCCTTAGTATAAGCTATAAAAATTTGTTCATTATTATTTATGCAAGAGTCACGCACAGAGGCAGCAAATATCATACTTTTTGTTTTCGCTATTCACAACTGTTTTGGACTTGTTTAATGGAAGATCAACTCCATATCATCATCACAGGGGACCGGGGCAAAGTCTTCAGACTACCCTGCTCGCGAAAAAAAATCGGCATCGTCTTTTGCCTGTCGGTTGCAGTTCTGCTTTTTCTCTTCATCACGAGCGTTTTTTCCATCTCCCTCTTCAGCAAGAACCGTTCCGTTGCAAGCCAGCTGGACGAATTGCGGGAACAGCTCAGAACCAGTGCCGGACTCATCGCCGAACATAAACGCCTGAGCGAAGAACAACAATTGCGGCTCAAGCTGAAAGTCGCCAAGCTGGAATTGAGTAACGTCAGGCAGGCTGCCGAATTCAGGGAAGAAAAAGAAACTATCCTGTCGTCGGCCGTCAGCGAACTGGCGGAGCGAAGCGAACTTATCGGCAGGATGATCGACAGCATCGGCATCGAACTGCCGCCGGACCGTGAGGACGACGGCAAAAACAGCGGCGGTCCCTTCATCAGACTGAAAGATAAAGATACCGGCCGGGATGAGCTCCTCGACAAGGCCGACCGCTATCTGAAAACCATCCGCTACCTGCCGTTCGGCAGACCGGTCGATGGCCCGGTTACCTCGGGCTTCGGCAAACGCAAGGATCCGGTAAACGGCGAATCCGCCTTCCATACCGGCCTCGATTTCCGCAGCACCCCGGGAGCCAAGATCTACGCCACCGCCGATGGTGAAGTCAAGAAATCGCTTTATAACGCCGGCTACGGAAATTTCATCCTCATCGATCACGGCAACGGGTACACCTCTTCCTTTTCCCATATGCAGAAATGTCTGGTCCCTGCCGGCGCCAAGGTGCACAGAGGTCAGCTCATCGGGCTCGTCGGTAATTCCGGGCGATCGACCGGTCCGCACCTGCATTATGAAATTTCCCTGGATGATAAGCCGATAAACCCGTATACTTTCATGCAGGTCGCCAGTATATCTGACTCGAATACCTCTTCGCCGGAGAAAGAATAAGAATGGGAATGTTTGGCAAGACAATGAATGTTGACCAGGAAATGAAAAAAGTCGAGAGCGAAGCCATCTCCTCGATCATCGACAAAAGCATGACCATCAAGGGCGAGATCTCTTTCAAGGGTAAGGCCCGGATAGACGGCACCATCAACGGCAATATCGAAGGGGAACACCTGATCCTCAGCGAATCCGGACAGATCAAAGGCGATATCATGGTGGTCTCGTTCAATTGTTACGGGAACATCGAAGGCAACATCAAAGCCAACATGCTTACTGCAAGGAAGAGCTGTTCCATCAAGGGAAAACTGGAGGCGGGGAGTTTGACCGTCGAACCGGGAGCAGCTATTAAAGGTGAAATTCAGGTTGCGGTCCAGGAGTTGAAGGCGATGGAAAAATTGACGGCACCGCAGGTCGGCAATTCGGACACGGCAAAATAATTTTTTACGCTTTTACGCAACTGAACCCGACAATATAGATCCCGACCATGCCATTACGCCCGCCCAAAGTAGTAAATCTCCTCAAATGCCCATATTGCGGCAACGAAAAAAGCTTCTTCGAGATCACCGACGACGTCATAACCACGACCCACTACATCCAAAACAAGGATGGCAGCTTCACCATTGAAGAGAAAAGCTCCCAGTCCCTGGGCGATGTCAAGCTCTTCTGCGGCAACTGCGAGGAGGATCTCTCTTCATTCTATCAACGGTTCTCGGAGATGATCTTTTGAAAGATCCGCTCACCATCGTCAGAAACAATCACATTCTTTTCGCCACCTACAACCAGCTTAAAACCAACGACATCGTCTACGGCCGTATTCGGCTGGGTCCCGGAGAAGAACATCTGTTAACCGATCTGGTCGAGAGGGGCATTCGCCTTATTCCCTCGGCAACCTCGCAACTGGCGAGCAGATCGAAAACCTTCCAGGCACGGATCTTCAACGACTTCATGCTGCCGGGCACCCTTGCCGTCTACGATATCAATGCGTTACTCCTCGCCACCTCACTCTACCAAAGACTTCACTACAGCAAAGTCGTTCTCAAACGCGACCGGAAAAATGGCGGTCTCGGGGTCCACCTCTTCAACAGCATCGAAGATCTGTACAATCAGGTAAGCGGCGGCGGCACCTCATTTTTTCCCTTCATCGTCCAGCCTTTCCAGGAAAAATTCCGGGACATCCGGGTAATCGTTTTAGATGACTACATCGAGTCCTACGAGCGAATCAATCCCGACAACTTTCGGCAGAACCTGCACTGTGGAGGAGAGGCAACGCCCTATTTACTGAACGATCGCCAGCAGGCCTTCTGCCGGGAGGTGATGCGGCGCGGTGCTTTTTCCTACGCCCATCTCGACCTGATGCTCATAGACGACGGGGAATGCCGGCTGACTGAGATCAACCTGCGCGGCGGGCTGCACGGCGCGCGGATATCCGGCGAGGAGTACCGGCGGAAAATCGAGGCAATCCACGAACGGCAGCTGGTGGAGTTGCAGATGGCTTGAGTACGTGTGCAGCGGGCAAATAAAAAAGGGGGATGGTGAAGCA
>CAYTVF010000217.1:0-6728 GCA_964441345.1 uncultured Desulfopila sp. | reverse complement strand
CGGGCGGATGCGGCGGGGCGATGGCCTGGACGAAATCGCCGGTGATGCCATCGGTCGCCAGGACCAGGAGGTCGCCGTCCTGCAGCCGCAAGAACGACGCCTGCAGGCTGGGAATCCGGTAACCGACGATGCCGCCGCGCATGGTGATGTATTCGGTAGCCGGGTCGGCGGGCCGGGCGCGACGGATCACCCCTTCCACATTGCCGACCCCGGCCCAGCTGAGCAGGCAACTCGCCCTGTCGATGGTGACGACGGTTGCGGCGCAGCCGCGGGGGTTTTTCAGGGCCTCATGACAGAGCCGGATCAATTCCACCGGCCCTTCCTCGACATGGTTTTTCAGTACCTCTACAAAGGCCCTGCCGACAACGGCCGCCTCCGGGCCGTGCCCCAGTCCATCGGCCACCGCCAGCAGCCAGCCGGCCGTCGTTTTGGCAACGAAGTGGTTGTCCCCGGACAGTTCCTCGCCGGGCAACGCCCGCGCCGCGACGCCCCAGTCCAGTGAGCCGTTGCTGCATGCGGTTTCCATAATCAACGCGATTGCTCCCATTTTACCATCGATACGGTAGTGCCCTTGCCGACTTCGGACACAATCTTGAAGTCGTCCATCAGCCGTCTCGCCCCCGGCAATCCCAAGCCCATGCCCTTTGAAGTGGAGAAACCGTCCTGCATGGCCCGGGAGATATCGGCTATGCCGGGGCCGTGATCGCGGGCGACGATCAACAGGCCCCGTTTGCCCCCCCGCACGACACAGCGAAACTCGATCTCGCCCTGACCGGCATATTGCACGATATTGCGGGCAATTTCGGAAATGGCGGTCGCCAGCAGGGTCAGATCGCTCCCCGATATGCCGATCGTCGTCGCCAGTTCGCGCCCCTTCTGGCGTGCATTCATTACCCCTGCGTCGGAGGCGACGGTGATATATTCAACGTCCATATTTGCCGAACCGGTCTTTTTTGTCCGCGGCCTTGAGCATGGCGATACCGTCCTCCAGATCAAGGCTCGTGATTGTTCCCTCCAGCCTCAGTCCCAGCTGGACCATGGAAAAGGCGATTTCCGGCTGAATGCCGACAATCGCCACCTTCGCCCCCATAAGACGGGTCATCATGGCGATGGCGCGCAGGGTCCGGGCGGCGAACGAGTCCATGACATCGAGCACCGTTACGTCGATCACCACCCCCCTCGACCGGTGCTTGCGAACGGTCCGGACCAGGTTTTCCTGGAGACGGGTGAGATCGGAATCGGTCAAGGCGCCCTGGATCGAGGCGATCAGATAATCGCCCTGTTTAAGAATCGGGACCTCCATCACACGCCCCCTCTGCCGCCGATTGCGCCGGGATCGGCGATTTTCTCCACCCGATACCCCAGGAGCCGCTCGGCGTGCTCGATGCCGTTCTGCAGGTCGCCGACGGTATAGACCGGCCCCAGGTCGATTCCCAGGGTAACCATGGTCAGGGCAATCTCGGGGGAGATCCCGGAAATCACGACCTTGGCGCCCATCAGCCGGGCCGCGTCGACCGTCTGCACCAGGTGATTGGCCACCCGCGAATCGACCGTGGCGACCCCGGTGATGTCGATGACGATGACCTTGGCCCGGTTGGCCCGGATCGACAGGAGCAGGTGCTCGGTCAGCTGCCGCGCCCGCTGCGAATCGATCTGACCGATGATCGGCAACAGCAGCATGCCCTCGCGGAACGGCAGCACCGGGGTGGAAAGCTCGCGGATCGCCTCCTGCTGCAGGGCCTTGATGGTCCGTTCGCGGGAGTCGACATAGGTGTCGATGGCCAGCGAGATATCGAGAAAGGTGAGCTTCATCAGGGAGAAAAAGGTTGCGATCGTCTCATCCGGGTGGGAGTGGTCCATCTCGAAGATATGTTTCCATACCTCGCGCAGATAGAAGTTATACATGCTGAGGTAGAATTTGACCGGCAGACCGATCTGCTCGTGAATCCCGCCGATCTTGAGCCTCTCCTCGGCATAATCGATATCGTAATGGCCCTGGGTCAGGCGCAGGAAGTAGGTCTTCTGCCTGGCCTTGACCCGGGCCAGCAGCTCGTCGTCGGGAAAGAAGACCTTCATCTCGTCAAATGACAGCAGGTGTTCGTAGAAGGCCTCGATGACCCCCTCGGCATAGCTTTCTGAGACCGCGGCCAGCTTCACCAACCGCTCCTCGTCCTCCGGGCCGAACTGAAGGTATTCCTTCCGCCGTTCGAGTTCCTCCTCGGAGATATTCATCATCTCGGCCAGGGTCAGAAATTTTTCGGATACATGCATTGAGGATGGCACCATCTGGAAACCTCCCTTGCTCAATCAAACTCAAAAACACACCAAACTCCAACTCCTTAAAGGATAAGTCGGATTTTGGCGATGGCAACATGGCCGGCTGTGGAGCGATCCTTTGTTCCTTCCTTTCTTGTTAGTCAGTTCAACCTTATTTTATCGCAATCAGGGACGGCTCGGAAGGCTCGAAAAAGGCTGCGGGGAGGTGCGCCCGATTGACGGACCCGGGGATGAAAGACATGGCTTTTTATATCGATCTCGAAAACGCTCTGCCACTTGCGCATACGTTGGACATCGCAATGCATAACGTAAAGGATCTCAATCCAATGGGCAGTTCAACACGGGACAGCCACTTCCCCGGGGAAGATGAGACCGATAACCTCGCCGGTTTCCTCGGCGATCTGGTCGAAAAGTGGCATACAGACCTCCGGGGAAAGTCCGGTAACTCCCCAGGCGGAAGGCTTCACGGTCAACAGTCCCTCGTTGAATACTCCCTCGCCGCCAATGGCCCTGGCCAGCAGCACCCCGAGATGGACCAGGGCGGTCTCCCGCCGAGAGCTACCCGCCTTGTCGGGTTCATTGTGAAACACGGTGGTTTCCCACAGGGTTTCCGGCAGGCACCAATGTTTGAGCAATTCCCCGCCTGCCATTGCGTAATCGAAGCCGATGAGGTCCCGTTCGACTTCGTACAAGGGCCTGCCCTGCTCTCTTGCGGCCGACAGGGCACGAAGAGAGAGGTCGGGGATCGCCTGGTACATGATGAGGTGGCCGATGTCATGCAGAAGTCCGGCCACAAACAGCCGGTCTTTGTCGCAGCCGCCGGCGATGGCTGCCAGCCGGCAAGAGGTTACCGCACAGCGGACACTCTGCAGCCAGAACTGATACATGTCCATAATCTCGCTCGACATCCCTTTGAATGCATGGGTTACCGCGGTCGCCAGCACCAGATCATGCACCTGCTGCGAGCCGAGCAGGACAACGGCCCGGCTTACCGTCTCTACCTTGGCGGACAAACCGAAAAGCGAGCAGTTGACCAGACGCAACAGCCGTACGGTTATCGCCGGATCCTGGCTTATTACCACCGCCACTTCGGCCAGGGTGAAATCCGAATCTTCCAGAACGCTTCGCAACCGAAGATAGATGTCGGGCAACGAAACGAGCCTTGCCGTTTTCAACAGGTCGGTATACATGGAATTCATTTGGTGCCCTCCAATATTCGCAAAGTGCGGAATCTGTCTTTACAGCCGGTTCCCGCCGTCATGGAAATGGCGCGTCGATTGAGGCGGATGGCAGTTTGTCTGCAAGGTGCACAGTGCACCCCAATGTCATTACTTCCTACCCCTTGCCCAGAGCCGCCAGCACCTTATCCGGCGTCATGGGGAGCGTCCGCACCCGCGCACCGGACAGGGCGAAGAGCGCATTGGCCACCGCCGGGGCAACCGGCGGCACGCCGGGCTCGCCGATTCCGCCGGGGTCGGCCGAACTGGGAACGATGTACACCTCGATCTCCGGGGTTTCATCCAGCCGCAGCAATGGATAGTCATGGAAATTACCCTGCTCGATTCGGCCGTCCTTGACGGTGATGGCCCCGTACAGGGCGGCGGTGAGACCGAAGACGACTGCCGACTCCAGCTGGGCCTCGATGGTATCGGGATTGACGATCCGGCCGCAATCGACGGCGCAGACCATGCGGTGCACCCGCACTTTTCCGGTCTTATCCACCGAGACTTCGGCGACCTGGGCAATGTAGCTGCCGAACGAGGAGTGGACCGCCACCCCCATGCCGCGCCCTGCCGCGCCGGGTTTTCCCCAGCCCGCCTTCCGTGCCGCCAGTTCCAGCACGCCAAGGTGGCGCGGGTGCCTGGCGAGCAGGGTGCGCCGTAGCGCCACTGGATCCTGGACCGTAGCGTGGGCGACCTCGTCGAGGAAGCTTTCGACCACGAAAGCGGTGTGGGAATGGCCGACCGAACGCCACCACAGCACGGGTACTGGAAGTTGCGGGCTGTGCAGGTCGACCAGCAGGCTGGGAAAGGCGTATGGCGTGTCGGCGGCCCCTTCCACCGAGGTCTCGTCGATCCCCTCCTTGATCATTCCCGCAAAAGGGGTGCCGGCGATAATCGATTGGCCGACGATGGTGTGGTGCCAGCTGGTCACTTTGCCGTCGGCCGCAAGTCCCGCGGCGATGCGGTCGTACCAGAAAGGCCGGTAGTAGCCGGCCCGCATGTCGTCCTCGCGGGTCCGGATGACCTTGACCGGTCTGCCCTGCATGCCCAGCAAGCCCGGCAAGCCCAGCTTGCCGATGGCTTTGGCCACATGCACCGCCTCGACCACGAAGTCCGAGGCCGGATTGGCGCGACGGCCGAAACCGCCGCCGAGGTAGGTTGTGTGGATTCGCACCTTTTCCGGCGGCAGGCCGCAGATGCGAGCCGCGGCATCGCGGTCGCCGGTCTGCATCTGAGTGCCGGTGTAGATGTCGCAGCCGTCGGCGCCCAGATCGACGCAGCAGTTGAGCGGCTCCATGGGCGCATGGGCAAGATAGGGAACCTCGTATTCGGCGGTAAGGGTTCGCGCCGACCGGGCCAGGGCGGCCAACAGGTCTCCCTCCTGCCTGGCGATCATCCCCGGGGTGCGGGCGAGCTCCGCGTACTGCCGGCGGATTTCCCCGGTCGAAAGCTTCGCCCCGGCCCCCTCGTCCCAGGAGAGCTGCAACGCCTTGCACCCCTGCAGAGCCGGCCAGAAGCCGTCGGCCACCACCGCGACTCCGGCGGGGATCTCAACCACCGCTTTCACCCCGGCAACCGCCCTGGCTTTCTCATCGCTGAATCCGGTGAGGACGGCCCCGAAAACCGGCGGCCTGGCGATGACGGCAACCAGCATGCCGGGCAGCTGGACATCGATGCCGAAGACGGCGGTGCCGCCCACCTTGGCCGGGCTGTCAAGGCGGCGGACCGGACGGCCGATGAGGGTATAGCGCGCCGGATCCCTCAGTTCGACCAGGGCGGGAACCGTCATTTCGTCAGCCCTCTCGGCGAGAGAACCGTAATCGAGGCTCCGGCCGTCGGGATGGATCACCTGGCCGTTCTCGGTCCGGCAGACGGCCGGGTCGATCTGCCAGATATTCGCCGCCGCCCGCACCAGCATGGCCCGGGCCGTAGCCCCGGCCAGGGCCAGACGCTGCCATTCGGTCCGGACGCTGGTGCTGCCGCCGGTCACCTGGCTGCCGAACTGGGTGTGGTCATAGGCCGGATCGACCGGTGCCGCCACCACCTGCACCTTCTGCCAGTCGCAGTCCAGCTCTTCGGCGACAATCATCGGCAGCGAAGTATAGACGCCCTGCCCCATCTCCGACTTGTTGTTGATGATGGTCACCGTGCCGTCGGTGTCGATGCGCAGGAAGGCGTTGGGGGCGAAAGGCCCGGGCGGTTCTGCGGCTCCAAGGTGCTCGGGAGCGGAAAAATACCAGGCCAGCAGCAGGCCGCCACCGACCGCGACCCCGGTTTTCAGGAGGTCGCGGCGATTCACTTTGACGATCCCGTTCATTTGCCACCTCCTTTCGCCTTGGCCGCGGCCAGATGAATCGCCTTGCGGATACGCGGATAGGTGCCGCACCGGCAGAGGTTGCCGCCCAGTTCGGCATCGATATCGCCATCGGTCGGCTGCGCTTTGCTCTGCAAAAGAGCCGCCGCCCCCATGATTTGGCCCGGCTGGCAGTAGCCGCACTGGGAGACCTCCTCGTCCAGCCAGGCAAGCTTGACCGGATGATTCTCCGGCAGCCCCTCGATGGTGGTAACTTCCACCCCCTTCACCTCCGCTACCGTCGTGACACAGGCCCGGGTCGGCTGGCCGCCGACGTGGACGGTGCAGGCACCGCACAGCCCCTCCCCGCAGCCGAACTTGGTGCCGGTCAGTTGCAGTTCTTCACGCAGCACCCAGAGCAGAGGGGTGTCGGGCGATGCGGATACCTCAATACTTTTGCCGTTGACGTTCAATGTGGTCATTTTTTTCACTCCCCTTGTTTGACATGGCCGCCTCCTTGTTGCCGGAAGGACCTTCAGGCTGCAGACTCATCTCTCGACAAGATCGTCAGCGCTTGTTGCGGCTCCATACGTTTACAAGGGTATCGCACGGCACTACAGTTTTGCAAGCGTATTCGGCAACGGATCCTCGATAAAAGCAGGTGTTCTTTCCTTTGAACAAACCGGCAAATCGCGGATTTACTGTCGTTACACGCTTCTGAATATAGGATGAAATGATGGACCCATTGCCAATCCTGTTGATCGAGGATGTCCAAGCGGACTTCCTCCTTGTCGAGCGTCATCTCCGGCACAGCGAACTGACCGCCGATGTGTATTGGGTAAAAGATGACGGCGGTCGAACGGCGGTCGATCTGATGAGAGGTAACTATTCAGTTTATTTCAATAGTATCCACTTTGTCTGCTTGGTATTAGCCT
>CAYTVF010000216.1:0-6781 GCA_964441345.1 uncultured Desulfopila sp. | reverse complement strand
GAGGGTGAACAGCATCAGCGCAGAACGAATGAGGTGGCGCATGATTCCTCCTGGTGAATAGGATGAGTTGTCAATAAGGGATGTGAGAGTTTCTCGCGCACTTCATTGTAGTGATTATCAGCGCTTCTGTCCATGACTCTGAAGAGAGAGTTCAGCGATTTTTCCAGCATCTTGACAGTCTTATTGAGAACACCTAAGATGTTGGTTTTGTCATTCCCTCATTACTTGCCTTTGTCATCCGCTTTGAAAAGGAGCCGAACAGATGAAAATGAGCAGTCTTATGAAAGTATGCAGCCTTACTCTGCCGCTGGTGTTCTGTGCCTCGATCGGCTACGCCATCGATCTCGCCGGGATGCAGTCCCTGGCCCTGAACAACCGGCAGGTCATTCAGCAGTATTTGACCAGTCTGGAACAGAGCGAGCAAGATATCATCCGGGCCAGGGGCGGCTATTACCCGGCGGTCGATGTCTCCTACACAGCCAATGAGCTCGATGACGACAGCCTCCTTGAAACGAAGGAAAATTCCGTCGCGGTGGGAAAGGTCAGCTGGAATGTTTTTGCCGGATTTCGCGACAGATACGGCCTGCAGTCGGCGGAGTTGCGCAGTGAAGTCGAGCGCTTCAAGCTGCAGGGAATCAAACAGGATGTGCAGCTGAATGTCGCCCTTGCCTATCTGGAGGTGTTCGAGCGGAGGGCCAACCTTAAAGTCGCCCTGTCGGCCTTCGAGACCCTCGGGAAGATTTACCGCGACGGGGAGAGCAGATACCAGGTGGGACTGATCGGTAAAAACGAGTTGCTCAAATTCCGGGTTGATTATGATAATGCCGACATCACTGCAAAATCGGCAGAGGCAAGTTTGAAAAAGGGTGTCAACGCCCTTTCGCGCCAGGTGGGCGGCGAGATCGATCCGGGCGACCTCGATTTTGCCGATTTCAAAGGTCTTCCTCCGCTGGTAAACCGGGAGGAATATTCCGCCAGGATGCTTGCCGGCAGAAGTGAGATCAAGGCGGTGGAGTTGGGCGTCGATGCCGCGGCGGCTCAGGCCGAGGCTGAAAAAGGCGGCTATTACCCGCGGGTCGATGTGGTCGGCAGCTACCGGAAGTATGACGATGACCTGGTGAACGGCAACGGCACAATCGACGAGGAGGAAGCGCGGGCCCAGCTGGTCATGTCGATGAATTTGTTTCAGGGCCATACCACCGAGGGCGCAGTCGCCAAAACCAAACTGCAGTCGCGCTCCCTGCAGCATGAGCTGGCGGAGCTGAAAAGCACTCTCCAGACCGATCTGAACAACCTGTATATCGATTTCCAGGTCAGTCTTGAAAACGTCGAGGTGGCAACCCGTTCCATCGAACAGGCCGAAGAGAACCTGCGCATAACCCAGCTCAAGTATGATGAGGGGTTGCAGCGCGAATCGGATCTGCTCGATGCGATCACCAGCCTGTCCCGGGCTCAGTATAATCACGTGGCGGTGGTGCGCACGGCCTTTGCCAATAATTTTCGTCTGACCCGGATGATTGATGGTTTTTAGAATGAAAACAATCATTCACATCCTGTGCCTTATCTGTCTGGCAGGCGTACCTACTCTTTGCCATGGGGAAGAGCGGCAGAAAATCGTTTTCGCCGCCAACAGCTGGGCGCCCTATGTTTTTCTCGATGATCAGGGGAGCACCGGGGGAGTTTATATCGAGATCCTGAGGGAACTCTTTGAGACTGAACTCGGAATGGAGCTGGTTTTCACGCCATTGCCGTGGAAAAGGGCGCAGTTGGCGGTTAAAAACGGCCAGGCCGATATTCTGGTAACAGTCGCCACGCCCGAGCGGCTGGAGTATGCGGCGGCAAGTGAATTGCCGGTGCTGGAAGTCTATCTTCAGGTCTATACCTCCGTCGGTCATCCCCAGCGGAAGCAGATGGATGCGATTAAGTCGGGTAAAGATATCAAGGCGCTGGGGCTTATTCCGGTCACCAATTTCGGCAATCAGTGGCATATGAAGAATATCGACAGCTTTGGCGTTGCCACCGAGTACGTGCAGGCGGAAGCAAATGCTTTCCAGATGGTTGCGGCAAAGCGAGGCGATATCACCATCGAACCGAATATTGCCGGCCGGCATCTCATAAAAGAGCTGCGGCTTGAAGAGAAAATCGAGGCAACGGATGCCAGATTCGGGCCATTGCAGATGCATCTGCTGCTGGGCAAAAAATCCTCGCACTTCCACCTTATGCCTCGTATCAATGAGGCACTGAAGCGGTTGGTCGATACCGGGAGAATCGAACGGATCATCGATCGCTATACCTCCTGACCCCGATAAATGGGGATCTTTTCAAATCCCCCTGGAAGACTGCTTCTTTCAGCGGCCCCTCGATGCGTCGGAAATGGACTTTTCCCCGGCAAAGTGGTAAATAGGCGTGAAATGGAAAGGTAGTATTCCCGCAGTGCATTCCCTTTACCGAGATGAAACATGGAAAGATTACTGGTGATTATTGTCGCAGCCTCGATCGGGACCGGTTTTTACTACTGGTTTTCCCGAACGATCCATAAGAAATCGATGCAGGAGTATGTCTTTTCGCATCTCTGGCTGCTCCATCCCAACGCCATCTGCTACTGGCGGGCGGGAATGGCCGTATTCGGTTTTGTCCTCTATTTCTATACCGGCTTTCAATCTCTGGCCATTTTGATCTTCACCTTTGCCGCGATACTTGACGGCGTCGACGGGATAGTCGCAAGAAACTGCAATCTTACCACAGAATTGGGCGAATGGCTGGATCCGATGTGTGACAAGCTGACCTATCTGCCTCCTCTGGTCGGGTTTGCCTATGCCGGAGTGATGGCGATTGAGGTGGTCTGGATTTTTGTGGGAGTCGAGCTGTTGGGGCAGTTTTTTGCCAGAAAAATTCTCTCGCTTCTCCATTTTTCAGGGGCTGCGAACAATTTCGGCAAAATCAAGGCTATTATCTGCTTTGCCCTGGTCATCTATTGTGCATTGCTGGATCAGAATAAGGGCGTTATCAACATGAGCGATGAAGTGATGCTGGCCTGCGTTATCCTCGCGTCGGCGTCGATAATCTGCAAGTTCATCCCCAACCGGCTCTATGCGGACATTCTCTCGACCCTCAATTTCTTCTGCGGCGTGGCAAGCCTGATCCTGACCCACAACCACCACTTTGCCTGGGCAATTTTCGCCATTGTGGTTGGACAGTTGTTTGATCTGTTCGACGGCAGGATGGCGATCAAACATGGCGGAACGAAGTTCGGCCCGTATCTGGACGACATTGCCGATTTCGTCAGCTTCGGTCTTTCCCCGGCCTATGTTATTCTCGTCAAAGATGGCTCCTTTGCCACCTTCTTCAGTCTGGTTTTTTTTCTCGGGGTGGCGTATCGGCTTGTCCGCTTTGTTGTCGTCGATAAGAAACGAAAGGATCTGCCCGAGGGGATTTTCAATGGCCTGCCAAGCCCTGCCGGAGCGCTCATCGTGCTTGGTGCAGCCCTATGCGTTCGTCCCGACTGGCTGTGGATCGTGGCGGCACTGTCGGTCGGACTTATGGTGAGTCATGTCCGCTTTGCCCATTTTGGCCGGGTGATCCTGAAGCGAATTCCGAAGCCATTGTTTTTTCTTGCCAGTGCCGTGATAATTGTGAGTATCGCCTTCATCCTCAAGACCAAAAATGCCCAGATGTTTGGCTATCTGATCCTTGCCGCGGTGACGCTCTATATGATTGCCGGCAGGAAAATGCTCCAGCCGGACAATCGAGGTGTTTAGTACCGCAGAAATTCATTGCTTGTTTTCACCCCTCAAGGGGGGAAATCAATGGTCGCTTCGGCTGAAGGACCAGAACTCGGGGCAGAGCATCGCCAGGAAGGGGATCAACTCCAGCCTGCCGACGATCATGTCGAGAATGAAAATACTTTTTGTGAGCGGGTGCAGGTTACCGAAGCTTCCCATCGGACCAATCGTGCCAAATCCCGGACCGGCATTGCCTATTGTCGTTGCCGTGCCAACAAAACCGATCGCCGCATTCTGCTCGATCATGGTGACCAGCAGACCGGAAAAAATCATCAGACCGAGATAAAACAGGAGAAAGCTGAGCATTTGCCGCTGGACATCGTCCGGGATGGTTAGCCGATCGATTTTGATGGGGAGAACGGCCCGGGGGTGGACGATCTGGTCGATTTCCCGTTTCAAAAACCTGCAGGCAAACAGGACCCGGACGACCTTGATGCCACCGCTTCCCGATCCCGCGCAGCCGCCGATAAACATCATGGCAAAGAGCATCGTCTGAGCCGCCACCGACCAGAGGGCGAAATCCGTCGAAGCGAAACCGGTGGTAGTGATTATCGAGACGATCTGGAACAGGCTGTCGCGAATACTCCCGGAAACAGTCCCATCCGGCATAGTATAAAGAATGACACAGAGGATAAGGGAGCTGGCAAGGATTATGCCCAGATAGAACCGGAATTCGTCGTTGGTTGCGAGCGGCCGGAGCTTGCCCTTGATAAAGAGTTTATACTGCAGGGCAAAGTTAGTGCCGGCCAGGAGCATGAAAAGGGTGGTAATCCAGGTTACGGTGGGGCTCTGGTAACCCATGATCGAGAGCGGATGGGGCGAAAAACCGCCGGCGGCCATCGTCGAAAAAGAATTGCAGACCGCGTCGAAAAGCGGCATGCCGGCCGCGACCAGGCACACTATTTCGACAAATGTCAGCAGCAGGTAAATAAGCCAGAGCGCCTTGGCTGTGTGGGCGATGCGCGGAGTGATCTTTTCCTCGGTGGGCCCCGGCGCCTCGGCAAAAAAGATTTTCCGTCCGGCTACGCCGAACTGGGGAAGGATGGCGATAAACAGTACGATGATGCCCATGCCGCCCAGCCACTGGGTGAGGCTGCGCCAGAAAAAGAATGCCTTCGGGTAGAGGGAGAAATCGGTGAGGATTGTCGCTCCGGTTGTGGTAAATCCGGATACCGACTCAAAATAGGCGTCGAGCGGGTGCAGGCCGAACAACACGTATGGAATGGCCCCGATAAAGGCTGAGACGATCCAGGTCAGGGTGACGATGAGCAATCCTTCGGTGCGCTTGAGCGTATCGAAGTTGCGGCAGAAACGGCCGTGCCACCGGCAGATGAGCCCCAGCACGAGTGAACTGCCTGAGGCAACCAGAAAGGGAACCGTCGACCGATAATCCTCGCCGAAAATGGCAACGGCTGCCGGCAGGAGGATGATGCCGCCGAAGGCGATGAGAATTATACCGAGAGCGCTGGAGATGAACGGGGGTTTCATGCAAAAAAGAATTTCTTTATAGTTTCGGAATCTTCCTTCATCGCGAATATCTGCAGATGATCCTCGGGGAGGAGAGTGTTGTCGCCGTTTGGAATAATCACCTTATGGCCCCTGACGATCACGCCGATGATCGCATTGACCGGCAGCTGGATGTCCTTGATACGGATTTCCCGGAATGATTCCGGCAGGGTCATCCGCAGGACTTCACCCTTGCCGCCCTCGATCAGGGCGATGACGTCGACATCGTGGGTCTGCACCCGGTTGAGTACCTCGGTCAGCGCCGAGGCCTTGGGGGAAACCACGACATCGATGCCGACATGTTCAAAGAGGCCATAGTTTTGAATGTTGCCAACCCGGGTGATTACTCTTTTTGAGCCGAGTTGCTTGATCAGCAATGAGCAGAGCAAATTTTTCTCGTCATTATCGGTAGTGCAGACACAGACATCCGCCGCGGCTATCGATTCGCTTTCAATCAGTTCGAGGTCCGTGCCGTTGCCTTGCAGAACCAGGGCCTTTTTCAATGAATCGGCAAGAAACGCGCAACGCTGCATGTTCTGTTCGATGATTTTAACCTTGATGCCGGTTCGCTCGAGTTTTTGGGCGAGCATGAAGCCGACGCTGCCGCCGCCGATGATCGAAACGCTTGTAACTTTGCGGTCATGTTTGAAAAAATCGGCGGCAAGGGTGTCCAGGGCCACTCCGGTGCCTATGAAAAATACCTTGTCGTTCAGTCGGATGGTCGTTGCCCCGGTGGGGACAAAGAGCTTTCCCTCGCGGGTGATCCCGGGAATGATGACGTTGGCTGGGAAATTACAATCCTTGATCGGCTTGTCGATGATCATCGAGTCTGCTTTGATCCGGTATTCAAAGAGCTTGGCCTTGCCGCCGGCGAGGTACTCGACATCAAGGGCCTCGGGTACGGAAATGATCCGGAAAATGTCCTGGGTGAGGAGCTGTTCCGGCCAGATGATTGAGTCTATGTCGTATCTGGTCTGGTAGTGATTGTGGGTAAGCGAGGAAAAATTTTTATACAGGGAGGCCTTGCTGATGAAGCAGATTGTTTCCGTATCGGCAATCTTTTTGACCGTCCAGCATGCGACAATATTGGCCTCATCGAGGGCCGAACAGGCGATAAAGAGATCGGCGTTTTTCGCCTCCATTTTTTCCAATACGGCGATATCGCCGCCGCTGCCTTCAACGATACTGACGTCTAGATTGCCGAATCTATCGCTCAGTTCGCCGGTGTCGTGAAGGATGGTTATGTTGTGCTGCTGATGCAGCTGTGAGGCAACAAGATAGCTGAATTCCGTTGTTCCGTAGATTAAAATATCCATAACAACCTTCTCCCCTCCACTAGGCGGGGAAGTATCTTTAAGAAAACTGAGAATCAGGGAGCGGAATATACCACAGTTTGGCCGGAGATGCTTGATGATTGTGGGTGGTCCGGCCACGTCGAAACCTGCCGGCACGAACCGGTGCAAAAAAGAGTCCGGCGGCGGAGATGGGGGGTG
>CAYTVF010000215.1:0-6828 GCA_964441345.1 uncultured Desulfopila sp. | reverse complement strand
CATCGAGCGACTGCGGGCGGTGGTCGCCGAAGGCGGCAGCCGGGCCAGTCATTTCGCCTCGGTGGCCAGGGAATCCGGGCTGCCGGTCCTCTCGGGCATGCACGGGGCTGCACGGAAGCTGACCCCCGGCAGCACAATAACCGTCGATGCCGGGCGAAATGCAGTGTATGCGGGAACATCCGGCCGGCAAGGCCGCGAGCAGCGCGCGGGCATCGCTCGGGAGAGCCCGTTCATGGACCGTCTCGCTGCGCTGATGGAACTGGTTTCCCCGCTGCATCTTCTCGATCCCGCCGCGCCGGAGTTCTCGGCGGAGCATTGCCGCAGCATGCACGACCTGGTACGATTTGCCCATGAAAAGGGGATGGCGGAGATGTTTTCCCTGGTCGGTCCTACCGGCCGAGAACTGAGCCGTGAAATGAACCGGGCCCGGCAACTGGTTGGCGATCTGCCCTTGACCATGCATATTCTCGACCTCGGGGGCGGCCTGGCCCCGGAGGCGTCGGAAAAAAAAGTTATCGGTCCTGAGCTGATAGACTCGCCGCTCATGCGAGCCTGCTGGCAGGGGCTGAGCGACCCCCGGGTGGAATGGCCCAGGGGCCTCGCCTGCCTCGACTGGGAACAGGCCGATCGCCACAGCGGCGGGATCATCAGCCTCAAGTCCGCGGCCCTGGGAAGCTATGCGGTCGTGGCCCGGGACTATCTCCATCTGGTGCTGCGTTTCGGCTATCACTTCGCCGTGCTCGACGCGTTCGGCGGCGAGGACCCGGAGGCCAACTACATCGCCTTCCGCTTCAAGGGCGGAGGGGGCGGTTATGAAAACCGGCTGCTGCGGATCAAGCTGATCGAGGCGATTTTAGCCTGGGCCGGCTTCACGGTGAAGACCAAAGGCGACCTGCTGAGTGGCCGGTTCGAGCGCCGTCCCATCGCCCAGATTATCAGCCGCCTCACCTTGCTGGGTATTGTGCAGGGCAAGTGCCGGCTACTCGATATGGCCCTGACCGGTTCCGGGCAGGTTGAAGAGATGGCGGAGTCGTTCAAGGCAATGCTGCACCCCTTGGTCGATCCCCCGGCAATGTAACAGGACCCGGCAATGACCTCTACACACTATCCCACAGCCTATCGAGTCGATTGGATAACGGCCAACCTGGCGGTGGGCCAGGCGCCGATGTCGCATGGTGCCCTGGACCGGCTGCACGAGCTCGGCATCGGCGCAATCCTCAATCTCTGCGCGGAGTTCTGCGACCTGCACTGGATCGAAGCGGACGCCGGCTTCGAGGTCCGCTATCTGCCGATCCCCGACGAGGAGGCGCCCGATCCGGCGGAGCTGGAGAAGGCCCTGGACTGGCTGGACGAATGCCTCTACCTCGGCAAACGGGTCCTCGTCCACTGCCGTTTCGGCATCGGCCGCACCGGGACCGTGGTCAACGCCTACCTGCTCCGCAAGGGGCTCGGCCATAAGCTGGCCGGGAAAAAATTGAAAGGACTGAGGTCCCAGCCGGCAAATTTCAACCAGTGGTGGTTCCTCAGAAAATACGGCAAAAAAGAGAAACGACTCACCATCAGAGAGCCAAGCCTTGAGGCCAATCACCTGGTCGACCTCTTTCCGTTTTTCATGGATTATGAAAAGCTGCTCGCGGACCTCGACCGCCGGCTGGAAGAGGCCGGCAGCCAAGCCCTGTGCGGCCGCGATCATGCCGGCTGCTGTCACGGCCCGGTGTTTCTCAGCTTCATCGAAACGGTCTATGTCAACCATCTGGTCAATATCACCCTCAGCCGGCAGGCCCGGAAAGAGGCCGTCGCCAGGGCCATGTCGGCCACCGGCCTGCTGCGGGAAATGGTACGGGAGGGCACCACCCTCGACCGCCGCGACGAAGAGTTCCTGCGCCGCTATCGCCTGCGGCGGATCCTCTGCCCGCTGAGCGAATCGGGCGAGTGCCGGATATTTGCCAATCGGCCGGTGTCCTGCCGGTTGTTCGATCTTACCGCCGAACAGCGGATCGCGGCGATGGCGGATGTCGCGACCAGCCTGGCGAAGATTTCAGGGGAGGTTTATTTTGCCCTGACCTCCCAATTTCTCGGCGAGACCGAATTCCTGTTCTTCCTGGGCGAGGTGGTTTCCGGCCGCTTCGTGCAGACCTTCTTTCACCATCTGCTGGGAGACGCGGCCGGCCGCCCCGTAAAGGAGAAAGTTGGACCTGAGCAGGACAAACGATTCGAGCGGCCCTTGCCATGACTGGGCGATTGACCGGGGGTCCTGCCCTTTCTTGATTGCGGCGAGCACGCTCCGGTCGCCGATCAGGCCCAGGGTGTCGTCGATGGCGAAGCTCTTCGGGTAGAGCCTGTACAGGGCCGAGAGGATTTCAATCCCCATCGTCGGCGAATCGAGGAGATGACGGTCCGTCAAGGTAACCCTCACCCCATGGCATAAACGTTTCCGGTAGATGTCGGATGTTGGCTCGAAGGCGGCCGGAGCAAACCGGACGCCCGGAATATGGCGCTCGTTCAGGCTGCGGGCCAGGCTGTTGCCGTCGATCCAGGGGGCACCCAGCAGCTCGAAGGGCGTCGGCGTTCCCCTGCCCACGCTGACATTGGCTCCCTCGGCCAGGGCCACGCCCGGATACAGCGTCGCTTCGGTAAGGCTGCGCAGGTTCGGCGACGGGTTGATCCACGCCATGCCGGTTTCGTCGAACCAGCGGGTACGGTCATACCCCTCCATTTTGACGACGCGCAGGTCGGCGCCGATCTTGTACTCGGCATTGAACAGGGTGGCGAGCTCGCCGACGGTCATGCCGTGCCGGACCGGCAGGGGGAAATACTCGGTGAAGGAGCGTCTGGTCTTGTCCGGAACCGGTCCCTGGACAATCGATGCGGTAAGCGGGTTCGGCCGGTCCAGTACGACAAAGGCCAGGCCGTTTGCCGCGGCGGCCTCCATGGCATACCCCATCGTCGAAATATAGGTATAAAACCGTACACCTGCATCCTGGATATCGAAAACCAGACAATCCAGGTCGCGGAGCATGGCTGCCTCGGGTTTTTTTGAGGTACCGTACAGGCTGTATATGGGCAACCCCGTGGTTGTGTCGCGGGAGGAAGGAATCATGGCATCCGCTGTTCCCGTCAGGCCGTGTTCCGGGCTGAAGATGGCCTTTACTTGCATGCCGGGCGCGTGGCGGAGGAGGTCGAGCGTCGCCTTGCCCTCCGCGTCGACTCCGGTGTGATTGGTGATAAGGCCGATGCGCATCCCCGCCAGTTGGGCAAATCGGTCACGGACCAGGACGTCGATGCCGGTGCGGAATCCCTTATTATCCGCTGCGGCCGCCTCCTTCTCCATGGCAACCGCCGCGGCCGCAGGCGGCGGAGCATTGTCCGGCGCGGCGTGGGCGGAAGCAACCAGGGCTTTTGCCACCACCTCCTTGACATCCCTCCGCAGTTTCTTGACATCGCCGCCGCCGTCGGCATGGAGGCGGTTGGTCAGGAGGATAATGTACGTCCGGGTCGACGGATCGATCCAGAGGGCCGTTCCGGTGTAGCCGAGGTGACCGTAAGAAGAGGTGTTGGCCGCGGGATTCCCCGCAATCTCCATGAAAGCGGGATCGATATCCCAGCCGAGGCCGTACCGCCTGCTCCTGCCGGACGGCGATTGGGGGGTCGTCATCAGGGCAACGGTATCGGGCGCAAAAATATTTTTGTTCCCCTCCCCGATTCCGCCCCCGCGGAGCATCATCCCGGCAAAGACCGCGAGGTCGTCGGCGGTCGAGAACAGGCCGGCATGGCCGGAAACGCCGCCCATGCTGAAGGCGGATGGATCATGAACCTCGCCGCGTATCACCTTTCCCCGCCTGAGATCCGCGGGAGCGATACGCAGCCGGAGGTGCCCGGCCGGTTTGAACAACGTATCCTTCATGCCGAGCGGTGCGAAGACGTGCTTCCCGCAATATTCGTCCAGGGGCCGGCCGGTTACCCGGCTGACCAGATCGCCCAGGATCTCGAAGTTGATATCGCTGTAGGTGAATGCGCTGCCGGCCGGATGCATCGGCTTCTCGGCGATGATCTTTTTCAGCGATACTTCATACCCGGACCATTGGGGGTACTGATCCAGATCGGGCCGCAGCCCGGAATAGTGGGTCAGGAGATGGCGGATGGTTATGGCGGACTTGCCGTTTTTGGCAAAAGCGGGCCAGTATTTGACGACCGGATCCTCCAGGCCGATCCGGCCATTTTCAACCAGCTGCATGATGGCGGCGGTGGTTGCGACAACCTTGGTCAGGGAGGCGACATCGAAGATGGTGTCGGTGGTCATCTGGCTCTTTTCCGGTTTGAGGGACCGCCAGCCAAACGCCCGGCGATACACGACCCGCTCGTCATTGCCGACGAGGACGACCGCCCCGGGCGTCTTGCCGTCGCGGATCGCCTTTTCGACAAGGGCCGCGATGGGGGCAAGCTGGTCGTCCCGGAGCTGGGGTGGCGATGACAATGAAAAATTCGCCGCCGTCGCCGGTGAAGGGTTCCACAACCCGGTGGAAAGCAGGAAATAAATAAGTATATTCAGAATGTTATTAAAAGAAATGCGTTTCATAAAAGAGGATCGGTATCGTGTTTTAGACCATCCGGTATATAGCTGTTTCGTGGATTCCACAGCATCCAGCCATCGGAACCGAAATCTTCGGCGGCCTTGATCTGTTCCCTGATTTCTATACCTGAAAAAGGTCTTCTGTCAAAAGCATAATCGCGGAAAGCCTGCAGCCAGGGCCTGAAACGAACAGTCGGCAGGCGGGTTCGTTCCTGGGCCTTTTTCAAGGACAAATAAACGGTTTTGTATACATTCGCCACGGGATTCCGGTACTTGGGGATGCCAAGATGAAATCCGGAAGGGTAGAGCATCAGGGAGATATAATCGACTGCCGGCGCCAGCCGGTCGATCTTCTGGCCGATCTGCGTATCATCGAGATTCCAGGCCACGTACCCAAAGATATCCGCCGCCAGGAAGACATTGTACGGCAGGAGTTTCTTTCTGGCCTCGGTCAGAAAGCCATCTATCTTACCGATCCGGTTTTCTTCGGTATTGGCAATATCGAATTTGAGCCCCCGGCGGTCGGGAAATCGGACATAGTCGAACTGAATCTCGTCGAAACCATTCTGCGCGGCCTCGATAGCGATGGCGATATTGTAGTCCCACACCTCTTTTTTCGAGGGATCCACCCAGATCAGGTTTTCGCGGTCTCGCCAGATGGCGCCGGCCGTCGTTCTCACGGCCAGGTCCGGCCGCGCGGAACCGAGAATATCGTCCTTGAAGACGACGATCCGGGCAATGGTGTAGATCCCCTTTTCTTTCAACGACCGGATCAATCCCTTGATATCCTTTACCAGTCTCAACTTCTGCGCGCCGATGTCGGCCGCCAGGGGAATGTCGCTCGGGTAGGGGATAATTCCTCTATCGCCTTTCATGTCGATGACCAGGGCATTCAGCTCCGTCCCATCGACCAGTTCGAGCGCCTTGCCCCTGATGATCCTGCTGTTCACGCCATAGACAGTCAGATACAGGGCCTTCGGGCGGATGGGTTTCAATCGCAGTTCCACGGGTTGCGCCGATGACTCCGCGGTGACCGTCATCTCCGCCCTGGTAAATCCGGGCGCCCTTGCGCCGACGTGGTTCAAGGGATAGTCGATCCGGAACAGCCCGTTGTCGTCGGATAAGACAACCTCCGCGCGGTTGAGGGTCACCGTGGCACCCGGCAGAGGCAAATTGGTCGTATCATCGATGACCCTGCCGGTCGCGGCAGGAGGGTGATCCGCCTGGTTGACTCCGCCCTCGCAGCGATCGGCATTAAAGCCTGACAGAAGCAGGGGTATCAATGGCAATAAGCAGAATAGCGGAAACCGGTACCAGCAATATGGCCGGGCCATCCGCACCCGGTTCAGCGGCTCTCTTTGCTCATGAATATCCATTCGAACTCCTTGCCCCTGTTTGCGTTGGTCAAAAGATAACGCGGAAGTTTCGTGATCCCGTCGGCGCCTGTCGCATGGTGGGCCTCAATGGTGAAACAGGCAGTGTATCCGGCCTTGACCGCCCTTGAAATCAGGTAGTCGTCATGAATGCCGAAAGGCCATGACAACATGTCCACCGTGATGCCGAGTTTCTTTTCCAGTACCGTTTTCGACTTCGTCAATTGCATATCGACGAATTTTTCGTATTCGACAAAAGTTAATCGCTTGCGCTCCTTCCTGAAATCGGGATGCCAGTAGGTATGGGACTGGATGTCGAACAGGCCCGATTTACGCAGTTCCCCGAGTTGGTCCCAGGTCATGGCGTAGGAGGCATTGCTGATGGCGGAGGGATATATGAAGAGCGTTACGGGGATACTGGCCTTGGTCACCTGGGGCAGCATCTCGGTATAAACCGAAATATGACCGTCGTCGACGGTAATGACGACGGGCCTGGCCGGCAGAGGCGCGCCTTTGCCGAGATAGGCATCGACCAGCCGACTGAGGGGAATGACAGTGTAGCCATGGGTCTTCAGGTAGTGCAGATGAGACAAGAACACCTCGGTCATGGTGGTCATGCTGTCGACAGGCGCAGGGCCGAAGCGGTGATACAGCAGGATCGGGCAGTCGATTGCGGCCGCGTTTGCCTGCCCGGCTGTCTGGGCATTGCCGGCATTGCAAATTGCAAGCCACGCCACGAGGGACAGGAGGAAAAATGGAGCGAGGATCTTCAGCAGACCTTTCGAGTGGATGTTTGGCATACTAGAATTATAGGGAGTCTGAAAAAAAAATGCATTGGTCATCTCGAAAAAAATAAAGTTCCCCCTCCCCTTGCGGGAGGGGGTT
>CAYTVF010000214.1:0-6859 GCA_964441345.1 uncultured Desulfopila sp. | reverse complement strand
GCCCGTAACATGGGCGTATGTGTGGGTAATTGTCAGCCCGCAAGGGGAGGGGGAAGGCGGGCTGGCTCAGCGGTAATACAGGCTCGGGCTGCCCATGGTCAGCAGGGCCTTGTGCAGATTTCTCCGGAAATCGCGGCGATCCCAGATACCCTGGATATGGCCGCGCTTCAGCGCGTTTCGGGCGGAGTGGTAGTCCGGCGGAATATCCGCGCCGGTCGTTTCGCGGATGACCCGCGGGCCGGCGAAACCGACCCGGCTCGACCTGATGGCGAACTGATAGGGGGAGCAGCCGAGAAAAGAGGCCACCGGGCCGGCATAGGAGTTGTTGTCGTACACCACCAGATAGAGGCCGCCGGCGTCGATATATTCCCGTACCGCCATGGTGCATTTGGGCATCTGGCTCACCCCGAGGGTCCCCTCCTGGATGCGGATGCCGCCGGTCGTGTGCACATAGGCGAGCAGCGGCCGCTTTTTCCGCTTGGCCAGGGCGCAGGCCTGGGCAAATTTCTCGCCTTCGGCCGAACCGACCGTGCCGTTGCGGAAATCGGAATAGAGCATGGTGACGATGATCTGAATGCCGTTGACCCTGGCATGGAAGGTCATGTTGCCCGAGCGTTTCTTCGTCTTGTCCTTGGCCCGCTGCAGCCGCTCGGTAAACCCGGTGTAATTGAGCGGGTTGCCGGCGGTTATCGCGTCGTTGAAGGGGGAGATCGAGCCGGGATCGAAGATATTGCGCAGATACCACTGGTGCTCCAGCGGGAAATGGTGACCGCAGGTCTCGCAGACCCCGGCGAATTCGCCGTAGAGATCAGGTATCCAGAGATCCTTGCAGCCGTGTTTGTCGGCATTCGGGCAGGTTACGGTGCGATCCTTGTTGGCCAGCGGGCTGGTGTAGGTGTCGGTGAGTTCCAGCGGATCGACCCGCGGGGACTGGCTGTCCGGCTGAGTCGTCCCGCCGCTATAGGTCACGCTATAGGTCAGAAGGCGTTGCGGTTTTTCCTGCTTTTTCTTTTTGCCCCACAGTTCCATGAAGGCGTTGATCGGTTCGGTGATGCGCCTGATCATGACCGAGCTTTCCCCGGAAACATCGTTCAGCACCTTGCGGACCTGGCGCTTGTGATTCTTCATGATGTCGTAACGGAGGGTGTAATAGATCTTTTCGGTCTTCACCATGGCGAGATTGAAAATCCCGTCCTCGGCATCGGCCTGGCCGGTATAACCGGCTTTGCCCATCGCCAAATATTTTTTGGAGCGCAGGGCAAGCAGCCGCCTGATTTCGTCTTTATTCAGGTCCCACGGCAGTTCGACCTGCAGTTCCTCGGTCGCCGGCTGATGTTTCTTGCGCCTGATCTCATAGGTGCGCAGGGCGGAAAAGCTCTTGGTGGAGAGGACGATTTTGTCCGTTGCCCTGAGCATTTCCGCCCGGAGTTTGGCGAAAAAGGTGAAGTCGTCCCTTCTCGCGCCGAGCAGCGGCTCGTAGATGATCCGGTCGATGGTGCCTTTTTCCAGGTTGTCCTTGGCGGTAAGCTTGAGCCGGTCGGCACAGACCTCGATCAGCTCTTTGGGGACCTTCGAACCTTCCCTGATCTTCCCTTCGATTGCGGCAGCTCCCTCCGGTGAGATGACCGAATAGTAGCCGTGCGAAGCCATCAGCCGGTAATCGGTGAGACCGATCGCTTCGGCCCCGCCCGATCCGCCCTCGGAGATCATCGAGATCGTCGGCACCCGGAGCTTGGTCATGGCATAGATGTTCCTGGCGATCTGCTGGGCCGCGCCGGAGCCTTCCTCGACCGGATAGGAGCCCGGCGTGAAAATATAGAAGTGAATGGGGATGCCCTCGGTCTCCGCGACCTTCATATAGCGCAGGGCCTTTTCATTGCCCTGGGGCCGGCAGGAACCGCCGTTGCGGAACTCCTCGCCATGGCCGGTTTCCTGGCCGATGACCATGACCGAGGAGGTGTAGGGCTTGTTCTTGATCCGCCGGGTGATGGTGGCTTTGGCGCAGATCATCGCCGGGTCGACGTTGGCATCTCCTTCGCCGCCCAGTTCGGTATAATCTTCATAGACATTTTCGAGGATATCTTTCAGGCTGAACCGTTGCACGCTGCGCACGATCCGTACCCGCTCCATGGGCGTGAGGTGTTCCTCGGCCCGCTCTTCGAGGAAACTGATCGACTCGTCGAGTTTGCGGATCTCCGCGGTGAGTTTTTCCTCGGTGAGGTCATAGATCGACTGCTTGATCTGCTCGAGGTTTTTCTTGAAACCGTCGAGGTTGCCCCAGTTCGAATAGTCCTTAATCTGCAGCAGATAATTAATCCGCTCTTCCGTTTTCAGCAGCTGCTTCTGTAATTCTTTCATGTCGAAACTATATATATCCGGAATCGTTATCAAAAAGCCAGGAGTCGATCCAGGTTGTTTTTAAGGTAGTCGAGATTGGTTATTATCGGGTTATTGTTCGAATCCGTGCCGCAAATGACTGTCTCATCGATAAACCGCGCCGCTTTGGTCTTCGCGTCTTCGACCGAGTCTCCCCAGACCAGGGCCAGTGCGAGGTTCGGGTCGAAATCGCTGGGGATGGGGTAGGGCCGGTCAACGGGGACATGGGTGTAGACAGCCGACCACGGATGTTCCGGGAATTTGAATTCGGTGATGGTGCCGATCCATGGCGCGAAGCCGCGGCGGGTATCTTCCGCCACGATCCGCAGTTCGATGGCGGCGCCTTTAAACTTGACCGCGTTCTGTTTGTAGCCGATCCGTTCGCCGAGGCCTAAGCGGATCTGTTCGCGGATCAGGTTCGGATGTTCGCCGTTAATATAACTGATTCGGGCGGAAATGTCGTTTTCCACCTGAATGCGGGTGTTTACTTCGAGGAGATAGGGCTGGCCGGTTCGGCTGACGATCCATTCCCAGGTGCCGACGTTATCGTATTTTACATGATTTGCCAGTTTGAGCGAATACTGGACAATCTGGTCGAGCACCTTCTTTTCATCAAAGTCGTAATCGAAGGCGGCCTTGTGAAAACCGGGCGCAGCTTCAACCCTTTTCTGCCGGCCCGTCGACTGAATGGTGCAGTTTCGCGAGCTGAAATGGATACGTTCACCGAATTTGGAGCAGACCAGCTGCACTTCGAGGTGGTTGTAGTCGCGCAGGCATTGCTCGATCAAAACCCCGCCGTCGCCGAACTGGCGTTTGGCATAATTCTGCAGCTGCCGGTAGATCCGGCGGAACCGCTCGATCTCGGTGACCTCCTCGATGCCCATGCCGCCGCCGCCGGCGGCCGCCTTGACCAGGATG
Source organism: uncultured Desulfopila sp. (assembly GCA_964441345.1). GTDB lineage: Bacteria > Desulfobacterota > Desulfobulbia > Desulfobulbales > Desulfocapsaceae > Desulforhopalus_A. The sequence continues at coordinate 3,565 of CAYTVF010000214.1, read as the reverse complement.
GAAGGTTGTTCGATCCCTTTCTCCTGCTGGTCGAGAAGGAGCTGCGCGGCAATTTCTTCCGCTTCCATCTCGTTGTAGATCGGCGCGTCCGTGCCGGGGATAGTCGGGATGCCCAGCTGGTTGGCGACTCTTTTGGTGTTGATTTTATCGCCAAGATCCCGGATCACTTCCCAGTTCGGACCGATGAAGGTGAGGGGGCGGTCGCGTTTGGTGGCCCTTCTCGCAAAACGGAAATCCTCGGAGAAGAAACCGTAACCGGGATGGATGGCGGTGCAGCCGGTATGATCGGCTACCGCGAAGATGTCGTTGGGCTCGGTGTAGCTGGTGATCCGCCACGCGTTCTGCCCGGGGCCGCCGGTAATGTTGCGCTGAACATGCTCCGAGTCTTTGTCGGCTTCAGTATAAACAACGACGTATTCGAGATCGAGATCCTTGCAGGCATTCATGATCCGAATGGCTATTTCACCGCGATTGGCTATGAGAACCTTTCCTTCCAAACTTTTCCTCGTTGAATGTAATGGGGACAGTGTGTTCGACGTTTCAGGCCGTCTCTGGATGCTACAAAGTAGTGCAAAAGTACAGAGGATGAAAACGACGCTACTATAGTCATGCGGTGCCGATTAGAAAAGAAAAATGTTGCACAACGGGGCGATGAAGTTCCGAATAAGCGGCGAATAACCGGCTAACCCTTCGTCAAATTTCGTTTTTGCTTGACAGGGCCCGCGGCTGTTTCCGGGCAGGAACCGGAAAGAATTACTCTCCGCGGATTGATTTTTTCGCACCCGGTGTTATTTATCTAGGGACAAATAAGAGCACAGTGGGTCGGGGATCTCCATGTTGCCGACTTTTTCGACAAATTTCTTGCTGCTTGCCGGAAGGCGGCGCCGACGACGTAGACGATGAACAACGATTCAAACGCTGAAGAAAAGGAGTCCGATCAGCACGACGGCCAGCACGACGGCCAGCACGCCGAACAGGAGCCCGGGCAGGAACCTGACCAGGAACCCGGTCCCCTGAAACGTATTTTTTCCATGCTGAGTTTTAAAAAGCCCGGCACCAAAGAGGATCTCGATCACGAGATCCAGGAGCTTCTTGAGGAAGGAGAGGAGCATGGCCTGATTTCTTCTTTGGAAGAGAAGATGATCAACTCCATTCTTGAATTTCGCGAGACCTATGCCTCGGAAATAATGACGCCGGCGGCGGAGGTTGTCTCCTTCGACGAGGCCTCGCCGCTGTCGGAACTCATCGATATCGTTATCCAGAGCGGTTTTACCAGGATACCCGTCTATCGGGAAAATCCGGATCGCGTGATCGGCGCGGTGCATGCCAAGGATCTGCTCAAGCTCTGCGTCCGGCCGGAAGCTGAGCCGTTCAATCTTGAAAGCTATCTCCGGCCGGTCTATTTTATTTCGGAAAAGAAACCCATCGTCGATTTGTTGCGGGAGTTCCAGAAGCGCAAAGTTCATATGGCCATGGTGACCGACGAATTCGGCACGGTGCGTGGGCTTATCACCCTGGAGGATATCCTCGAAGAGATCGTCGGCGAGATCGACGATGAATACGACGACGATGAAGAAGAGATCGAGGTGATCGACGAAAGGACGATTCAGGTTCATGCCTGGGTCGATGTCGAGGTGGTCGAAGAGCATTTCGACACCGAATTTCCCGAAGGACCCTTTGAATCCGTTGGCGGCCTGGTTATTCATTCCCTTGGCCGGCTGGCGGTGCCGGGCGATGTCGTGGTGATCGGCGGTTTTCGTTTCGAGGCCAGAAGTGCCGATACCAGGCAGCTGAAAATGGTGCGGATCAGCAGGATTGCCGAGGACAGGAATAACCCGTGACCTTCTCTCGCCGCAGTCCCTTTGTGCTGCCCGTTTTCACCGGTCTCCTCACCGGTCTCGGGCTCTGGCTGTCGTTTCCCGGCGGTGGGGAAATCCGGCCGCTGCTGGCGATTGCCCTCATCCCCCTGCTGTTTGCCATACGGGCCGGGAGCTTGCGGATGGCGGCCTTGTCCGGTCTCGTGGCCGGTCTTGCCCATTTTCTCCCGCTGCTCTACTGGATTGTCATCGTGCTCGGCAAATATGGCGGTCTGGCCTGGTTTATTTCGCTTCCGGCCCTGCTGCTGCTGGCGCTCTATATGAGCGTGTATGTGGTCGTATTTGCTGTGCTTGCCCGGACGATTCTGCGGAGCTATCCCGCCGCCGTGGCCCTCTGGCTGCTGCCCTCGCTGTGGGTGGGACTTGACTGGCTGCGGGGCCTGCTGTTTACCGGCTTTCCCTGGATGGATCTTGGCTATGCCCTGTACCAGACCCCGGTGCTCATTCAACTCGCCGATCTCGTAGGGCACCACGGGGTGACATTTGTCATTGTGTTCTGCAACGCCTTGTTGTTTCTAGCAGTCGCTGCCCGCGGAACTCTTGCCGAATATCTTCTTCTCGGCTGCTGCGGGATCGGCCTGCTCGGCGGCACCTGGCTCTATTCGAACCAGCGGTTGGTCGAGATAAGCGGGTGGGTCGCCGCGCCTGCGACTGCGCGGATCAATGTCGGGGTCGTGCAGGGCAATATCGATCAGAGCATCAAATGGTCGCCGGCGGAGCAGAAGAGCACGGTCGATGCGTACCTGACGCTCACCGCATCGCTGATGAAACCGTCAATAAAAACAAAGACGGAAACGGAAACGGAAACTTCGCCGGCGCTGGTGGTATGGCCGGAAACGGCCCTGCCTTTTTACCCGCTGACCAACGACCACATGGGGCCGCTCAGGAAGCTGGTGGCCGGCCGGGAGATGGCCCTCTTGACCGGAGCACCCTGGTACGAGATCATCGACCGGCAGAACAACAAGGTGCAATTCTACAACAGCGGTCTGCTGTTGCAGCCTGACGGACAATTTGCCGGCAGGTATTACAAGTCGCATCTCGTGCCCTTCGGCGAGTATGTCCCGCTGAAGAAGCTCTTGTTTTTTCTGGCTCCCCTGGTGGAAGCGGTCGGAGATTTCAGCCCCGGCACGATCGACCGGCCGCTGGTCTGGAAAGAGGCGAAAGCCGGGATGCTCATCTGTTTTGAATCGGTTTTTCCGGAGCTTTCCCGGCAGTGGGTGCTGGCTGGCGCCAATATCCTGGTGAATTTGACTAACGATGCATGGTATGGTAGATCAAGTGCCCCGTATCACAGCCTGGCCATGGCGGTATTACGGGCGGTGGAGACCCGGCGCAGTCTGGTGCGTTCCGCCAATACCGGAATTTCGGCCTTTATCGCCCCGTCCGGGGTGATCGAAGAGCAGTCCGCCATCTTCGTGCCCTGGGCCGCGGCGCGGGAGGTGGTGTTGTCCGGGGAGGAGACGGTCTTTGTCCGGCATGGCCATCTCTTTGCCCCTGTCTGTCTCGTTATCGGCCTTATTTTCTCCCTCGTCGCCATGAAACGACGCCGGGAGTGACGGTCGGCCCCCCCTGTGCGGCGGGGAGAGTATTGATCGATGATAATAAATATTAAAAAATACGTATCCATTCAGCTCTATGGACAAAGTCCCCCCCCCCCCCCCCCCGGGGGGGGGGGGGGGGGGGGGGGG
>CAYTVF010000213.1:0-6862 GCA_964441345.1 uncultured Desulfopila sp. | reverse complement strand
ATGGCGACAACGGGATTTTTCAGGTCGTGGGCCACGGAATAGGCAAAAATTTTGATCTTATCGCTTTGATCCTCAAGGGTCTGCAGATCGTCCAGCCGTTCGATCCTCCTTTTTTTACTGCGGGTGAAAATGAGGGCTATGGCCAAGAGGCCGAATAACCATAAAAAAGTATGGGTGATATGGATAGCCTGCAGGGGTTTTTTTTCGATTGCCCGATACGGCAAGATGGGTATCGAAACACTCACCCCGCCGCGCACATCCCCCTCCTTATAGCCTTGGCGGCCGTGGCATTCGAGACAGCCGGTCTTGGTATACATCGGTTTCATGAGGCGCAGAAATTCGGTGCCGTCAATGTCCGTCACCGCCATGACTTCTTCCTTGCCGGCGTCGAATTGGTGCAGTGCCTTCTTCTCCCACTCGTCCGGCTGATTGAGATGGTTCACCACCTTGAGGCTGGTTATGTGGCCTTTGGTCTTGTACAGGTCGCCATACCGCTCCATCACCTGCCGCAACATATAGGCCGGATTCATCAGGGTCAGCTGCCTGCCGCTGGGGGTGGTGATGTCGCGTTCCGGGATGTGGCTGAGATTTTCGTTTGGCGGGGTATCTTTGGTGACGGGGACATAGACGCCATTATGGTCGGTCGCCCAGAAGCGAAAGGCCTGGTCTTTGTCGATCACCGTTCTTGCTTCCCGCTGGGCCAGTTCCAGGGTTTTATGCCGCTCCGTGGCAATGTTCCAATACGCTGCCAGAAAGCATAAAATCGTCCAGATCAGAGCGATCGATAACGATCGCTTCAGTAAGATAAAAAAGACTGAAACATCACTCTGAAGCTGAGTCATACGCCGCACGTGCCAAGGTGAAGAGTCGTGGATTGGAGAAGTTTATACGCCATCCAGCTGGAATTGCGGCACCTGTCCGGTTATGAGAGCAGCCGCTATGTCGCTATGTTTTTTTATTATCAGATATTTCGCCGGAAAAGTCCAAGATGAAAATGAGCTGGCAGCGATTGCAGTCATGGAAATCGCCGTGCACCCTGGCACGGCCGATCATCAGTTGCAGGAGAATCCCCCGGAATTCCTTCAGGTAGACCGCATCGCAGAGGACGCCTTCGGCATTGTCTTCGGGGATCATGCCGGCATAACGGGCAAGATCGACGGTGACCGTCTGCGAGAAACGCGAGAGATTGATGACAACCAGCAGTTTTTCATTCTTTGGGGACTGGCCTTGGAAAAGCCGGCATTGCGGTCCGGATTCCACTGCAGCGGGGTCCGCACGCCGTTCCGGTCGCCGAGAAAGTAGTTGTCGCCCATGCCGATCTCGTCGCCGTAATAGATGATGGGGGTGCCCGGCAGGGAGAAGAGCAGGACGTTCATCAGTTCGATTTTACGGCGATTGTTCTCCGTCAAAGGGGCCAGGCGGCGGATGCCGAGATTGATGCGGGCCCGCGGATCGGAGGCGTAGACCCGGTACATGTAGTCGCGCTCTTCATCGGTCACCATTTCCAGGGTCAACTCATCGTGGTTGCGCAGGAAAATGGCCCACTGTCAGCCCTCCGGGATGGCCGGGGTCTGATCGAGGATGTCGACGAGCGGGAGCGGTCTTCCATCTCGATGGCCATGAAGAGTAGAAACGGTGCCAGTAATAGGCCTTGGCCAGCGGGTCCCAGGTCCAGTTGGAAATTTCGAAATCCTGAAAGATGATGCGCGCTTCGCGGTACTTCTCCGGCGTGTCGCTCCACATATAGAAGTCCCGGTGGGCGGAACACCGGCTACGACGGTCGGATTGCCCTCCGCATCGAGGAGAAAGAGTTCACGATGGCTCCACACATCGGCGGAGTCATAGGCTACATAAATGGGGATATCGCCGATTACGGCGATGCCCCGTTCGTTGGCATAGCTGCGCAGCTCCTGCCATTGCCTGGCAAACTGCCATTGCAGATATTTCTGCACAGCAATTTCACGACCGAATTTTTGCGAATATTTCCGGTATGTTTGCCGGTCGATGCGCGACGCCTCGGCGGGCCACCTGTTCCAGCTTTCGTCGTGGAAGCGGTGTTTCAGCAGCATGAAAAGGGCAAAGTCATGCAGCCAGGGGGGTCGAGTTGCAGAAATGGTCGAATTCCAGCGCGCGAGATTTTTTTTCCCCCCCGAGCGAGAAAAGCAGAACCGGCTTGATACAGCCGCTCCATTTTGGCCGCGGTGACGGCAGCAAAATCGACACGGTCTGCAGGATAACGGCCGACGGAGAGAGCGTCGGGCAGATCGCCCTCGCCCACAATCCGCTCCAGGTCGATCAAGAGAGGATTGCCCCCGAAAGCGGTAAAGGCGGAATAGGGAGAATTGCCGCAGGCAGGGGGCGTCAGCGGCAGCACCTGCCAATACGATATGCCCATGTTCTGCAGCAGATCGATATAACGCCTGGCATCCTCCCCCAGCGTACCTATCCCGCCGGGACCGGGCAGCGAGGTTGGATGCAGCAGGATTCCGCAGCCGCGTTTATTCAAGATGGAATTGCCATTTCCACGTTTATGCGCCATACGTTTTCTTTTCTCATTTCGCATGAAATTCCCCCTCCCCTGGCGGGAGGGGGTCAGGGGGTGGGGGAGTCAAGCGCAAACACTGCTCCCTGACACCCTCCAAAACACCTTCAATATTTTCAATCATTTCATTTTTCCAAAACCGTAACACCACAAATCCGTTAGCACGCAGACAACCATCCCTTTGCATATCGTTCTTCTCATTTTCCGCATGCTCCTTAAATATCGCCAGAGGAAGCGTTCTGCATCGGTGGAGTTGTTGTGTAATTCTCTGGCGAATGAAGAGAGGGAGTTTCGTGGTTTCATCGTGGTTCACCCACCCCTCGGTCCCCTCCCGTCGAGGGAGGGGAGGAAAGGGTGCAAAGAGGGAAAGTATCATTGCTGAAACCGTCCCATGTTCCGGTCGGCTTGCCACCGTCCCAGTCTCGATCGGCTTGCCACCTTCTCATGTTCCGGTTGTCCTGCCGTCGTGGTTGACCTGTTCCTGCAAGGCTACCGGGTATCCCGCACATGGTTGTAAACCTGGGCGGGAGCCGCCCCATGACCGGAGCGCCAGGCGATGCTCTGCCGGTCGGCCGCCAGGATTGCCTGGTAGGTCTCGGGAGCATGTTTTCCATCCACAGGAGCAGGGTCGGCCCGAAATTGAAGCTGATCCGGGCATAGTTGCTGACGATCGCCATGATGCGGCCTTCGCCGTCCAGATTCCGGGTGGCGGTATTGGGGTCATAGCATTAGGCGGTGATCCGTTCATTCCAGTCATGATAGGGATAGGCGGAATCCTGGATCTTGACGGATTCCAGCCAGGGATTTTCGCGGGGGGCTGGTAGAAATGGCCATGGATGCAGAGGAACCGTTCCATGCATTACTCCTGATCCTGATCCACCTTGGCGGCAAGGAAGGTCGCCTCCGCCTGCGGGTCGGGGGGGAGCCCTGATAAGCAAAGGCAGCGAATTCCTCCAGCCGTCCCCGCCTCACCGCCTCAATCAGCTGGGCATCGCCATGACTGATAAAATAGGGGAACGGCGCCGATTCCCCATATTCCTCGCCCATGAAGAGCAGCGGCAGATAGGGGGAGAGCAGCACCGATGCGGCTGCCAGCTTAAGCTGCTGCACCGTGAGATGCTCGCCCGGCCGTTCCCCGCGCAACCGGTTGAGTATTGTGCAACAATAAATCTGGAATCGCAAGTCGTTCCTGGCAGACAAAATACTCCGGAGCTCTTTCGGAATCCTTCGGCTGTCCAGGGCGGAACAGTTCGGTTTGCGGCGGGGTATCGGGGATGGCGGGGAATTTCCGTAGCAGGGCGGGCGGAGGTAATCGGTATTCTACTTGGCCTCATCGCCGGAAGGGGCCGAACGCCTGGCCAATTTGTAAATCACCTCAACGGAAGTGAGTGTTTCATCCTCCAACTGCAATGAGGAGGGCTGAAGCGCGAGGCGGACCGACAGGGTTCCGTCGCCGGTGAGTTTTTCCAGCGGGGTGGATTGACCGTCAGCTGTTTCTTGGAAATCAGGTTACCGTTACGATACCACTTATGATAAATGATTGTCTGTTTGAGCACCTGGTCGAACTCGGTGAAACACGAAACCCTGCCCAGATCGATGGAGAAAACGACAGCCTGATTGACCGGGGCGAACTTTTGTATAGCCTCGCACATCACAGCCTTAGCCAGATTCAGTTCTTTGGGAGGGGCGGTGTCCTGGCTCGTTGCTGCGCATGGACCGGTAAGCATGAAAACCAGGAGTAGGATGGTGCATATTTTTTGAGATGTGGTTTTCAATTTCATGTCGGTGACGATCACTTCTCTTGTTCTGGTTATTTCAGTCAGACAAAGAAAAACGGTTAAAAAACGGGACATCCTGCTTATGGATTGACTCGTTTTTTAACCGTATGTTTTACCACCTTTACACCCCACAAGGGGGTATAAGTACCTTCACGAAAATCATTCCTAAAAAACAAGGAATGATTTTCTAAGGTACTAATCAATCCGAGGAGATTGATGAAGTATCCGAGGTGGCGCCTGAGCCTATAGCCATGTTAACCGACAGCCCGACATTGGCCGAGTTGGAAATGTTGCCGCCCACCGAAGAGTTCTTCACCTGGACAGAACCCATATTGGCGCTGCTGTTGTTGCCGATCGCAAGGTTCGCGGCCGCACCGACATTGGCCTTGTTTGAGATATCTCCCTTTACGGTTGCGTTCTTCATCTGAACGGCAGCCATGTTGGCGTTGCTGTTCTTGCCGATGGCGAGGTTGGCCGCCGCGCCGACATTGGCCTTGTTGGTGATATTGCCTTTGGCGGTGGAGTCGGTCATCTGCACCGAACCGAGGTTGGCGCTGGTGCCGGAGCCGATGGCGAGGTTGGCCGCCGCACCGACATTAGCCTTGTTGGTGATATTGCCTTTAAGGTTTGAACCGCTCATCTGTACTGAGCCGAGGTTGGCATCGCTGTTCTTGCCGATCGCAATGTTGGCGGCCGCACCGGCGTTGCCGATATTGACGATCTTCCCGTCAACATCGGAATTCTTGATCTGGGTGGAAACAGCATTTGCATTGGCGCCGGAGCCGATGGCCACGTTGGCGATTCCCGCGCTGGTTCCGACATTGGTCACGGATCCTTTTATGTCTGAGCCTTTGATCTGGGTAGAGCCGAGGTTGGCAACGGTGTTCTTGCCGATCGCAATGTTCGCCCCACCGACGGTGGTGCCGACATTGGTTACGGAGCCTTTCACCGTGGAACCGGCAATCTGGGTAGAGCCCATATTGGCATCGGAATTCTGGCCGATCGCGACGTTCGCCGCCCCGGCGGTGGTGCCGACATTAACCACCGATCCGTCGATCTTGGAATCCTTCAGCTGGGTCGAACCCACGTTCGCCGTGGCGTTCTTGCCGATCGCTACGTTCGCCGCCGCGGCTGTGGTACCGACGTTCACCACCGAACCTTTCACCTCACTGCCCTTGATCTGCGTTGAGCCCATATTGGCGGTGGCCTTGTCGCCGATCGCCACGTTGGCACCCGCCCAGGTTGTCCCAACGTTGACCACGGTGCCCTTCACCTTGGAATCCTCTAATTGCGTTGAACCCATATTCGCCGTGGTGTCTTTGCCGATAGCCACGTTCGCCGACTGCACGGAGGTGCCGACGTTGACGGCCGTACCTTTCACCTCGCTGCCTTTAATCTGGGTGGAACCCATGTTCGCCGTCGTCTTGTCGCCGATCGCTACGTTGGCCGCCTGCACGGAGGTACCAACGTTTACCACCGCGCCATCCACCTTGGAATCCTTCAGCTGAGTGGAGCCCATATTGGCCGTGGTATCCTTGCCGATTGCGACGTTGGCAGCCTGCACGGAGGTGCCGACGTTGACTGCCGCACCTTTCACCTCGCTGCCTTTAAGCTGGGTGGAACCCATGTTCGCCGTTGTCTTGTCGCCGATTGCCACGTTGGCCGCCTGCACAGAGGTACCAACATTCACCACCGCGCCATCCACCTTGGAATCCATCAACTGGGTGGAGCCCATATTCGCCGTGGTATCCTTGCCGATTGCGACGTTGGCAGCCTGCACGGAGGTGCCGACGTTGACTGCTGCACCTTTCACCTCGCTGCCTTTGAGCTGGGTGGAACCCATATTGGCCGTTGTCTTGTCGCCGATTGCCACGTTGGCCGCCTGCACGGAGGTACCAACGTTGACCACCGCACCCTGCACCTTGGAATCTTGCAGCTGGGTCGAGCCCATATTTGCGGTGACGTCCTTGCCTATCGCGACGTTGGCGGCCTGCTGTGTCGTTCCCACATTGACCACAGCACCTTTCACCTCACTGCCCTTCAACTGGGTAGAGCCCATGTTCGCCGTCGCCTTCTCGCCAATCGCCACATTGGCGGCCTGGTTGGTGGTGCCGACGTTGACGACCGCACCCTGTACTTTGGTGTCCTGCAGCTGGGTCGAGCCCATATTTGCGGTAACGTCCTTGCCTATCGCGACGTTGGCGGCCTGCTGTGTGGTTCCGACGTTAACCACCGCACCCTTGACCTCGCTGCCTTTCAGCTGGGTAGAGCCCATGTTCGCCGTCGCCTTCTCGCCGATCGCCACATTGGCGGCCTGCTTGGTGGTGCCGACGTTCACGACCGCACCCTGTACTTTGGTGTCCTGCAGCTGGGTCGAACCCATATTTGCCGTGGTGTCCTTACCTATTGCGACGTTGGCTGCCTGCTCAACGTTGCCAACATTGATAACTGCTCCCTTGATGTCACTCCCTTTAAGCTGGGTCGATGCCATATTGGCGGTATTCTTCTCACCGATGGCCACGTTCGCCGCCTGCTTGACCTC
>CAYTVF010000212.1:0-7056 GCA_964441345.1 uncultured Desulfopila sp. | reverse complement strand
CGGCGGCACGCGCCACGGCCATGGAAACACCAAGGATGGCGTTGGCGCCGAGTTTCGATTTATTGTCGGTGCCGTCGAGTTCGATCATCCTGTGGTCGACGGCCACCTGCCCCGAGGCGGACATGCCGAGGACCGCCGGGCCGATAAGGGTATTGACATTGGCAACTGCTTTCAGCACGCCCTTGCCGAGGTAGCGGCCCTTGTCGCCGTCGCGCAGTTCGATCGCTTCGTTTTCGCCGGTGCTGGCCCCGGATGGAACGGATGCCGACGACTTCGTGCTGTCACTTAATTCAACAAACACCCGTACCGTCGGGTTGCCCCGGGAATCGAGTATCTCCATGGCTCGTACAGCTGTGATTGTGTCTTTCATATGCGCATCCTTGGTTGTGAAAAGGTTGAGGTGTGGGAGGCGGGTGGTACCTGCCGGCGGTCTCCTCCGTCCAGTATACGATTATCGCCCCGGCCTGCCAATTGTTTTTCAGCGGTCGTGTCCCCCGCCGGGAGGCCCCGAATCGTCGGAAAATAGTAGTTGCAATGGCCCATGTGAGGGTGTAGTAAACAAAATTTGTCCGCTTGGGGCAAACGTTTCGCTTTTCCGGTTGCAATTCCGGAGCCGCGGGTGAAGAGCAGAGTACTCCACAATCTATTGTTTATCCAATTTTCGGGGGCCTACCGTGAGTGTTGAAAAAAGACAAAATCAGGTGACGGACCAAACGAAGAGCCGCTGGGGGCAACTGGCATTTGCCGTTTTTACCTGTTGCCTGGTATGCGGTTTGTATTATTACTTTTTCGTCAATAAGGCGTATGTCGAATTCGAGCTGTCGGTGGCACAGAAGTCCGATTTCAAGATCTACTGGGCGGGAGCCGGCCAGCTGTATTCGGAAAAGCATATGTCGGTGGCAATCGCCACGCCTGAACGGAAAAAGTACTCGTTTATGCTGACCGATATCGGCAAGGTGGCCCGGCTGCGAATCGATACCCACAGCTACACCGGCGAAGCAACCCTGACCAAGCTTATTATTCGTCAGGAAGGCTGGGCGCCTGTCACCTTGGCAACACCCGAGCAATTCAGTGCGCTGGTGCCTTTATTCCAGGTCGACGAGTCGCGGGTCGACAACGATGGCCTGTGGGTCAAGTCGGCCGGTAAGGACCCCAATTTCGAACTGGTGCTTACGCCTGCAAAGCAGGGGTTGAATATCGGCTGGCTGGTACTGCGGTTGGCCGGCATCGTCGCCATCGTCTTGTGTGTGATCTACTGTGGCGGGCCGCTGGCGAAAGATTTGCGATTTGTGCCCGTGTTGCTGTTCGGGATCTGGCTGCTGATTATCACCATGGCCGGGATCAGCAAGGATAATAGTCACCCGGATGAGTATGTCCACATGTCGGCCACCTCCTATTATCAGGACCACTGGCTGCCCCCGGTGATCGATGATCCTGCAATCCGGCACACCTACAGCGTTTATGGGATGTCGCGTCTAAATAGCGGCGAGATCTATTACCTGTTTGCCGGTAAGTTCGCGAAGTTTTCTGAGACGTTCAAAATACCTGAATATTTCTCCCTGCGGCTGTTCAATGTCTGTCTCTTCGGACTCATTCTGCTCTATACCGTACGCAACCGGTATGCCCGGATGGTGGCTCTGCCGTTTCTGGTCTCGCCACAGGTTTGGTATCTCTTCAGTTACTGCGCTTCGGATGCCTTCGCCTTGTTTTTTGCCTTTCTCGCCGCCTGTGAACTGATCGACCCTTCGAGCCTGCTGCATCGCTATCTGAAGGGCGAAGACTGGCTCTCAAAGGTGGTCGGGGCAATTGTTCTCGGCGTGCTGCTGGGAATAGTTTTTCTCCTCAAGAAAAACTATTATCCCTTCGTCGTCTTTTTCTACCTCTGCCTCGCCGCGAAATTCTTTTTGACCGATGAATATTTCTGGGAGAAGAAGGAGGCGGTGAAGAAGCTGGTGCTCATATCCATAATTGGTTTGGGCGTCGTCGGTCTGCAGATGGCCGGCGATTATTATGTCAACGGCCCCGACCGGCAGGCGAAAATGGTCAGCATACAGGAAGAACTTGCCCATCCCTGGTACAAACCGAGCACGGAGCTGCACAAGAAACATATCTCGCTCTACCGCAAGGCTCGCGGCACCACCCTGGAAACACTCATCACGATCGATCGCTGGTTCGAACGCTCGTTCCAGACCAGTTTCGGGGTCTACGGCTATTTCACCATCTCCGGGACGCAAGTCTACTATGACCTGGTCAGGTGGTCCGGGATAGCGCTCTTGGTGTTTGTTTTCGGCGCCATTTTCCGTGGGGGAGGCCTGGTCGGCAGCGGCCTGGCTGTCGCAGCCGCGGGTCTTGCCGCGGCATTGATCGGGGTGTCTCTGTATCATTCCTGGTCGGTCGATTTTCAGGCCCAGGGCCGCTATCTTTTCCCCATCTTCCCGATGCTGGGCATTCTTTATGGCTGGAATCACGCTGCGGTGAATCGGCGGCTGCTGATCCTTTTTGTGACCCCCATGGTCATGCTGGGGGTATACAGTTTCATCTTTGAGGGATTGATGCGGATCCCCAGAATAATTTTTGAATAGAGGGTAGGTGGCGTGACAGGTAAAGAATTTCGAATCGACAAACAACCGCTGACCGAGGCGCTTCATTTTGGCGAATCCTCACTTACCAGATACCGGAAAAAGGCGGCCGGCGATATCTCATTGCCGGGGTTGCTCCTCTATGAATGTTTTGCCCTGCTCTGTACCAATCTTGGCGGCGCTCTGGGGTATGTCGTGCGGAAAACCCTGGCCGGGTTTCTATTTCGCACGGTTGGCCGGGGGCTGATTCTCGGGCGGGGGATTATCGTCCGGCATCCCGGACGTATCGATTTCGGCGACAATGTTGCCATTGATGATTACGTCTTCCTCGATGCGGGAGGCAGCGGCGATATCGGCGTCCAGCTCCGTGATGGGGTGATCGTATCGCGCAATTGTGTCATCCAAGGCAAAACCAGCTATGTTGTTTTCGAGGAACGGGTGGATGTCGGCTGCAATTGCATTTTCTCCTCGGTGGCCGGAATAACCATAGGGGCGTCGACCATCATTTCCGGCAACTGTTTTGTCGGCGGCGGGCGGTATTACCATGACCGGCTCGAGCCGGCGATCATGGATCAGGGCGGCTATTCCCGGGGCGAGATCGTCGTCGGCGAAAAGAGCTGGATCGGGGCCGGAGCGGTTATTCTGGACGGGGTGAGAATAGGCCGTGGGGTGATCGTCGGGGCCGGTTCGGTGGTGACGAAAAATATTCCCGATTATGCGGTGGTGGCCGGAGTTCCGGCAAAGGTTATCCGTATACGGGAGGATAAGGATACAAATGGTAGAGGGCACGACAAGCTGTAGCAAAGGCTGGCGAAAGTTTTTTCCGTTGCTGTTGCTGCTGGCAGCATTTTTATTTTCCCCCGGTCCGGCGCTGGGCGAAAAAGCAAAAATCAGCGACCGGATCGGCCAGTGGACCGGCAGCCACACCCGGTTGGTATGGTTGCAGGATCAGGGCGACGGCGCGGATTCCCTGGCCCACGGCCAGAACCTCATGCTCTACGGCTACGATTCCGCCGACGGCCGGGGCGAGCGGCCGCTGCTGCCGAATGTCGGCAATATGTTCAAGCCGCTCATCACGCCCGACGGCAAACAGGTGATCGTCAGCAACCTCCTGTCGCGGCAGATGTACCTGGTGGAGTGGGAGAGCGGTAAGGTGCAGGAGCTTGGCACAGGTGTCGCGGTGGCGATCTGGCAGGATCCCCGGCCCGGTTTTCTGTTGCGCGGGACTACGACCTGGGTCTACTGTTTTGACGGCCCTCAGCCCGAAAACGAATACGGCACGTCTCAACCCCTTTACCGGTTCCCGTTGGGGAAGCCGAACAAAAAGGAATTGATCTGGAACAAGACCAATATGGCCTGGGATAACATCCAGCTTTCGCGCGACGGCGAGGTTCTCGGCGGTCTTTTCCCCTGGCCGGACGGGGGCGTGCTGTGGACCAAAGACAAGCGGTGGCAGCGGTTCAGCAACGGTTGCTGGACCTCGCTCAGCCCCGATAATTCCAGACTGCTGTGGGTCTTCGACGGTCTGCACCGCAATGTTCAGATGCACCACGTCGCAGGCGGCGGCAGTTGGACCGTGAATATCAACGGCGCCCCCGGCATCGGCGGCTATGAGGTGTATCACCCGCGCTGGAGCAACCATCCCCGCTATTTCGTGGTCACCGGCCCGTACGAGAAGGGGGACGGCGGCAACCGGATTCGCGGCGGCGGCGAAAAGGTCGAGATCTACATCGGCCGCTTCGATGAAAAGGCACGGAGTGTCGAAGACTGGATCAAGGTGACCGCGAACGGCCGGGCCGACTTTTATCCCGATCTCTGGATTGAAGGCGGCAACAAGGCCAGGCTCTCCGACAGCGTCGTGCAGAAGAGCAGTGCGGTGGGGGCGGCAAGCTGGCCTTCGTCGCGGGACCGCCTGATATTCGTCTGGGAGAACATGAAGGCCGCCAATCAGCTGGACGAGAAAAGTCCGGTGGGTTTTCTCCAGTGCAATATCAACCTCAGAGGCCGGGCTCTGCATACCAGGGCTTTTCAGCTGGCAACCGGCGGCGGCTGGGGGGAAACCGGCGAGGCGGGAAAAAGGATCGGCGCGGCCCTGGCGCGAACCGGCCGGGCCGGTGTGGAATTTTCCCTCACGCCGGAACGGGACCAGCGGGGGCGGATCGTCTCTCTTTTAGCCTGCGAGAAGCCGGGAGTGAGCATTGCCCAACAGGGAGAAAATCTCCTGGTGCGCACCGCCGGCGGTGTGGAGGTCGCATGGCCGGGGATTCTTGCAGCCGGAAAACGAAAACCTCTTCACCTGGTAGTCAATTTCACCGGTGACAGCCTGGAGCTCTTTGCCGATGGTAAAAGCCTTGGGAAAAAGGCAGGGAAATTCGATTTTGCCGGGGCAGCCACCGATGCCTTGATTTTTGGCGATCCGGCCGGCGGCTGGCGCGGCACCCTGGCCGGACTGGCAGTATACGACCGGGCGCTTGAGCCGGTCGAAATAGCAGCGAACAGCCGTTTGGCGGCAGCGCGTCCGGGAACGGCCGGGACCGCGGCGCAGCTTGTTGCCCTGGGCGTGCTCGACCAGTCGACGGAAATCCCGGCACCCGATTCCCTTGGCGCCTATCGCCGGGCTCTGGTCGTCAACACCTATTCGGTGAACAAGGTGGAAAGCGGCGACTATGGCCAGGACAGGGTCCTGGTGGCGGAATGGGCGATTCTCGACCGGACGCTGGTCAAGAAATACAACCTGCCTGCCCGGCCGGAGCGGCTGGTGCTGGAAAAATTCGCCGATCATCCCGAACTGGAAGGGGAACGGCAGATGATGGATGTCTTCGAGCCGGATCTGGAAATGTATTACCGGATACCCCAGGCTGCCGAGTAGTCCTTGCCGCATTGACGATTCCCGCCGGCGAGTCGTCAACCCGTCACCGCCGTTCCCGTTTCCCCCTCCCCCTAACCCCCTCCCGCAAGGGGGGGGGGAAAATTTGTGTCAAAACAGGGTGCTGAACACCCCGCTTTCGCGGAGGATGTTCAGGCCGATGAGCCACAGGACCAGGCCGCCGACGATTTCGGCCCAGGTGGAGAGCCAGGTGAGGCGGGCGACCCGTTTGCCGAGGTGGAGTCCGGCGATGGTGAACAGTCCGGCGACGATGCCGATGACGATTGCCGGAGTGACGATCGACACCTGCAGCATCGACATCGACAGGCCGACCGCCAGGGCGTCGATGCTGGTGGCCACCGAGAGCATGACCAGGGTCATGCCTCTGGTCGAATCCTTCCGAGGTTTTTTGTTTTCCTCCTCCTCATCCTCGTCGGCCAGGATGGCCTCCCTCAGCATATTGCCGCCGACCAGGGCCAGCAGGAAAAAGGCCACCCAATGGGCATAGGCCGCCATAAATCTCTGCACGGAAGCCCCGAACCCCCAGCCGATGATCGGCATCATCGCCTGAAAGAGGCCGAAATGCCAGGAGAGCCGGAAAGCCTGGCGGAAGCTGACCCGCTTGAGGCTGACGCCGGTGGCGATGGCTACGGCAAAGGCGTCCATGGCCAGGGCCACGGCGATTCCCAGGATAGTGGGGAGATTCATGGGCATGTTCCGGTGAGGATTATTGCAAAAGGGAGCCTCTATTTACCAGAAGCGGCGGTTGTGGGGCAAGCAATATCGCCTCGTCATTCGCCTCTTCATAGCCGGCAAAATAAATTGCATAATTCGGGATGAAAGGGTAGCTTGCCATTTTTGCATTCGGCCGGTCTCCGCTGGCCCACTTTTATTTTTCGCGACCGCTTTTTTGGCGTCCCTTCGGCGCGACTCATTCTTTTCACCCAACACCTCAGACGAACAGCCCCATGCCACAAAATCACAACCAAAACGGCACCTGTGCCGGGACCGATGAACCCTGGCAGGTTCGCCTGGGCCGGATGTCGCTCAAAAAAAGGGCCAAGCTCGCCACCCTGCTTCCCCGGACGTTGCCCTGGGGGCCTGGCCGCTATCTGGAGATCGGTCCGGAAAAAGGGGTGCTGGCCTGGCACCTCAAAACATCCCACCGGGGCAGTTTTTTTCATGTCGACGGCGACCTGCACCACCTGCAATCCACACGGGAACTGACCGGAGAGCCGGTGGTCCGCATCGGCGCCTGCCTGCCTTTTGCCGATATTTCCTTTGATGGGGTCTTGCTGGTGGACCACCTGGAGCATGTGGAGGACGATCAAGGGTTGCTGGCCGAGGCCCGGCGGGGTCTGCGCCCCGGCGGGCCGTTGCTGGCCTCGGCCCCGCGAATGCCCGGCGCCGCCGGCAGCCGGCTCAGGCAGCTTCTGGGCATGCGCCGGGAACTCTACGGCCATGTGCGTGACGGTTATACGCCGGCCGAGTTACGGGCAATGGTGACGGCAGCAGGCTTCCGGGTCGAAGGCAGCGGCCTCTGCGTCGGTCCCCTGACCGAGACCGTGGAGCTGCTGCTCAACGCGGTCAACATCAACCTGGTGGCGTTCA
>CAYTVF010000211.1:0-7062 GCA_964441345.1 uncultured Desulfopila sp. | reverse complement strand
GGCGGCGACGGCTCGGGCACCTTTAATGTTTCGACGACCTCGGCATTCGTGGTCGCCGCCGCCGGTGTGCCGGTGGCCAAACACGGCAATCGGGCGATCTCCTCCCATTGCGGCAGCGCCGACGTCCTTGAAGCGCTTGGCGTGAATCTCAGTCTTCCGCCGCAGACGGTCGCCCAGGCCGTTCGAACCGTTGGCATCGGCTTTCTCTTTGCTCCCATGCTGCACGGGGCGATGAAGTACGCCATCGGGCCGCGCCGAGAGATCGGCATCCGCTCGATTTTTAACATCCTCGGTCCGATGACCAATCCTGCCAGGGCAAACGTGCAGCTGACCGGAGTTTTTGCCAGGGAGTTGACGAAGACGATAGCCGAGGTTCTGGTCCGGCTCGGCATGAAACGGACCCTCGTCGTCTGGGGCGAAGGCAATATGGATGAGATGACCATAACCGGAACGTCGCATGTGGCCGATGGCGCAAGCGGCAAAGTAACCTGTTATACCATCGAACCGGAGGATGTCGGGTTGACGAGGGCCGCAATGGAAGACATTCGCGGCGGGGCCACGCCGCCCGAGGCAGCCGAGCAGGTGCGGGCCGTGCTGAGAAGCGAACCGGGCGCGAGGCTCGACATGGTTCTGCTCAATTCAGGTGCGGCTCTCCATGCCGCCGGGCGGGCGAGAAGTATCAAAGAGGGAGTCGCCCGGGCCAGAGAAATCATCGATTCCGGTGCGGCGCTGGACAAGCTCGAACAACTGGTCCGTTTTTCCCGTGATGCGGCAACCGCCAGTTAATGACAAAGTTCCCCCTCCCGTCAAGGGAGGGGAGGATAAAACCAATCGAATTCTATCATGATCCTCGATACCATCGTTGCCAAAAAGAAACAGGAAGTAGCTGAGCTGAGAACCAGGGGCATTCAACTGCCGGTTGAGTTCAGGGAGAAAAATATTGCCCCGCCCCGCGGCTTTCGCCGGGCCTTGCTCGCCTATCCAGGCGTTGCGGTGATTGCCGAGGTAAAAAAGGCCTCGCCTTCCAAAGGGGTTATCTGCGAGAATTTTCAGCCGGTTGAAATTGCCGGGAATTATCAGCGCAACGGCGCGCAGGCCATTTCGGTCCTAACCGATATCGACTTTTTCCAGGGCCATCTGCGCTATATGATGGAGGTGCGGGAGGCGGTTTCGTTGCCGGTTCTGAGAAAAGATTTCACCATCGACGAGCTGCAGATCAAGGAGGCCCATCGGCACGGGGCCGATGCCATCCTGTTGATCGCCGCGATACTTGGGCAATCGCAACTGACGGAATACCAGGCCTGCGCCGCGGAACTCGGCATGGATGTTCTGGTTGAAGTGCATGATGAATGGGAGACCGAGCAGGCGATTGAAGCGGGAAGCGAGCTGATCGGTATCAATAACCGCAATCTGAAGGATTTTTCCATCGACCTGGAGACAACTTTCCGTCTCAAAAAAATGATTCCGGACACCATTCCCGTGGTCAGCGAATCGGGCCTGAAAACGGTCGATGACTTCAGACGGCTTCGCGCGGAGGGGATTGCGGCCGCCCTGATCGGCGAGACCTTGATGCGGGCGGGCGCCGACAGCGATCTCCTGAAATATCTGCGGGAGCAGGGTTGATGGAGGTGGATTGCCGAGAGCTGAGAAGAGTGAGGGTGAAGATGTGCGGCACCACCCGGCTTGAGGACGCCCTGGCTGCCATGCGCTATGGGGTGGACGCCCTGGGGTTCATTTTTTATGCGAAGAGCGCGCGATATATCGCCCCGGAAAATGTCGCCGCCATAGTGAAAAGGCTGCCGCCGTTTATCGACCGGGTCGGGGTATTTGTCAATGCCCCGCAAACCGAGGTCATCCGCGCGGCGGGCTGCGGGCTCACCTATCTGCAGCTGCATGGCGATGAGTCGGTCGAGTATTGTCGTGCCATCCGGGAAATGCTGCCATCTTGCGGAATAATCAAGGCCTTCAGGGTGAGCGAACAGAGCCGGGCCGAAGAATTCGAGCGGTATAACGAAAGTGTCGATGCATTTCTGCTCGATACCTACAGCCAGGGGGAAAGGGGGGGGACGGGCAAGGTTTTCGACTGGTCCGTGATTGAAAGGTTAAACCTGCGGCGCCCGCTTATTCTGGCAGGCGGTCTTACTCCGGAAAATGTGGCGAGTGGTCTGACCGCGGTTCGGCCCTATGCGGTGGATATCAACTCCGGCATTGAGCTGCAACCGGGGATCAAGGACCATGGCCGTCTGCAAACCCTGATGCGGGTCGTGGCCGAACACACCTGCCGGTAAGCCCGCCAAGTCACTTACCTGGCGATAATAAAAGAATTTGCATAACCGCGACCGTGGAGGGCTTTTTCGGCCCGCCGGGCATCCTGCAGAGTTTTCCCCACATAGACCTGTACCCGGTAGAGGTTTGGCTCGGGGTTGAAGGATTTCTGGATCACCGTGGTATGGCCGGCATCGGTGAAACGCTTCTGCAGCCTTTCCGCGTTGAACCGCTGGGCGAATGAGCCAATCTGCACGTAAAATTCCCCGATCGACAGATTCTTGTAATGGAGGATGGGTTGTTCTCCTCTGCATCTCTCCTCGCCCTCGGCAAGGGCAACTATTTGCACCCTGGCCGTGCCATCGCCAACAATCTGTAAGGTTTTTGCCGCACTGTAGCTCAGATCGAGTATTCTCCCCTGCACGAACGGACCGCGATCGTTGACACGCACCACGGTTTTATTGCCGTTGTCGAGATTCTTGACCAGCAGCATGGTGTCCATCGGCAAAGTCTTGTGGGCCGCGGTCATTTCATGCATGTTGTAGATTTCCCCATTCGATGTCTTTAGCCCATGGAAATCGGGGCCGTACCATGACGCTATCCCTTTCTCGATGTAACCGTCGGAGGACGGAATAGGATAATATCTTTTATCGAAAATCTCATAAGGTTCCTGGGTTCGCGGCCAGTCCTTGCCGGCAAGGGATACTCTGTGGCAGGTGACTGAGAGGACCAGCATCAGGAAAATGCAAAGTAAGGCCCTCATCTGTCCGCCGCGGCCCTTTCTTCCTGGAGAAAAGCGTGAATTCGTTCCTGGTAGAAGAGTCCGGCCGGACCGGTGGTGTGCGGCACGTAGGGACGCAGGCCGTGCCTTGGGTCGTCGGCCGTTACCGAATCGAAATGCACTTTTTCCTCTTCGTCGATCCAGGAAAGCGAGTAGTCGAGCATCGGCCTCATGGTGGTGATGGCTCCTTCCCGATTTCGGCCAAGGATTGGCCTTTCCCAGCGCCGCATGGTGAATCCTTTATACCAGAGACCCGGTTTCATCATCCCTGATATCTTGTCGGTCATTTGCAGGGGAAGTTCGCTCTTGTCAAAGCTGCTGTTGTGTTCGACCAGGAATTCTACCTCAAGACTTCCCTGGGTGGCAAGTAATGTCCAGGGCTCGACATCGCCCCCATCCGATCTCAGGTAATGCTTGCCGGCATCGTTGAAGGTCCACTGGGCGTGACACGCCTGGCAGGTAATCTTCTCGGCGACATTGAAGTGGGCGGGATGATGCAGCAGGGGAATGGGGTGTTCCCTGCCGTCTCCGCCATGCAGCAAGTACACATCCTGGCGGTGTTCAACCCGCGGTGGCAGGGATTTTGCCAGTTCAACGCCCGAATGGCATGCTGCGCAGGAAGGTTTGACCGTCGATTCGCCCATCAGTTCCGGGCCGGAATGACAATCGAGACAGACCAATCCTTGCTGTTGATGAATATCCGGCACCAGCTGGTGATATTCTACCCCATACGGTCGGAAGTGGGTGTTTTTGGTAGTAAACGGCGTCCGGTATTCGGCATTGTAATCGTGTTCGAATCTGCCGTAATAATCGAAACCGACATAATTCCCATAATGACAAGACAAACATTGCCGGTCCTGCGGTTTTTGAAATTTGTGGGATTGCAGTTTGCCCTCGGCAAAAGAGAGATGGCAGGATGCGCAACCCACGCCGTGTCTGACTGCCGGGTAATTATCCCCCGGGGTGTAAGGATGACAACGGAAACACCGGCGCCGCAGGAGATCGTCGGCCAGATCGAGGACGGTTGTGGGAGTGTCCGTGACGGGGACTTCGCGGAAATTGGCCAGCGCCCGGCCGATGGTGCTGGCTGCGAATACTTCCCTGAAACTATTGGTACTGTTCTTGAGGGTGAAATGGGGCGATTCGGCAACCCCGGCAATTTTTACCCCATGGCAGGAACCGCAATTTTTCTGCATGGAGTCCGGATGGGCGGGACGAGCTATAAGTTGTATGTGCGCGCCGGCCAGGTCTTGTGCATCGTTGTTGCCTTGATGGCAGGAGGTGCAGGCCAGCTGGTGATTCGCATCCAGCTCCAGAGTGTGGCAGCCGGTGCAGTGCAGCACCTGGGCCGATTGCCGATTTTCTTCTTTGCAGCCGGCAATTGACAAGATGAGAAGAATCGGGAGAAAAATACGTGTCATCATCCTTGGGGGAGGAATGTACTCCTCGGTGGAACTATTAAGCAAGAAAGCAAGCAAGAATTGCGATGGTTCCTCTGCAGGATTTTATTGCGATTTACCCTGTGCTCATGCAACATTATGAAATGTTTATATTTCATAATGGTTGAATTTTCAACCATTACCTGATATATAGGCGTACTGAAACGTGGCAGGGTGCCTAAGATCTCGGCATTTAATACTATCCTGCCCAATAACGCCAGCATAGCTCAGTTGGTAGAGCGGCGCTCTCGTAAAGCGCAGGCCAGCGGTTCGATTCCGCTTGCTGGCTCCAGGAAATAATTCAAGGACTTACAGCGTATTGCTGTAAGTCCTTTTTTGTTTCGGGCAGTTTAGGACAGAAAATTCTCAATCTGTATGCCAGAGGCCATCGACAATACCGTGACATTTGCACGCTGTACCAATGAGTAGCGGGATTCCAGGCAACAATCTGGCCCGCACCAGGAGATTCCATAAATCCTCCGGCAAAAAACCACCTACTCCCGATGCAAACTGACGGCTTCGCAAAATGAGTGGTACGAAATTTCCCAAAGCCGCTGTCTCAAGGGTGCTATACAACGGAGGCGGCCGCTGTCTCCTGGTATATGTACACAGATCCTCCGGTTCGGAACAGTTTGCGGGACAGAGGAAATCAGCGTGCGACATAGCGACACGACTGAGATTTAAACGGATGGGATTTGGGAAGTGTTGAAGCTGTTGATCGAATATCTCAGCGGGACGCACGATTTTGAGTTCACCTGAGAGCTTTTTCTTTATCCAATCCGCGGCCACGTGAAGAGGCAGCGCCGGAATAATTTTGTTTACTCTTGCATCCTCGGTTAAATGTTCAGCTAACCATTCAATCCCGTCGGCACAAACAATTTCTACATCTTTCGGTAAGCCGGGAACCGATAATGTATCTACCACTACAATGGTGCTTACCGGGTGGGCTGCTCTTGTAAGGTCAACAGCGCGCCGGCCAAACCGTCCGCCGCCGAGCACCCAGACTGTTTCAGGTCGTGGTGCCGATTTTTCATGGGTTGAGGTCGAATCGGTCCGTCTCATGGCGATTTTCTAATCCCTTGTTCGTTGTCCCTGTCTGGGTGACAGTATAAATCGGATTCCCGCCTATTATTAACGGAAATTTTTAAAAGAAGCTAATAATTGTGGGAAAAATGCAGGAACCGTATTGTATCATCATATAGAACTCCAATCGCCTGGGCTATGGCGTGTTGTAGTCTTTGTCTTCGGTATTGCTGGTCGTGATCCCAAATATGTATGTTCCTAACCATTTTAAATCAAATCAATCAAGGAGGTTATGTTATGTCCAATCTGTTGTTCACCATTTCTGTCGAAGGATCTTAGGAAAAGACAATAATCCTGAATGAGGCACTTGGAACCATGGGGAACATCCGGGTGGTTGACCATGATGAAGATACCCACCGCGGACTGATTTCTACGGGTGCCAAGGCCATTAAGTGGGTTGTTGAGTTGCTTGCCGACCCAAAGGGATTTGGCGTAAAATTATGTGAAATCGTGGAAACAAAAATGAAGGGATCCACCGTGAAAATCGTTTGCCCGCCCGGCATCACTATCGAGGTGACCAATGGTTCCAAGGGTGAGTTGCTGGAGGTCATTAATGCTGCCATCAAGCTGAGGCAGACAATGAACGAGCCAACCTCATGAACGTGGGGGAATTGACCGCGGCAGATTTTGAACGTATGAAACAGGAACTGCAGGAATTGTCCAATCAAAAGGAGCTGTTGAATCAACGGTTTCTTGAGGCGTTTGATTTTACAATGAAATTTGATTTCCTGTCTGCGCATGATCTGCTCGAAAAACTCCTGCCGGAAAATGAAAGCGCTCAATAACCAATTCAAGCTATTTAATGAACAATGGGGAGAAAGCATTGATGACGGCTCCTGCCTGACGTTGAATATCATGATGGCTCTCCTTGATGCGAAAGCCCATTCAGGGATACTTGACGGGTTTGATGATTTAACCGGGAAAACCGAGGAACTCGGCCATCGGATAAAAACAGAAAGAGAATGGTTGCATTTCGAAATCGATAGGGCGCGGCGCTGTGTACCCGTTTATGGGGTGCAAGACTATATTCTGAAGCTGGGTAATGCCATTGATGTGTTTTCGAAACAAGAGGATCTCGATTCGGTATACACCTACTTGTTGGATTTGGTTGATCTGTATCTTTCCCTGTCGGATACGAACCGGGCCGCGCAAACCATTGAGAGAGCCGAAAACGTGGATCTTCCTGAACTCGCTCCACCCTCGCGGACCATGGAACAGGTTACCGCGGAAGCCAATGACATGTATACAAGCCCAGAGTATCAACAACCTCCACTCATCAGTATGGAAAACCTGATGGCCATGACTGCCGAAGCACGCACGGCTTACGCAGAGAGCCTGCGCTTGAAAAATGCGGAGAATTCCGACAATTTGCAGAAAAAGGCGGCAGCATTGAAAGCGGAAATGGAAAAAATCGTATCTATTCAGTATATTTCAATAGTATCCACTTTGTCTGCTTGGTATCAGCCTCCCCTCCCTTGACGGGAGGGGATTGAG
>CAYTVF010000210.1:6887-7126 GCA_964441345.1 uncultured Desulfopila sp. | reverse complement strand
AGCTGGAGTTCCGCGCAACTCTTTGCTAAATTGCAGGCGATCGGCAGGGCCGAACTGGAGCTTGCCCGAAATTGCAACAGAAACCTGGTCTGTGAGGTGCTGTTGTTCAGATTGCAGTGACATGTAACACAAGGTTAATTGGTAGAGGATGAAGGATGAGATGGCAGAGAATGAGATGTCAGACACTGTAAACGAAGAAACGGTCGACGAGTCGGCCGACGACGGGGCGGTCTTTTACC
>CAYTVF010000210.1:0-6860 GCA_964441345.1 uncultured Desulfopila sp. | reverse complement strand
CCAGCAGTCGACCGCTGTTGCAACGATTCCGGGACTCCTGGCTGGAACTGTGGTCATGGTGCAGACCGATCACGGTCTCGAGCCCGCTCATATCGCCAGATATTCGGCGATGTGCGGCTGCAAGGGGCAAAATCGTCAGGCGAGTTGCACCATCGTGCAGCTGGCCAATGGCGAAGAGCTTGAAAAATATAAGAGCCTTGAGGAAAATGAAGCGCGTGCTTTTCAGGTCTGCAACAACTTGATCGAGACCCACCGCTTGAGCATGAATCTGGTCCGGGTCGAGCGCTTTCTCAATGGCAGCAAAATGATTTTTTATTTTACCGCCGACAGCCGGGTCGATTTCCGGGCGCTGGTCAAGGACCTGGTCCAGGAGTTTCGCACCCGGGTCGAGATGCGTCAGGTCGGGGTCCGCCATGAGACCAAGATGATCGGCGGGATAGGTACCTGCGGCCGTGAGCTGTGCTGTTCCTCCTTTATCAAAAATTTCGACTCGGTGTCGATCAAAATGGCCAAGGAACAGGACTTGCCTCTCAATCCCACCAAGATATCGGGGGTCTGCAACCGGCTGCTCTGCTGTTTGACCTACGAATACGAAACATACCGGAAACAGCGGAAGAACATGCCGAAGACGGGGAAACGGATCAAGATCGGCAACGACGAATACCTGGTCAAACGGCAGATTCCTTTGCAGGAAGCGATAGTTGCCGAAAACAGCGCCGGCGAGGAAGTTGTCCTCGCAAAACAGGATTGGAAGGCCTTTCTGCCGGTGAAAAAAGAGGGCGAGGGCAAGAAGCGGGAGAAGAAGGGCGGGGAATAAAAGACAATCCCGTCAAACCGGTTGGGCCGATGACAGGGCAAGCCGCCACTTTGTTGTATTGAATACCTGGATAACACCATGACAACGTATATCACCACCCCCATATATTATGTGAATGCCCAGCCGCACCTCGGCCACGCCTATACCACCATCGTCGCCGATACCTACAGCAGATTCCGGCGGCTGTGCGGGGACACCGTGCGTTTTCAGACCGGCACCGACGAACATGGCGATAAAATCGTCAAGGCAGCGGAAAACGAGAATGTGGAGCCGCGGGAATATGTCGACAGGATCAGCGGGATATTTCGCGCGACCTGGCCTCTACTCGACGTCCAACCCGATCATTTTATTAGGACGACGGACGCTGCCCATGTGGCCGTAGTGCAAAGCATTCTGCAGAAGGTTTACGACCGGGGGGATATCTATTTCGATGAATACAGCGGGCTCTACTGCCGGGGCTGCGAACGATATCTGACGGAAAAGGAGCTGGTCGACGGCAATTGTCCCGATCATCTGACCCCGCCCCAGGAGATAGCCGAACAGAATTATTTTTTCCGGATGTCCCGTTACCAGCAGCGGCTTATCGACCATATCCGCAATAACCCCCAGTTCATCACGCCGGAGCGATACCGTAACGAGGTCCTGGCCTTTCTCAGCGAACCCCTGGAGGATCTCTGCATCTCCCGGCCGAAATCGCGACTTACCTGGGGGATCGAACTGCCCTTTGACGATACCTTCGTCACCTATGTCTGGTTCGATGCCCTGATCAATTACCTCACCGGCATCGGGTATCCGGACGACGGGAATTTTGAAAATTACTGGTCGGCGGCCGAGCATTTGATCGCCAAGGATATTCTCAAGCCCCATGCCATTTACTGGCCGGCCATGCTGATGGCGATGGAAGTACCGCTGTACCAGAAACTCCATGTTCACGGCTACTGGAATGTCGATGACACCAAGATGTCGAAGAGCATCGGCAACGTAGTCCGGCCGAAAGAACTGGTCGAGGCCTATGGGGTGGATACGCTGCGCTACTTCGTCCTGCGGGAAATGTCGTTTGGCCTGGATTCGTCGTTCAGTTGCGAGGCGATCGTCGCCCGGCAGAACGCCGATCTGGCCAACGATCTGGGCAACCTGTTCAGCCGGGCGACGACCATGGTGTGGAAGTACCGGGAGGGAAAGGTTCCCGAGCCCGCCGGCAGCACTGCCGAAGACCTGGTGCTGCAGGATGCCGGGCAGGCCATGCTCAGGGAGTACCGGATGGCGATGGCGGAGTTCCGCTTTCACCAGGCCCTGCAGGCTGTGTGGGAATTTGTCGGGCTGGCCAACAAATATATTGTCACCAATGAGCCGTGGTCGCTGGCCAAGGATCCTGGCAAAGCCACCCGCCTGGACACCGTTCTCTACAATCTACTCGAATGTCTCCGCCTGCTGGCCTTGACCTTGCGTCCGGCGATGCCCGGGGCGGCGGCCAGGATGACCGCTGTGCTGGGGCTCGCCCCCGACGATCCGCGCATAGCCTCGCTCACCGAAGGCGGTCTGTGGGGGGGACTCACTTCGGGGAGCGCGCTGAACGCCACTGTAGCCCTCTTCCCCCGGCTTGACGCGAAGAAAGATGAACCGCGGCAGAGCGATACGACCGGCGTGGTGCAAACTCGGCCGGAACCCGCCGAGATACCGGCGGAGAATCTGGTCGACTTCGATTTCTTTCAGAAGCTTGAGCTGAGAGTTGCCGAAATAGTGGCCGCCGAACCGATCAAGAAATCAAAAAAACTGATCAAGCTGACCGTCAAGGCCCCCGAGGAACGAACGATCGTGGCCGGCATTGCCGAACATTATGGCCCCGGGGAGCTGGTGGGCAGGCAGGTAATCATTGTCGCCAATCTCAAGCCGGCGAAACTTATGGGGGTAATTTCCCACGGCATGGTGCTGGCCGCCAGGACGACCGTCGACGGCAAAGAGAAGCTGGTCCTGTCCTCGGTCGGTGAATTGGTAAACCCCGGCAGCAAAGTTGCCTGAATCACAAGGAGAAGTGTATGTTTGTAGTGAATAATTTTTTGCTGTCGATTGCCCAGCTCGCCGATTTCCTTCTGACCGCTTATATGTGGATAATCATTGGCCGGGCGGTTATTTCCTGGGTGAGTGCCGACCCCCGCAACCCGGTAGTCAGATTTCTTTACGAGGCCACTGAGCCGGTATTGAGTCGCATCCGGCGATTTCTGCCCATGAGCCTGGGGGGGATCGACTTTTCGCCGATGATTCTCATTCTGGCTATCATGTTTCTCCAGAGTTTCCTTATCCAGACCCTGAAGCAGCTGGCCGTGGGAATGAGTTAACAGAGGGGAGTGCGGCATTCAGATTACTATTAACGATGGAGCCAGTCATGTTAACACCGCAGGCAATTAAGGATCAGGAATTTCAGATAAAATTCAGAGGATACGATGCGATTGAAGTAAAGGCCTACCTGGAGTTGCTTGCTGAGGATTTCTTTGAGCTGAATGAGCAGAATCGCGTCCAGACGGAGGAGATCGAAGAGCTGCAGTCAGAGCGGGAAGCGCTGCAGCGCGAAAAAGAGAGTCTCGCCATGGAGATGAAACTCTGCCGGGAAAATGCCGATGGCATCCAATCCGAAATCGACAAAGGATACAAGCACAAAGACCAGGAAATAGCCGAGCTGAGGGAGCAGCTTGAGGCTGCGAAAACCCTGGTTGCATCCCTTGAAGGGGAGAACAGGAAGCAGGGCGAAAAGATCGCCGAACTCGAAGAAAAACTTGTCGGCGGGCAGGGGATGAGCATTCAGGAACAGGCTGAAAATGATAAGCTGCGGGCAAAACTGGTGTTTCTGGAAGAACAGAACCAGGAGTTGAAGCAGCAGGGTCTCGATTTTAAGACGACTATCCTCGCTGCCCAGAAGTTTGCCGATAATCTGCGGCAGACGAGCGAACAGGAGGCCCTGCGAATGATGGCGGAGGCTCGGGCCGAAGTGGAGAAATTCCGCAACGATGCTCAGGTTGAATTGACCCGGCTGCCCAAGGAAATTGAAGCGTTGAATCAGAAAAAACTGAAGGCGCGGGATGAGTTGCGATCGATACTGCATTCCTACCTTGAGGCGCTCGATGACTTCTCCGCAGGCGAGGCGCCGGAAAAGGAGGACGATCTGGTCGACCTCTTTGAGAGTATCAAGATCCCGGACGGCGAGATTGTCGATCCCGACGATATCGAAGGCATCAACATGGATCTCGGCTGAGGGTCCAGCAACGCGTTCGCCTTGGCCAGCCGCTGCCCCATGTCCTATCCCTATCTCAGCCAATCTGCCGACGGCGCCGTTCTGCTGCATGTTTACGTGCAGCCCAAGGCGTCGAAGAGCAAGGTGGTCGGCCTCTTCGACGGTTGCCTGAAAATCGCTATAACCGCTCCGCCGGTTGATGGCAAAGCCAACGAAGAGGTGGTGAAATTCCTTGCTCGGCTGTTGGATATTCCGGGGCGTAATATCGCTATCCAGGCGGGGGGCCAGTCCCGGAGAAAGCGGGTACTTCTTCGAGCGGCAAGGGTGGAAGACATTCTTGCGAAGATCGAGGCAATCCTCGCGAAGGGTTTGTAGACGACACCCCTCTATTTATGCTTTCTTGGCAGGAGAAACGAGATGATGAAACCTGCCGTGCTGAAGCCAGCCAGAATCAGGCCCAGAAGACCCATCGTGCCGATGAAGCCTGGCTGCTTTGCCATGCGGTCGGCCAGGATCATGATGGAAGAGCCGACGATCAGGGCGGCGATGATCATGGCAATGCCCAGCAGGCGGCTCGAGGTATCGAGTTGCTCGGAAACGTGTTCGATCCGTTTGAGTTCGAGATTCAGGGTGAAGCGGCTGTGCCGGGCATGATCCAGAAACCGCTGGAGATCGCCGGGAATATCTTCGAGGAGCTCAAGCGAGCTGGTCAATGTCTTGTAGATACGTTTTTTTATTGCCCCCATACTGTGCCTGTTGAGGACGATTTCCTGGATTTGCGGCTCAACGTGGGAGAGGACGTCAAAGGTCGGATCGAAGTATTCCGCAACCCCTTCGATGATCGTCAGTGCCTTGGTGAGCAGCATCAGGTCGCCCGGACACTGGATGCGAAATCGTTGCAGCATGCCGAAAAAATCGGAGAGAAGGCCGGTGATATTGAGATGCTGAAGATCGGTGTTGCGAAATTGATCGGTGAGGTGGCGCAGTTCAAGACGGAAATCCCGACTTTCGAGAATCGCCGGATCGACATCGGTGAGCTCCAGGACCACCCGGCATAACCGGTCGATATCGCCTTTTACCACTCCCGCCACCAGGTTGATGAGTTGGTCCGTGGTCTTTCGATCGAGCTGGCCGGTCATGCCGCAATCAATAAAACATAACTTGCATCCGGGCAGCAGAAAGATATTGCCCGGATGGGGGTCGGCGTGGAAGAAACCAAAGCGCAGACACTGTTTGAAAACCGCATCCGTGCCGTTGGCGACGATCGTCCGCCGTTCGACGGCGGTCAGCTCCTGGGGCGTGACGGTCGACAGCAGCCTGCCTTTCACCTCCTGCATGGTCAGAACATTGCGGGTGGTCGCGGCCCAGTACACCTTGGGAAAACTGATGTTCTCATCATCTTCGAAATAGCGGCGCAACCGCTCCGTCGATTGTCCCTCGATAACGAGGTCGATCTCTTTCAGCAGTTCCCGCGAAAATTCCTTGGCAACGGCCGTTGGACTGTATCCCAGATTGGCAAAATACTGCTCAAGCAGCTGCGCCAGGGTTTCCACCAGGGCCATGTCTTCTTCGATAAGCCCTCTGGCACCCGGGCGAATGACCTTGATGACTGCCGGGGTGCCGTTTTTCATGGTTGCCCGATGGACCTGGGCGATGGAAGCGGCGGCCAGGGGCGTTTCATCGATGACCTCGAAGAGGAGCTCGAGGCGGCCCGGAAACTCCAGGGTAAGGACTTGATAAATTTCGGCAAAAGGGACCTGCTGGCAGTCGTCCTGCAGCTTTTTCAACTCAAGGGCCCACTCCGGCGGGATTAAGTCGGGGCGGGTGGAGAGAATCTGGCCGAGTTTTACGAAAGTCGGTCCAAGTTCTTCCAGCACCATACGGACCCGTTCCGGTCTGGGCCGCTCCTCCTCGCGGCTGCCGGCAGGGGTGTCGAAGTCATCCCGGACGGTGCCGAGCAGCCGATACAAGCCGGTGTCGTGAATGAGTTGGCGAAACCCGAATTTTGAAAGGACCTTGATTATCTCCGCGAGTCTCTTGGTGTTTCTGATGGTGCGCTTGATTGAGGTAATCTTCATGATGCGGTGAAGATATTGAGGATGTTCTGACTGGATTGCCTGTATTGCTTGAGTGTCTCGAACCACGAGCCGAGGTTTTCAATGTTCCAGGGCAGGCGGTTGTCCTGCCAGAGCCGTGCTGTTTCCGGAAAAAAGTCGG
The DNA here is from genome assembly GCA_964441345.1 of uncultured Desulfopila sp. Taxonomy (GTDB): domain Bacteria; phylum Desulfobacterota; class Desulfobulbia; order Desulfobulbales; family Desulfocapsaceae; genus Desulforhopalus_A. Next base: position 600 of record CAYTVF010000210.1, on the reverse strand, counting down.
TGAAGATTTTCATCACGTCTTCAGCCCGGAGATGCCCATTGCTGTACATGAGCGCAAGAATGTCGGCTACCTGGACGATAAGCGGGTATTGCCGGGAAGCCGGCGCCTCCTGCGGTTTATGGTGGTAACCGATTGCCATCGCCAGCTGTTGCGGCAGCAGCCATTTTTCGGCAAGCTGTAACCCCACCTGGTCATGGCCGACGGTAAAGCTGCGTTCTTCCTCCGTTGTGTTGCTGTAATGACTGGGACCGGAAAGTTCACTCAGGATCGGGTATTCATTTGGCAATGCTATGAACATGGCCAGCTTGCCGATGTCATGAATAAGGCCGGCGATAAAGAGTTCGCTCGGCGAAAAATGCAACTGCCCGCCGATGATTTTTGCCGCGAGTCCGCAGGTGAAGGCATGTTCCCAGAAAAGACCGACGGTGGCTCTGCTCTCCCGGTTCATCTTGGGAAAACAGGCGTAGATGGCTTTACCGATCACTATATTTCTGATTTCTTCAAAGCCCAGGACAACCACCGCCCGTTCCATGGTGCTCACTTCCCTGGGAACCCCGAAAAATGCCGAGTTGGCGACCTTCAAAACAGCACTGCACATGG
>CAYTVF010000209.1:0-7132 GCA_964441345.1 uncultured Desulfopila sp. | reverse complement strand
AGAGTTGCGTCTTTCGAAAGCTTTTCCAGATTGACCTCCTCACTTTTCGCGAGAACCAGAGTGCATTCGGCGATTCCTTGCAAAGATGTACCGGGTGGAGGCTTCTGCGCGACCACCTTGCCGGTCCCCTGAATACTGATCCGCAAATGAATGCCCTGCAGCAATCTGAGACTCTTTCTGAGACTCAAGCCGCGAAGATCGGGCATTATGGGCAAAACCTGCGGAACTTTGCCGTTACGCCCCTGGTTGTTGCGCGAGACCCCGGGTTTTCTTTTTTGTCCCTGATAATTTCCATCTTCCGTCAATTCCGGTTCGACCACGTCGGCGACGGATTTGGCGACCTGCTGCAAGACGGAGATCCTCTCCACTTTTTCCTCGACGATCTCCTCGATAGACCTTTTCAACATCCCGTTTCTGAGACCTGGTTCTACCGGATCGTGCGCGACCGCCACCAAAAGCGTCATATCGTTGCCTCCAGCTGGAATTGTTACCAACAACAACTCGTTGACCTGGAACTTCTGCCTGCCATCCTTGTTTGTCGCCGAGAGAATTTTATCACGAAAAAAAAGCGATTTGCCCTCCCCCAACCTTGACTGGCTGCTAAATAACTCATTGAGATCGTGAAATTTATACTGTGCTGCCTCAGACTTGAGCCGTTTATCCGCCGCCCCGCCGGCCAGCAGGACCTCCGCGCCGGTTTCAACATCCAGGCTCTTCTGTACCATATACGGCCTGATCATTTCACCCTTATTGAGGAGTACCGAAAATGCCGTCAACAGATTCAATGGGGTTGTCTGCTCCGGCACCATCTCCAGAAATGGCGGCGATGGGACAACCGGTTGCTGATCAGTCGGTACGATCTCACCAGGTTGCGTCGATGAGCGAAAATCCGTCACCGTTTTCTCATTCAATCCCAGCCACTCCCAAAGCTGCACCTGGCTGCCGAGATTGCTTTCGCTTGATCGCAGGCTCCAGGGAATCATGGAATCCGGTTCAGTCGTTTTGCCTTGCAGCATCGCCGCATCCCGCAGGAACAAGCGAAATCGGTCCGGCAGAAGCATTGAACTGACGAATTGACTGTCGAGCACTTCCTGAGAATATTGGGTGAAATTATTGGGATCAAATCCCGGCAGTTGAGCGCCCCCGACGACCTCACCGGTCCGGCTCTCCATCAGATAGGCCAGCACCTTGTTGGCCTTCTGGTTTTTATTGATCTCGCCGACCATTCCGTCCAGGATGTCCTGGATCTTCAGGTCAAGCGTCAGCACCAGATCCTGCGGGGAATCGAAAAGCCCCTTACCGCCCTGGCTGAGTTTCCTGGTTGCCAGAATTCGATCATAGTAGAACTCAACTCCGGCAAGGCCTATGCCATTGTCGATATAGCCGATCAAATGGGCAGCCTGGGCGTTGTTCGGGTATACTCTTTTTTGTTCTCGCTGCAGATGCACGCCGGGCAACCGCTTGGCCTTGAGTGCAATTTCCTGATCCAGGCTGATATCTTCCGCAATCCACAACCGTAATGCGCCACTCTCAAGCTGATCCTTCAATTTCTCCTCATCGAGGGACAGGATCGGCGCAAGCTCCCTCACCGTATCCGCGATGGAATCGAGCTCCTGGGTTCTGACATATACCGAAACCCTTTCCTTGTTGATAGCGATCTGCTTGAGATTCCTGTCATAAATCTCGCCTCGCCGGGGAGTGGACTGCGTCAGGCTTTGTGATATGGAGGTCAGAGCTTCCTTGAGAGAGGTAATGAACGGATAGCGCTGTTCAATGTACCAGCCAGCCGTCCCCACCGCCGCGACCAGGGCGACATACAGAAGGATCCGCCTGCCCCTCTTGTCACTCTGCACTCTCAGGCGGGACTGTTTTGTCATTTTTTTACTTACAAGGTGCTGCTTCCACCTCAGTTAATCCGTTGGACCTGCTCATCCGAAGCAGCGTAGAGCGCCAATTTCTCGCCGGCGCGCTGCCGGATATTATCGGGGGCCCCGAGCCGGGCCTTCTGAGCCAGCAGTTCAATGTTCTTATCCATCAATTCATGGCGGTGGTTGTCGACAGCCACAAATGACCGGCCGACATCGTTGATCGCCGACGCCAACAATAAATTGATCGTCAAAACCAGGGGCAGCAACACCAGAGCCACCTTGCCGACAGCTCGCCACAGCACCTGCCCGCCCGGCAGATCGCTCATTCCCCTGGCCCGCAGCTGCTGCCTTACGCCGATATTGGTGATGGGCCGTAAATATGCTTCCGTAGTATTTTGATAATTCATTGTATCCCCCGTCTCCGTCAACTTTTTTTCTGGGCAACTCGTAACCGACCACTCCGCGCTCGCGGATTTTCATCCACTTCCTCCGCGGAGGGTACTACCGGTTTTACTGTCAAAACTTCCAACAGCTCATTATTCTTAAATTTTCTTTTAACAATCCGATCTTCCAAAGAATGAAAGGAGATGACGCAGAACCTGGCCCCCGGCTTCAGGAACCCCACCCCATCGTCAAGTATCCTGGCCAGGTTTTCCAATTCGGTGTTCACGGCTATCCGCAGCGCCTGAAACACCTTGGTGGCCACGTGGATCCTTTTCGGATGAAAGCGTTTGGGAACCGCATGGGCAACGATCGACACCAGCTGTTTGGTCCCTTCGATTTTCTCATGGGCCCGATACTCGCAAATCGCCGCGGCGATGGGCCGGGCCTGCCGTTCTTCGCCGTAGTAATAAAAAATGTCCGCCAGTTCCTGTTCCGAACAGGTCGCCAGAATATCCCGGGCGGAAGTGCTGCCGCGGTTATCCATCCGCATATCGAGGGGCTCATCGCGCTGAAAGCTGAAACCTCTTCCCCCCATATCGAGCTGGAGAGACGACAGCCCGATGTCAATCAGCAACCCGTCTATCTCGCGAACCCCCAGTTCACCCAGGCCGAGCGCCAGATCGGCAAAATTTCGTCTGACGATCGTCAGTCTTTCGGCATAGGGTTGCAGACGTTCCGTGCTGCGCAAAAGAGCGCTCTCATCCCATTCAAAGGCGATAACTTTGCCGTCGGGTCCCGAGCGCGCCAGAATTTCCTGACTATGTCCACCCAAGCCCAAAGTTCCATCGACATAGATCCGGCCGGGCCGAGGGTCGAGGAAGCGCATACATTCATCCAGCAAAACCGAGCGATGAATCTGCTCAACCGGAAAACGGTCGCTCACTAGAAAATCCCCATTCTGGAAAGACTGGCCTCATGGTCCTCAAAGTCGTTGCAGGCGGTCTCTGTTTCAGCAACCCAGGCCTGTCTATCCCAGATCTCAACCCAGTCGATCATCCCCGTCAGGACCACTTCCTTGGTCAGATTGGCGGCGGCCCGCGACTCGGGAGGCAGGAGAATGCGCCCCTGCTTATCGAGGCTGCACTCGACCACGCCACCGACCACATAACGGACGAAGCTCGCTATCTTGGGCTGCTCGCCGCCCTGGGTCAGGAGCTTTGTTTCCAGGGCCTCCCACTCAGCCACGGGATACGCCCGGAGATGACTCTTCCAGGGGGCAACCATCAGGATGTCCGAACCACTTTGACGCAGCACATCGCGGAAGCGGCTGGGGAAATTCAACCTTCCCTTCGCATCGAGGATATGTTCCGTCCTGCTTCGAAATCTGCTTTTGCCCACCCCAGCCCCCCGAACTCACACAAACGACCACGCGTACCCCCCGTTCCCCACTTTGCACCACTACCCTCCCTTTTATATCAGCAACCGAGCCTGTGTCAAGGAAAAAAAGTGTAACTTCAATACCATACGGCGATAGCCAGAAGCGAGAAGGAGCACAACATACAGCGTACCACAAAAATGAAGGACACAATATGATGCAAATACGGGATACGCCATGGGTGGCCACGATGTCCTGCGACACCGCCAGGACCATGGATAAGCAGAGTGTTTTCAGAATGTTCGGAAATTATCGGATGAATAGTGCAAACGGACTTAAAACGATTGTGGCGGAAAGTGGGGAACAAACGAAAGGAGAAAAAGCAGGGGGGTGACTGCACTTGTAGCAGTCACCCCCCGTTTCAGCGGAACAGTAAATGCAACCTGCCGACGTTATTCAGATAAAAGATCGAGATAGTTGCCCTCGCCGGCGAAACCATGTTCGGGGCCGGGATAGGCACCTTCCCTTACTTCGGCATTATACTGCAGAACGGCGTTTTTCATGAGAGGGGCAAGATCGGCATATTTCTTGACAAATTTCGGAGTGAACTTCTCAAACATGCCAAGCAGATCATGGGTGACCAGGACCTGCCCGTCACAGTCCACCCCGGCGCCGATACCGATGGTCGGAATGGCGAGCGATTTGGTAATCACTCGGGCAAGCTTGCTGGGCACACACTCCAGCACGATGCCGAACGCCCCCCCCGCCTCTTCCAGCCCTCGTGCCTCGGCAAGCAGCCTTCTCGCCTCCTCCATGCCCTTGCCCTGCACTTTATATCCGCCGAGTTGACTGGCCGTCTGCGGGGTCAAGCCGATATGGGCCATGACCGGCACTCCGGCCGTAACCAGGGCCGTTACGATCTCGCACATGGCCAGGCCGCCCTCCAGCTTCACCCCGTCGCAACCGGCTTCTTTCAGGAAGCGCTGGCCGTTGACTATCGCATCCCGAACTCCGGTATGGTATGAGCCGAATGGCATATCGGCGACAATGAAGCTGTCCGGAGCACCGCGCCGCACCGCCTTGGCATGATGCAGCATCTCGTCCATCGTCACCGGCACGGTAGAATCATAACCAAGCATCACCATCCCCAGAGAATCGCCGACCAGCAGGATGTCCACCCCGCAGTTGCAGAGCAGCCTTGCCATCGGGGCATCGTAGGCGGTAAGCACCGTTACCCGCTTGCCGTCGGCCTTCATCGATCGTATTTCCGTAACTGTTTTGCGCATGGTCAAATCCTTTGTCAGAGGGACTGATATGGTCTCTTCCTCACTCATCGAAAAGAGACTGCTGGATGGCAGCCTGCCGGGGAACCTTCCGCTGGAAGTGTTCGTAGGCCCTGGCGGTTGCCACTCGTCCGCGAGGGGTTCGCTTGAGAAAACCCGACTGGATAAGAAACGGTTCGTAGACATCTTCGAGGGTATTTTTTTCTTCACATACCACTGTTGCCAGGGTTTCCAGGCCGATCGGTCCACCCTCGAACTTGTCGATAATGGTCAGCATAATTCGTCTGTCCATGTCATCCAGACCGAATTGATCGACACCCAGCATAAGGAGGGCCTCATTGGCGACGACACTGTCAACGACCGGATGGCCGCCGACTTCGGCAAAATCCCTTACCCGGCGCAGCAGTCTGTTGGCAATCCTCGGGGTTCCCCGGGACCTTCGGCCGAGCTCCAGAGCGCCGCTGAGATCTATATTCATCCCCAGAATTCTGCCGGAGCGCTGGACGATGGTGACCAACTCCTCGGGAGTATAGAATTCCAGCCGCAGCACCACGCCGAAGCGGTCCCTGAGCGGCGGGGTCAAAAGGCCGGTGCGGGTGGTCGCCCCAACCAGGGTGAATTTCGGCAGGTCCATTTTCACCGACCGGGCTCCCGGCCCCTGGCCGATGATCAGATCGAGCTGAAAATCCTCCATGGCCGGGTATAAAACCTCCTCGACCACATGGTTCAGCCGGTGAATTTCATCGATGAAGAGGACATCCCCTTCCTGCAGACTGGTGAGGATCGCCGCCAGATCGCCCTGCTTTTCGATGACCGGGCCGGAGGTGACCTTTATGCCCGCCCCCATCTCATTGGCGATAATATAGGACAGCGTCGTCTTGCCAAGCCCCGGGAAACCATGGAAAAGCACATGATCGAGCGGTTCCTTGCGGGCCAGGGCCGCCTGAATGAAGATGGAGAGACTTTTGCGGACCTGGTCCTGGCCGATGTATTCGGCCAGCCGCTGCGGTCGCAGGGCATGGTCGGCGGCCGGTTCGCGCACCTGCTTATCCGGGCTCACCAGGCGGCTGCCGGAGGTGATCTCTTCTTCGATATTCATGCTAATGCTTTCAGCGCCTCCCGTATGAGAATCTCGATCCTGAGCCCTGCAAAAGGTTCATCCCCCAGCTGTTTTCTGACCGTGCCGAGGGCGCCTCTGGCGACGGAATCCGGATAACCGAGATTGGTCAGCGCCGACAATGCATCGGCCACGACCGACCCTGCGGCGGCCACCACCTCCCGTTCACCCTGCTGCGAGGATACCGTCCCATGGACCAGGTGCGCCACCTTTTCTTTCAGCTCGACGCAGATCCGTTCCGCCGTCCGTTTGCCGACGCCGGGGAGGGTCACGAGCCTTTTTATATCGCCGGCGACAATCGCCTGGCAGATGGCGTCCACCCGCAAGCCGGAAAGGATCGCCAGGGCCAGTTTCGGGCCTATGCCGGAAACGGTTCGCAACACGAGAAAGAGCTCTTTTTCCTGTTCTTCCAAAAAACCGAACAAGGTAATCGCATCTTCCCGCACATTGGTATGGATATGAAGAAAGATATCCCCACCCTTCTCCGGCAGTCGGGCAACGCCGTCGGTCGATAAAAACACCTCGTAGCCGACCCCGCCGACGTCCACCACCGCCCTGTCGAAATTTTTAAAGAGAATTTTACCTGTCAGAGTGGCGATCATGATGTTTTTGTTTTTTGTTTTTTGTTATTTGTTCTTTGGTTTTAAAGGTGAAACTGATTGGCATGGCAGATGGCTACGGCCAGGGCATCGGCGGCATCGGGACTCGGTCTGCCGGAAAGTTCCAGCAATACCTGCACCATATGCTGAACCTGTTCCTTTTCCGCCTGGCCATACCCGACAACCGCCTGTTTAATGGCGCGCGGGCTGTAATCATACACAGCAAGCCCGTTCTGCATGGCCGCCACCACCGCGACTCCACGGGCATGGCCGAGCTTCAGGGCAGAACGGGGGTTGCTGGCGAGAAAAACCTCTTCGATTGCGGCGATGGCCGGCTCATGAACCTGAATGACCTGGTTCAGTCCGTCGAAGATTTCATTCAGACGCGTGGCAAAAGGGTAATCCGGGGTAGTCTTCACTACGCCGCAGGCAACAAAATAAAGGCGGCCCCGGTCAGTGTCGATGACGCCGTACCCGGTTACCCTGCTGCCCGGATCAATTCCGAT
>CAYTVF010000208.1:0-7135 GCA_964441345.1 uncultured Desulfopila sp. | reverse complement strand
CCATCAAGGCTCTGGTGCCGGAGGAGGAGAGGGAACGGCTCTATGCGCAGGCGGAAAAGATGGATTGAGCGGCAAACGGGTCCGGTTTGACTTTCTGGATGAAGAGCGTTGAAATCTGCACAAAGCTCGCCACCTCCGGCATCTGACTTCGACTCTGTTGGAAAACAATCGGTGAAAATCGGTAAAGATCGTTTGACATCCCCCAACCCTCCGAATATTTTCAAGACATTCAATCAGTCGAACTCAACCGGTTCCCCCGCTTCGCCCCTGGCGAGCGCATGGTTTAAATTGTGAGTTACGGATGGACATAGATATTCACAGGATACTGGAACTGATACGAACGGGAGAAGGCTTCGACCTGGAGTTCAAGAGTTGCCGAAACCGGATCAACCGCGATGTCTATGAAACGGTCTGCGCCTTTCTCAACCGCCATGGCGGGACAATTTTGCTGGGTGTTCAGGATAATGGTACGCTTCAGGGCATCGAGCCGGATGCAGTGGGGCAGCTGCGCAAGGATTTCGTCACCGCTATCAACAATCCCCAAAAGCTCACGCCGCCAACCTACCTTTCGATTGAGGAGGTGGAACTGCAAGGCAAGCATTTGCTGCGCATTTATGTGCCGGAAAGCTCGCAGGTGCATCGCTGCAATGGACGTATTTACGACCGGAACGAGGACGGCGACCTCGATATCACCGATCATACCGCCCAGGTGGCGCAGCTATACCAGCGCAAACAGGCCACCTATAGCGAGAACAAGGTGTTCCCGTACATTCAGGTCGAACATTTGCGACGTGATCTGATTGAAAAATGTCGAAGGTATGTGCGAATCAACGCGGACAATCATCCCTGGGCGGATATGGATGACCAGCAACTGGTCAAGAGTGCTCAGCTCTATCAAACCGACCCGTTGACCAAGGAAAGCGGGGTCACATTGGGCGGGGTAATGCTGTTTGCTCCAGATCAGCTCATCCTGCAAGTCTGTCCGGCCCACCGCACCGATCTGATCCTCCGCAAGGTCAATGTCGATCGGTACGATGACCGCGATCTGGTGCGAACCAACCTGATCGACAGCTATGACCGCATTCTGGCTTTTATAAAAAAACATCTGCCGGACCCATTTTATCTGGATGGCATTGAGCGAAGAAGCCTGCGCGATGCAATTTTCCGCGAAGTAGCTTCCAACATGCTTATTCACCGCGAATATGCCAGCGGTGTTCCGGCTCGGTTGATCATCGAATTCGGCAAAGTGACCACCTATAATGCCAACAGCCCCCATGGATTTGGCGTGCTCAATCCGGAAACTTTCGCACCCTTTCCCAAAAACCCTGTCATCGGTGCCTTCTTCAGAGAAATCGATCGTGCCGATGAACTTGGCTCCGGCATGCGAAAGATGATGTTGTACGGCAAGCATTACGGTGGTACTGACCCGCAACTGATTGAAGGGGATGTTTTTCGTATGCTCATCAGTGTGCCGGAATTTGGTGATAAACCCGCAACGATCTCCGGAGCCGGCCAGGTCGGGGTGCATGAAGGGGTGCATGAAGGGGTGTATGAAGGGGTGTATGAAGCACAACTGACGGGTACGATGAGGAGGATTCTTGATGCATTAGTTGAATCAAAATCCACATCGCAACTTCTGGATCAACTTGGCTATCCCCGAAGAACCCGTAACTACGAAGCCGCGATCAGACAACTGCTGGAATCCGGCCTGATCGAAATGACCTTACCGGACAAACCGAGGAGCAAGAATCAGCAATACCGACTGACCAACGAGGGGAGAACGCACCAGAAAAGGTGCCGTCCATAATGGAAACAGCCAAAAGCAGAACAACAGAACAGGACAACTTCCATGAGCGAATACCAATATTACGAATTTCTCGCCATCGACCGCCCGCTGACAGCGAAGGAGACGGCGGAGTTGCGCGCACTTTCAACCCGGGCCCATATCACTCCCGTCAGCTTTACCAACGAATACAATTGGGGCAATTTCAAGGGCAGTCGCGAGAAGCTGATGCAGCACTATTTCGACGTCCATGTCTATTTGGCCAACTGGATGACGGCCATTTTCATGCTGCGGCTGCCCATCGAGGCGCTGGCCAGGGAAACCGCCGAGGCCGTGGCGGTGCCGGACGTTCTTGAGTGCAAGGCCACCGCGGACCATTGGATCATTACCTGGCGCCTGGAGGAGTCGGCCGATTACAGCCGTTTCGACTCGGATGACGGCCGGGGCTGGATGGCACGGCTGGCCCCGATCCGGGACGAGCTGCTCCGCGGCGACCTTCGCAGTCTGTATATCGGCTGGCTGTCGGCGGTCACCGGGGAAATGATCGATGACGATGAGATGGAGCCGTTGCCGGTGCAAGGGCTGGGGAGCCTGACGGCGGCCCAGCAGGCGCTGGCGGAATTCCTGGAGGTCGACCCGGACCTGCTCGCTGGTGCCGGCATGGGCAGTGCGGCCGCGGAGGATGAGGAGTATTCGCGAAGAAAGATGGATGAATGGATCGACAGCCTGCCCCATGCGGAAATGATGACAATCATCAAACAGCTTGTGGAGGGCAATGGGCAGCAGGCGGAACGGATGCTCAGAAACAGGTTTGCGGCGTGGCGGCGCAGCCTGCCGCCTGACAAGGCTGAAGCGCCCCGGCGCACCGTGGCGGAATTGCACGGCAATGGCGATGCGGCGGCAAAGATCCGGCTGAAAAAGCAGGAACACGAGCGGAAGCAGCGGCAGCTCAAACAACGTCAGGAGCGGGAGGCGTACCTGAAAAGTCTGGCAAAGGATTTTTCCCGGATCTGGCTGCGGGTGCAGCAGACCGTCGAACGGGGATCGGGCCAGGCCTACGATGAGGTCTGCCGTGCTCTTATCGACCTTGATGAAGCCTATGCACTCTACGCCAGCCCCGAGCGCTTTGCCGAAGAATTGAAAAGATTCATGGCCGGCCACCAGCGACGCAAGGCCCTGGTTCAACGTCTGGCGAAGGCCGGCATCTGGCAGGAGATCTGAAGCAAAGCCGGACCCCGAACCATTAGCTCATGTATCGCTTGGCAACTACTTTACGATATTCATAGAAAAAGATTACGATACTGGTCGCGACCGGTTTGTGGAGGGCATATAATGGACCTGCGAAACTCCGAAGGAAACAAAGATCTCAACGCGCTGGACGAGATGATCGAGGAGATCACAGTCGACGCATACAGCGAAGACGAGCAGCTCTGGGCTTTCCGGCAGGCCTTCGAGGACAACGTCGAGTTGCCGGCCGATGGCTTTGTCATCGGCCAACCAGTTGCGGTGCTCGAAGTCGACTACGACGGCAACGAGCGACGCGGGCTGACTGCACGATGCCGCCGCGAAGACGGCACCGAACATGTGGTTGCAGCCGCCGAGGTCGGGTTTCCGCCAGCTTCGGTAGGCGCACAATACATCGCCGCCTACCGCAAGTGGCAGAACCTCGCCCCCTTCTCTGCGGAAAGGCAGGTTCCTTCCCGGCACAATCGGCAGCACAAGGCCACAGCCGATGACCTCGACTTGAGCAAACCAGTCGACCTGGTCGTCCTCTCTGCCAAGGAACGGGCGGCCCGATGCCGTTTATTGGGCAGCAACAGGGTCATAACCCTTCGGGCGAGCCGCATTTGGGACGTGGTGCCCGGCGAGATTGTCACGGTCAGGCCGGCAAAACAATGGAGTTATGCCGGTCATCCCTATCTCTCCGGAGAGATTCAGTCGACCCGGCTCGATGCGGCGGCCCTCGGGCTGGTGCCCCTTGTCCTTACGGACATGGGCCTATGGAATCCCCGGGAACATTATTGGGGCGAAGATAACGATCCTCTCGGGGATTGGGCCGAGCCGATCGTCACTTATGGACCTCGGCGCGAGTTTAAGATGGAGCAGGTGTTGCCCGGAGCGGACCCGAACGACCCCTTCGACGATCCCATCACGCAAGCCACCGACCTTAAAAATGCCGGCGAACTGGCAGAGGCGAGCAGGATCCTGATGGAGCTGTGTCAGGCGGACCTGCGCTGCCTCGACGCCCATGCGCATCTGGGCACTCTGGTCTTCGATCACCGCCCGCAGGATGCTATTCGCCACTATCAAGTCGGTCTGGGTATTGGCGAGCTGTCCCTGGGAGGCGATTTTATCGGCCTGCTGCCGTGGGGCCATATCGACAACCGCCCGTTTCTGCGCTGCATGCATGGTTATGGTTTGTGTCTCTGGCGTCTTGGTTGTTTTGATCAGGCGGGACGCGTCTTTCATCGGATGCTCTGGTTGAACCCGTGGGACAATCAGGGTGTACGGTTTCTCATTGATGCGGTGAAAGCAGGGACAGCCTGGCATGATCGAGAAAACGAATAGCTTGGAATCGCCAAATCCATTTCGATCTGAAAATCTCCAAGGTGTATCCGCTGAGCAGCATGTCCGTCTCCTTCGGCCATTGGCCTTTTTTTCGTGCTTGCCTTTTTGCTTCAACCGGGGCAGGCGTTGCGGCAGGCGCCGCTACAGGCAGCGGGTCCCGCCGAGATTCCACTGGCAGTGTCCGCAGGGTACCTGACTACCATAGCAGTCGTTGGCCGCGAGAATGTTGTCGTTGACCAGGGTGGCACATGGTCCCTGTGAACAACTCCAGCAGGAAGAATAGTCATATTCCCCGGCTTCCCGCCGAAAACGCAGATATTCAGAGTTCTGCCAGATCGCCTCCAGCGGCTGCTCCCTGATCGTGCCGAAGGCACACTCCCGTACCTGGACTTCCTCGCCAAGCACCCGGCAGGAGTAGGAATGCCAGAGGAAATGACAGGGCATGACGGCGCCGCTTGCCGCAATAAAGACTGCCTGGTCGGCCATAAACGGGCAGGCGCGTTGCGGCAGGGCCTGATGGGGCGGCAGAAAAAGCTCGATGCCGTTGCGCGCGGCAACGGTCCGGCCATCGGCAAAGGCCTGCTCCACTTTCTCGGCATCGCCGGTTGAATATTCAAGCAGGCTCCGCAGATGGAGACGGATATCCCTGTCCCTGGCCTCCTGCTGCAACTCGTTGAAAAGCTGCAGCACTGCCTGGTCGGCCTCGGTTTTGGTGAATTTCAGATAGGTGGCAAGACCGTTTGCCAGGTTTATCCCTCGGGCGGCCGCCCGTTCGTGGTAGGTATTGAACAGCTGAACGGCCGCGGCAGAGTTGGGATTGAAAAGACTCAATTCCTCCGAGGAGCGGTCGTAGAGGAGCAGGTGAGTGGCGATAAAAAAGTCCGCGCCGTGGTCGGCGGCCCATTGGATATAGGTCGGCAGATCGTCGATGGTCCGTTTGGTCAGGACCATCTCCAGACCGTTTCCTCGTTCAGCAGAAGACCGTTGCTCTGAAAGCCGATGGTTGCTCCCGGCGCCATATTGGACCTCGCGAAGCCGATGATTTCTTCCAGGTCCGGGTGCAGCAGCGGTTCGCCGATGCCGTTCAGGATCAGAGTCCGGGCGTGGGCAAGCGATGGCGCCAAGCCCTTGAACACGGCAAGCGGCAGATCTTCTTCGACGATACAGCTTCCCGCCGCATATTTCACGCACATCCGGCACTGCAGATTGCAGCGGGTGGTAAGTTCGACGTATATTTTTTCCGGATACGGATCATTCATAAGGGAGTTCACGGGAGCTGCAGCCGTCAGCGTACGGCAAATTTTATCGGAAACCAGTGGCGGGTCCGGTTGCAGACGGAACAGACCGAGAGCATTACCGGCACCTCCACCAGAACACCCACCACACAGACCAGGGCCGCCCCGGATTCGGGGCCGAACAGGGTGATGGCAACCGCCACCGCCAGCTCGAAGAAATTACTCGCTCCGATCAGGGCGCCGGGGGCGGCGATGTTGTAGGGCAGTTTCAGCCATTTCATCAGTCCATAGGCCAGGGACGAGTTGAAATAGACCTGGATGGTAATCGGGATGGCGATCAGCAGGACATGGAAAAGGCGGCCGGTGATATTATCGGCCTGGAAGGCGAAGATCAGCACCAGGGTGGCGAGGAGCGCCGAGATCGCCACCGGGTGCAGGGTCGGCAGAAAGGTGTTGTTGAACCAGTCGCCGCCCTTGGTTTTCAACAGCCACAACCGGGTGAGCACGCCGGCGCCGAGCGGGATGACGATAAAGACCACCACCGAAGTAAAAAGCACGCTGAACGGTACGATCAGGCTGGAGGCGCCAGCCACCAGAAACTTGACGATCGGGGCGAACAGCACCAGCATCAGCAGGTCGTTGACCGACACCTGCACCAGGGTATAGCCGGGGTCGCCGTCGGTGAGATAGCTCCAGACAAAGACCATGGCGGTGCAGGGGGCGGCAGCGAGAATGATACTGCCGGCGATATACTGTTCGGCCTCGTCGGGGCTGATCCAGGGGCTGAAGATCAGGCGGAAAAAAATATAGCCCAGCAGGGCCATGCTGAAGGGTTTGACGATCCAGTTGACAAAGAGGGTTACAAAAAGACCCTTGGGATTCTTGCCGACATTCCGCACCGACGAAAAATCGACCTTCAGCATCATCGGATAGACCATCAGCCAGATGAAAATGGCGATGGGGATATTGATCTGCGAGCCCTCGCCGAATTCAAGCCCGCGCAGGATGGCGACCGCATCCGGCACCAGCTTGCCCAGGCCGACGCCGACCGCCATGCAGATGGCTACCCAGACGGTCAGGTATTTATCGAAAAAACTCATCTTTTTTTCCATTATATTCTCCATGTTTCAGTTTCGTACCCCGCGGCCAAAGATCAGGGCCGCAACCGTTTCAGTCATCGGCATAACATTCCTTCCGCTCTTTCTGGTGCCGGCAGAGATCATCCGGATCACACGCCAGGATAGTCAGCAATTTCTGCCGATCCGCCGCGACCTCCGGTGCGCCGGCAAGGGATTCCTGCAGCCACCGGCGCAGAACAACGGGAAACGTGTCGACCAGACGGTAAAAAACCCAGCGGCTCTCCTTGCGGCTCTCGACCAGCCGAGCATTCTGCAGGACGCTCATATGTCGCGAAACGGTCGCGGTAGCCAGTCCAAGCATCTCGGTGATCTGGCAGACGCAGAGCTCATCGTTTTCCATCAAGGCGAGGATCACCCGCATCCGATTGCCGTCCGCCAAGGCTTTGGCGATATTCAGTGTCTTTTCCACT
>CAYTVF010000207.1:0-7140 GCA_964441345.1 uncultured Desulfopila sp. | reverse complement strand
ACCCCTCAATCCCCTCCCGTCAAGGGAGGGGAGGCAAAAACCAATCGGACAAAGTTTGCATACTGTTGAACTTAGCTGAATAGTTACCTTTTTTATCATCGCGGATGAATACCATGGAACAGCTGCATGTCATCACTTTTCTCTCTGTCATTCCAACGATTCTCTTCGCCATCGCTGTCGGCAAAGCCGTTGTCTTAAAAAAAGAAAACACGCTGCTTGCCCAGCAGCTCACCGAAACCTCCAATTCACTTGAACTTACCCGGCAGAACCTGGCAACTCTAAGGGAAAAACAGGAAAAGGCGGACGAATTTCACAATAGCCTGGCGGATGCGGAATTGTCGACCAGGATACAAAAAAACCGGCCGACCGGACCAAAGAGCGACCGTAACCGCACCACTCCGGAAAAATATTGCTATATCCATTCCCTGGCCGAAAAAGGCTTGTCACCGGACGAAATTGCCGCCGTCCTGACAATTTCCACCCACGAGGCCAGACAACTTGTGACACTCGCAAAAATTGCTCAAGGAAATTGAAAGGATAAAGTTTTGCGCACGGTTTAAGAATGACCACCGACGAACCGATAAGACACTTAGCAGAAATCACCTGCATAATCCTTGAATGAGCAATAAATATGGGATCGGGAAAATACAGTGCACTCTCGGGTGCCATTGCACGGGAACAGGCGATAGCCAATGTCAGCAACAATCTGGCCAACATCAGTTCGAACGGCTACAAGAAATCCCAGGTCAGTTTCGAATCGATTCTCCGCGGGGAGCAGCAGACCAAGCAGGCAAAGGGCATCAACTACAGCCGGGTTCGCGAGAATTTTACCGATTTTTCACCCGGGGCAATCCGCTCCACCGAAAACCCGCTGGACGTCGCCATAGATGGGAAAGGCTTTCTCAAGGTCCAGGGACCGGATTCCGTGCTCTACACCCGCCGCGGCGATTTCAGCGTCAACGCCGAAGGCCTGTTGACGACCAGTAACGGCCTGCCGGTTCTCGATGAAGGAAATGGCCGGATTACCATTCCCGACACCGACACCAGCAAGGTTGCCTTCGGCGATAATGGGACGATTTTTCTCCTCGGCCCCCAGGGGGCAAGAACCGAAGTCGGCAAGCTCGCGATCATGGAAATCGACGACCCGAAAAAACTTAAGCGCCAGGCGGACACCTCCTTTTCCCTTGAACAAGGGGGAGTCGAGACGCCAAGTGAAGGTTCCAGAATCATCCAGGGAAGCCTTGAACTGTCAAACATCAATATGGCAGCCGAACTTACCCAGATGATCGACAGTTTCAGAACCTTTGAAACCTATCATAAAGTATTAAAAAGCTATGGGACGATCGGCGAACAGCAGGACGAACTCGGTACGCTGGGATAGTCAGAAACAGAACGACCTCAACAAGCTATAAGGATAAACAATGATCCGCTCACTTTGGACCGGTACCACCGGCATGCACAGCCAGCAGCTGAATATCGATGTAATCGCCAACAATCTCGCCAACGTCAGCACCTCCGGCTTCAAAAAAAGCAGAGCCGATTTCCAGGATCTCCTGTACCAGACCATGAAGGTTCCGGGCAGCCAGAGCTCCGCCGACACCGAGTCGCCGACCGGCATACTCATCGGCCTCGGCGTCAAACCCGCCGCGGTGAGCAAGGTTTTTACCCAGGGCGATCTTATCCAGACCGAGAATGAACTGGACGTCGCCATCGAAGGCGAGGGTTTCCTGCAGATCGAAATGCCGAACGGCAATACCGGCTACACGAGATCGGGTGCATTGAAACGCGACAGCAACGGCCGATTGACCAACTCCGACGGCAATCCGCTTCTGCCGACGATAACGATTCCGGACGGAGCCCGCCAGATCACCATCAGCGAATCCGGAATCGTCAGTGCAATTCTCGGAGACGATACGGCCAGCACCGAGGTCGGCAACATCGAACTTGCCACGTTTACCAACAACGGCGGCCTCTCGGCCATCGGCAAGAATCTTTTTACGGAGACTGCCGCCTCCGGAACGGCGCAGACCGGCACCCCCGGCGAAAATGGCTACGGCACCCTTCTCCAGACCTATCTGGAGGGCTCAAATGTCAATATAGTCGAAGAACTGGCCAGCATGATCACGACCCAGAGGGCTTTTGAAATCAACTCAAAAACTATCCAGACCTCGGACGAAATGATGCAGACCACCAACAACCTCATATAACCATGGCCAGGGTATTGCTCATAATCTTTCTCCTGACCGGCTGTTTCCGGACAGCCGGGGCGGCGGAGATCATCTTTAAACAGACCGCCGAGGTGAGCGATGCCGTCATTCGCCTGGGGGATATTGCCGGGTTCAATGAAGAAACCGACCTCACCGCGGCCCTTGCCAGCCAGATGGTCGGACCGGCACCCGGGCCGGGCGAGACTGCCGTTCTGCACGCCCAAACCGTCAGACAATCCCTTTTGGCTGGAAAGACGGTCCCGGAAGCCACTGCCTGGTCCGGATCGCCGGCCATAACTGTCCACCGCCTAGGGATATCCGTGGGACCGGACCGAATCCTGGCGGTTATCGCCGACTATATCCATGATCAAAATCAAAAGAAAAACCTTCCCGAGGCGGATATAAAATTTATCCCGGCTGCGCTGCCTCTGCCTTTCAGCCTGCCGACAGGCGATCTTACCTATGAGGTTATCCCCTCAAATCCCGGAATACTCGGCAGTTCGAGATTTTCCATTATCTTTCGCGTCGATAATCAGGTAGCGAAAAACATGTCGATCCGCGGCAAGATCGAGGCAACTGCCAGCATTGTCGTCACCGCCCAGGCCCTGCCCAAAGGCACCGTTCTCAAAGCCGAGTTTCTCACCATGGCCGTCATGGATATAAGCGATATGGTCTCCCCCCAGTTTGCGCCGGACGAGCTGCTGGGGATGAAACTCGTCCGAAGCCTTAAGGCCGGTTCGCCCGTTTCTGCCAATATGGTGGAATCCCTGCCCGTGGTAAAACGCGGAGAAAAAGTGAAGATCGTTATCAATTCAGGTCAGCTGTATGTCACGGCTACGGGATTTGCCGCCACCGACGGGAGGCTGAACGAAATGATCCGGGTACAGAATATCGGTTCCAATAAACTTGTCTATTGCCGGGTTGCAGCTCCAGGTCTCGTGGAGGTGATGCTTTAATATGAAAAGCATGAAAAATATAAAATCGATACTTCAGACCATGACATGTCTGCTGCTCTTTACGGCATGCGCCGCACCCGAGCAGCCGCTGGTGGCGATCAGGGAGCCCCTGGAGGAAATCCAGCCCGCCGAGGAGCCGCAAAAGGAAGCCGGCTCGCTGTGGCAGGAAACCAACTCTTCGATGTTCTCCGATCGCAAGGCCAGAGATGTCGGCGATATCGTCACCGTTATCATTTCCGAGCAGGCCAGTGCATCGAAAGAGGCGACCACCTCCAGCAGCAGATCATCGAATATGTCGGCATCCATTCCCAATTTCTTCGGCGTGGAAAGCGACAAGTTGTGGGCAAGCGCTCATAATCCTGTTGATCTGCAGAATATCGTTAACGCCGACTTCTCCAACGGTTTCGACGGCAACGGCAGCACCACCAGGAAAGAAGATCTCAGCGCCTCCCTCACCACCCAGGTGGTCGGACGGTACCCCAATGGCCAGCTCAAAATACGGGGGGGAAAAGAGGTGATGGTCAACAACGAGATGCAGATTATCTATCTGACCGGCATTATCAGACCGGTGGATATCACTTCGGCAAACACTGTGAATTCGACCAAGATCCTCAATGCCAGGATCAGTTATACCGGAAAAGGCGCGATCAGCGACAAACAGCGGCCCGGCTGGGCAATGCGCGTCCTTGATAACGTCTGGCCGTTTTGATGTATTTTTCTATTTTTCTATTTTTCTATTTGTAATCTGCACAGCTCAACCATGACTGTCGGTGCCTGACATGAAATATTTTTTCGCAGCTCTCATCGTAACGATCACGCTCTGTCCAATCCCGGGCGTTATCGAAGCGGATGCGGCCCGGGTCAAGGACCTTGCCCAGCTGCACGGTGTCCGCAACAACCAGCTGATGGGCTATGGTCTCGTGACCGGTCTCAACGGCACCGGCGATGACATGCAGAAATCGGTTTTCACCCTGCAGGCCATCTACAATATGATGACCCGGCACGGCATTACGGTTAATCCGGACAACATCAAAGATATCAAGCTGAAGAACGTTGCTGCCGTCATGGTTACCGCAACCCTGCCGCCCTTTGCAAAATCGGGGTCAACCCTGGATATCCAGGTGTCGTCCCTGGGCGACTCGAAAAGCCTGGCCGGGGGTACCCTGCTCATGACGCCGATGGTGGGACCGGACGGCAATGTCTACGCCGTCGCCCAGGGTCCGCTCAGCGTCGGCGCCTTTTCCTTTGGCGGCAAAGCGGCACAGGTCCAGAAAAACCACCCCACCGTCGGCAGCATCGCCGGCGGGGCAATCATCGAGCGCTCCGTGACGGTGGACCTGGGGGCCGGCGGCAGCCTGCTGTACCAGCTGCGCAATGCCGATTTTACCACCGCGGCAAACATGGCCGGGGCAATCAACAGTCGTTTCGGTGAGAGCACCGCCTTCCCCGAGACTTCCGGCTCGGTAAAAGTTGCCATTCCGGATAAATTCAAAGATGATATCGTCGATTTTATCGCCGCGGTCGAGGTCTTGAATGTCGAAGCGGACTCCTCCGCCAAGGTAGTGGTGAACGAACGAACCGGCACCATCGTCATGGGCCGGGACGTTCGGCTCTCGACGGTGGCCGTTTCCCACGGTAACCTCAGTCTTATAGTCCGTGAGGAAGTAAACGTTTCCCAGCCTAACCCCCTGGCCGAAGGGGAAACCGTTGTCGCGCCTAAAACAGCGGTAAAAGTGGTGGAAGAGCAAGGCCAACTGGTTCTGCTCGACATGAACAAAGGCGTGTCGATCGGCGAAATTGCCAACGCCCTCAATGCGATCGGTGCCACCCCCAGAGATCTCATTGCAATTTTCCTGGCAATCAAGGCGTCCGGCTCCCTGCACGGCGAGCTGATAATCCTTTAATTCCAATAAAGGCTTGCATTATGGATTTCAAAATTGACCCGCGCATCCGGACCAGTCATGCATCAAGCCATGCAACTCAACCAAATGTCGACAAAAAGGCCAAGGACCTCAAATCGCTGCGGGAATCGAGCCGTGAATTTGAAACTCTTCTGGTCATGGAGATGTTGAAGGCCATGCGCAAAGCCGTACCGGAAGGCGGCCTCTTCGAAAAAGATATGGCCTCGGAAACCTTCACCGAGATGCTCGACATGGAAACGGCAAAGGCCACAACCAGGGGGAAAGGGCTTGGTATTGCCGAGATGATGTATAACCAGATGGCCGAACTGATCGAAAAGAAAAAAGATTCTTCCGGCTAAGGCGTCCGCGACTATCTCCATCTCGCTACCGGAGACGCGTAATCTTTCCCATCGATATCGATATCGGGATCGATTTCGATTTCGATAGCGATATCGATAACGAAAAGAGCGCTGCCAACGAATCCTTTCAGCCTCGCTTCTGCCCTCTCCTTTTTTCTAAAGTTTCCCTTCCCTGCCGCCGATAATAACATTGACGGAATAGTCAGTTGCAGCAAACGGTGCACGGATGCATGTTCCAAATCCGCAGGGAGGCTTGAAAATGATAGAAAATACACTCATCGGCTCACAGCTACCGGCAAGAGCACAAAACAGTTATCAAGCCGGAAAAATAACGACATTACAGCAAAGCGGACAGCTTAAGCAGAGTGAAAACCTGCTGATCCAGACCGACCAGGTATCAATCTCTTACAGTTCCGAATCGGTTCTCACCTACGACAGTTCCATGTCCCTGCAGGGTATCCATAACGATGGCTACGACCTGCTGCGAGGGTTGGTTCTCAATACCTTCAAGGAACAGGGACTGGATTACAAGATTGCCACCGATACGGGAGAGATCGATCTCAGCACGCTGACCCCTGAAGACGCACAGGATCTTATTGCAGATGACGGATATTTCGGGGTAGATAAGACATCGCAACGCATTTTCGATCTGGCAGTCGGCATCGCCGGCGGCGATCCCGCCAGACTTGATGCCGTTCGGGAGGGGGTGGACAAAGGTTTTCAGGAGGCTTTAGACGCATTCGGCGGCTGGTTGCCTGATATATCGTATGACACCTACGATGCTGTTATGAAAAAACTGGATGACTGGGCCGGAGTAAACGGCAGCCAGGAATCGTAACCCCAGGTGAAGTCATGAGCGTAGAATTTTTTGGGGTCGGCGGACCGGGACAGATCGGCGGTCTGAAAAAGACGCAGAAGGTTCAGGCCGACAAGAAAACGGAAGGAGTTGGGGAAGACAAGGTGCAGTTCTCTTCAATACTGCAGGATGTCAACAAAGCCAAAGCCGCAACGGCAACCAGTGATGCAGAAAGAGCCGCGCGTGTTCAGGAATTGAAAGCCCAGGTCAAGGAAGGTTCCTATCAGCCGGATCTGCAAAAAGTTTCAGCCTCACTGTTACAATTCTTAGTTGAGAACAGATAATATGGAAACCAGGACCACCCACGACTATCTCGTCCGCCTGCGCGACCTCATCCTGCAAGAAAGAGAGTGCGCCAAGGCACTGGACATGAAAGGGATGACGGACGCCATGCAGGCCAAGGAAGAGATTATCAAGGTGCTGGCCCATATCCAGGTGATAGACGAGCAGGATCGACCGCTCGCAGCTCAGATCCGCAACGAGAATCGCCGCAATGCTTTTCTCTTCAAATCCACCCTCGGCTGGATCAGACAGACCATGGAATTCTTTGGCCAAAAAACCGTCACCTCGACCTACTCGGCATATGGCCATACGGTCGCCTCGCAGGTAAACGGTCGACTTCTTTCAGGAAGGATTTGATATGGCCGGTCTCTTAAACGCACTCAATTCAGCCAGGACTTCGCTTGAGGTCAACCAAAAGTCGATAGAGATTGTCGGCAATAACATCTCTAACGTCAATACCGAGGGGTATTCAAGACAGCAGGCTGAATTCGAAACCTATCCGGCGATGAATTTCGGGGATTTTTTCATCGGCCAGGGAGTCAAGATAAGCAACGTCAGCCGCGAACACGATGTCTTCAT
>CAYTVF010000206.1:0-7158 GCA_964441345.1 uncultured Desulfopila sp. | reverse complement strand
AAAATTTCAATCCTGACCCTTTCGGTTACAATTTCATCCTCGGCAAGTATCTTCAGGATCTTCGGATTATACATTCCCGGGCGATGTTCCAGGGTGCGAAGCGCCTCAGGATGGCCGATACCGCGAAAAAGAAGGTGGTCGTGATCTATGGCCGCCCTCAGTATCTGGGCGCCCGTCTGTTCTTCCGCCGACAGGAGCATTCCCGGCTCTTCGCCGTAATCATCCCAGGCCAGCATCTGATTTTCGATCATGGCCGCTACATGCGAAAGCCGCGGGATCCTGCCGATCAGCTTTGCCCCGATCCTTGGGTGATTGCGGTACATGACCCGCTCTTTTTCGGTCAGATCGGTACCTGCCCGGATCTTCCGCAAGATATCGTAGGGAACGGCAATGCAGCCGATCATCGACATCAAGGCCGCTATTTCAAACTGCCAGAGTCTGTCCTGGTGCAGCTTTTCGGCAATCTTGACGACGGCCTTCTTAATGCGATAGCCACAGCTGAAAGCGGTGGGGTTTGCGAGACTCAGCAACTCGCACAAAACCTTCACACTGTTTTTGAGGGTCTGGTTGAGCAGCTCTTTTTCCGCGGTAATCAACCGGTATTGGCCGATCGCAAGTTTCAGCGAGGTGGTCAACGTTTGCGGATTAACGGGTTTTGTCAAAAATCTGAAGATCTGCCCGTCGTTCACGGCCTCGATCGCCGTTGCTAGATCGGCATTGCCGGTGAACATAATCCGTACCGTATCGGGGTACAATTCCTTAACCCTGGAAAGCAGCTGAATGCCGTCCATTCCCGGCATCTTCATATCCGAGACGATAACCGGGCAGGGACCTTCCTGCAGGATGGTCAGGGCCTCCGCCGCGCTTGCCGCGGTGCGGACGGAAAACCTTCTGCCCAGCTGGCGTGCGAAGGCCTGTAAGGCTTTCGGTTCGTCGTCCACGAACAGGATATCATAATTGCCCATCGAATCGTTGCTCCATCTCTGCAAAGCAGGGAATCTGCCATTTTTCAGCCAGATCTGCAAATCTCCGCAAATCGATCATCCGGAGTTTTTCTTCAGGCGGTTCAGGCACTGTCTGAACTGCATCATTTTGATAATATCGGCAATGCCGGACATTAGCAATATGCGGGGCCGAAATCCGATAGATTTACGCTGCAAATCGATCGGGTCAGGTTGCTTTCGACGACGGCTTCCCCTGACCGCGCAGCCTGTCCGGGTCGAGAATCAGGTCGGGATAGAGTTTTTTTGCACAGGATGGGCAGATCCCGTGGCTGAATTTCGCCTCCGATCTGTCTCCGATATATTCTTCCATCTGCTGCCAGTTGCCTGCATCGTCCCGGATTTTCTTACAGGAGGCACAGATCGGTAAGAAGCCTTCGAGATACTTCAATTTCTTGACCATCACCCTGGTATAATAGACAATCATCAGGCAGATCGGGGCGATGAGCGCGGTCTCGAACAACGATTCCCGCCAATTCACCGGAGTGGCCGCGGCACCGAAGACGAGAAAGGGAATATCGATGATTTCGTCGAGCCATATCAGGACAACGACCACCATAAATGCCGCCAGTTCGACCGCCACCAGACGTCTGGTCAGAAAATCCTTTGCCGGTGTTGTTACCATGGCCTCCTCCTTCGATCTTTCGTGCGGCTGCGGCACCATTCCTGCCGGCGGCTACCCTAAAAGCCCGGCCACGGAACCATTCACGGGAATCCGATACTCCGGAACCACCGGGAAAGGTTTCGATGGGTTATAGGCAGCCTTATACTGCTGGACGATCTGTGCCGTTATATCCAGCAGCCCATTATTATCGTACGATACAAAGAAATCATACAGCGATCGATCATAGGCATCCTTGCCGCAAAGATACCGGGTCCAGCGCGACACCTTTTCGTCGTGCCGCCGGATGTACTCCCTGGCTGCAGCCTCCTTGCATCCTTCCTGGCGCATGGCCCGTCGCATGCGGCGCTCTTCGCTGTCAAACACCAGCACCTTCAGAATCCGCTCGCCGGCCGTATCGAGCAGGGCGGTATGCAGACCATAGAACATCCGTCTGCCGGAATACAGCATAGTCGGCGCCACCAGCAGCAGTCTGGCGAAAGTGATATATTTCTCCTTATCCGAAGGCTGCCGGTCCGGTTCCGACTCCCTGGCGAATATGGTTTTCTTCAGTTCATGGACCGGCACTCCGAACCGTTTCGAGATATCGGCAAACAGCATATCATCGGTATACACCTGCAGACGGAGGGCAGCCGACAATTCGCCGATAATTCCGGCACCGTCGGTGTACGAACAGGGGAAAAGCGCAATCGATCGCATCACGAATCTCCTTTTGCAGAACATGAATGGTTGATCTCTTTTTTTACACCTTGTCAAGTATTCCGACGGCCCGTCGCAACCGCGTCGCGACAAGGGTATCGATAATCGATGAAATGTCCTTTATATTATGTGCAGATTCGACACGGAATAGGAAGAAAAAATCGGGGAATAGTGATATACGTTAGGTCACAACACCGCAAAAGATCCGGCAACTCCGCCCGGTGTCATGCTGTGCGATAGCCGTGCGATAACATTGCGATATCGATGAAATTTTCACATGGGCCTGTCGGCTCGGTCCGACAGTTACTTCGATGAAAAAAGAAAACAGCTTCGGCCATATCCATTCGTTTGCACTCTTCTTTTTTGGTATCTTGCTGTTGCAGATTTCTTACGGCCCGACCGCCATGGCCGAGGAACGGCCGCTCAAGATCGGCGTGCTCGCCACCAGAGGAATCGAGCAATGCCTGAAGACCTGGGGACCGACCGCGGACTATCTGTCCGGCAGGATCCCCGGCCATACCTTTGTCATCGTGCCTTTGCCCCATGACCGGATCGCCTCCAGCGTCCGCGCCGCCGAGGTTGATTTTATTCTTACCAATTCATCGTTTTACGTGGAGTTGGAGCAGGGGTACGGCACCAATAGAATCGCCACCCTGAAGGAGATGCGGCTGGGACGGGCCTATTCCCATTACGGCAGTGTCATTTTCTGCCGAAAGGCCAGGACCGACATCAGAACACCGAAGGATCTCAAGAGAAAATCGTTCATGGCGGTGTCGGAGGAATCGCTCGGCGGCTGGCTGATGGCCTGGCGGGAATTGCAGGAAACCGGCATCGACCCGCACCGGGATTTCGCCCGCCTCACATACGGCGAAACCCATGATGAGGTGGTCTATGCCGTCCGGGACGGTCTGGTCGATGCCGGGTCGGTGCGGACCAATACCCTGGAATCCTTACAGGCCGAGGGGAAAATCCAGCTGGCGGACTTTTATGTTTTTCCCCGGCTGCACAACCCCGAGATCCAGACGCCCTATCTTTGCTCGACCCGGGAGTATCCGGACTGGCCGATGGCCAAGGTGAAGGAGACCCCCGATGAACTGGCGGAAAAGGTTGCCGTCGCTCTGCTGCAGATGCAGGTCGACTCACCGGCTGCCCGGGCTGCCGAATGTGCCGGCTGGACGATTCCGGCCAATTATCAATCGGTCATGGAGCTCATGATGGCTCTACGGGTAGGCCCGTACAAAGATCTGGGCAAAGTCACCCTCGGGGACATCCTGCACAGCTACGGACTCTGGATTGCGGTCGGCTTTCTCATGTTCTGCACCCATCTCGCCTTTACCGGCCTGGTGATGAAGCTGAACCGGCGGATCAAGGGATCACACCTGTCGCTCCTCACCGAGATGGAACTGCACCGCAAGACCGACCGGGAGCTGGCCAAGGCCAAACAGCAGGCCGAGGCCGCAACTCTCGCGAAAAGCCAGTTCCTGGCCAACATGAGCCACGAAATCCGCACGCCGATGAACGGCATCATCGCCGCAACCGACCTGGCCATGGCTGAGGCGATGTCGCCGGAAGTCGAACGATATCTGCATATTGTCCAGAATTCTTCCTATTCCCTGCTCAGCATCATCAATGATATCCTCGATTTTTCCAAGATTGAAGCCGGTCAGCTGGAATTAAAGGAGAGAGTTTTCCGGCTCGACGAGATGTTCGACCGGGTCATGGACGTCTTCGTCAATCAGGCGGCGGAAAAAGGCATCGAACTGCTGGTCGATATCGATCTCGATACCCCGCGCATCCTGCTCGGCGATTCCCTGCGGCTGCAGCAGATCCTCACTAACTTGATCAGCAACTCGATGAAATTCACCGGTGCGGGCGGCATCATCCTGGTCAGTGTCCGGGACGTCAGCGCCACCACCGCGGGACTGACCGGCGAACAGGTGATGCTCGACTTTGCCGTCAAAGACACCGGCACCGGCATCGATCCCGCATATCTGCCGAATCTTTTCGAGCCCTTCACCCAGGGCGATAGCTCCTCGACCAGAAAACACGAGGGCACCGGCCTCGGGCTGTCGATCTGTAAAAAATTTGTAACGATGATGCACGGCACCATCCGGGTCGACAGCGCAGTCGATCAAGGCTCGACTTTTTCGTTTACGATACGGCTGGTTACAGCAGGAACCACACCACCAGCCAGATATGTTTTCCCCCCCGATATCAGGGACTTGAACGTTCTCGTGGTCGATGATTGCGCCGACAGCCGGGACATCATGGCCAAGATGCTCGGCGCCCTTGGTTTTCGGGTGCGGACGCTGGCATCGGGTATTGCAGCAATAGAGCGGCTGGGAGGGGAAGAACAGCGGAAAGACCCGTTCGAACTGATTCTGATGGACTGGAAAATGGCCGAGATGGACGGCATCGAGACATCGCACTTTATTCGCCGGAATCTTCGACTCTCCATGCCGATCATCATGATGACCGCCTTTGCCAGGGAGGTGCACAGGTCGGAGGCGGAAAAGGTCGGCACCAACGGTTTCCTGACCAAACCGATTTTTCAATCGACCCTGTTCGATGCGATCATGGATGCCTTCGGCAAAGAGGGCGCGCGCAAGGGCGATACCAAGACCGATTTCACCACCAGGGCCTCGATGTACAAGAAGCACCTGCAGGGCTGCAGGATCCTGGTGGCCGAGGATAATCTGACCAATCAGCAGGTGGCCCAGGGAATTCTCGGCGGGGCCGGGATTCGCGTGACGATTGCCGCCAATGGCGAAGAAGCGGTGGAAGCTCTGCGGGCGGAGCCCTTCGATGCAGTGCTGATGGATATCCAGATGCCGAGAATGAACGGCTACGAGGCGACTAAAAAGATCAGGAATCTGCCTGGTTGCGACACCCTGCCGATAATTGCGATGACCGCCCATGCCATGAAGGGCGACGAGGAGAAGTGTCTGGAGGCGGGCATGGATGGCTATGTTGCCAAACCGATCAACCAGGACCGTCTTTTTTACACCCTCTGGCGGCGCCTGCGCAACCGCGGCAGAGTATCGATTACGGAAGAGGCGGCAGCCCTTGCCGGTGCAGGGGCCCTGCCCCCATCGCCGGAAGATGGAACCGCGGAAGACCCCCCTGAGCATGTCGCGGTGGAGCCGGAGGCAATGGGCATCGTCGATCTTCCGGGTATCGACGTCTCTACCGTCCTCCGGTCGACCGGCCTCGACTGGCATACATTTCAGGACATCCTGACCGGATTTTTCAAGGATAACCGCGACACCGTCAAAATTCTCAAGCGGGCGCTAGCGGAAAATGACCGGGAAACCCTGATGCGCCTCGCCCACAGTTTGAAAGGCAGCGCCGGCAATATCGGCGCCGGTGAGCTGCGCGAGGCCGCGGACGATGTGGAACGGGGCTGCATCGAGCAGCTGCCGGCCGAAACCATCGACACATTCTGCCGGGAACTGCAGCAGGAGTTAACCAGGTTGATGACGGTGTTCGGGCAGATGGCGCAAACCACCGATGAAAAAGTCTGCAAAGTCTGCTCCGGGACTACCGATGCCAACATGGCGACGCTTCTCTCAAACCTGACCGAGGCGATCGATCGCGCCGATCCCGAAGAGATCAGGATAAAAACGGCGGAGGTCATCCACCGGCTTGCCGGCCGGCAACAGGTCGAACCGTCGCTGCTCAACAGCCTGGAAACCGAGACCAGCCGTTACGATTACGATCAAGCCAAGAAGACCATTCATTCTCTTTGCATCTCTCTGGGAGGGCACCAATGAACAGTACTCGCTCGCGCGTCCTCATTGTCGACGATAACGCGACCAACATCGACCTCCTGGTCAACACCTTAAAGGACGAGTACCAGCTGGGAATCTCGAAAAAGGGCGCCACCGCCCTTGACTATGCGGCCAAATACCATCCCGACCTGATTCTTCTCGATATCATGATGCCGGAAATGGATGGCTACGAGGTCTGCAGCAGACTGAAAGCCAACCCCGACACCCAGACCATTCCCGTTATCTTTATCACCGCCATGACCGAAACGGACAACAAGACCCAAGGCTTTGAGCTGGGGGCCGTGGATTACATCACCAAACCGTTTCACGCCGCGGAGGTCAAGGCCAGAGTGCGGAGCCATCTCGATCTGGCGGCGATGAAGGCGCAGCTCCGTTCACACAATGCAATGCTTGCCGGGGAGGTTAAAGAGAAAACCCGCCAAATCAACGAGATGCTCGAAGGCATCATCTCCAGCATGGCCCTGATGGTCGAAATTCGCGACCCGTATACCGCCGGACACCAGCAGCGGGTGGCCCAGCTGGCCTGCGCCATCGCGGCAAAAATGGGCCTGTCGCCAAATATAATCGAGGGGATCCGCATTGCCGGAATCCTCCACGATGTCGGCAAGATAAGGGTTCCCGTGTCGATATTGAACAGAACCGGGCAACTGCTCGACGCCGAGATGGAAGTCATCAAGATCCACCCGCAGATCAGCTACGAAATCCTCAAGAATATTCCCTTTCCCTGGCCCTGTGCCCGGATGGTCCTGCAGCACCATGAACGGCTCGACGGGTCTGGGTATCCGTTAGGCATCCGCGGCGACGAGATCCTCCTTGAATCGAGGATCCTGGCGGTAGCCGACGTCACCGAGGCAAAAAGTTCATTCCGGCCGTATCGCCCGGCCCAAGGCGTCGAGGCGGCACTCGCCGAACTGCGCGAGCATCGCGGCATCAGCTACGATGCCGATGCGGTCGATGGCTGCCTGGCCCTTTTTGCCGAAGGCAAATTTGAGTTTGACCACAACCAGCAACAGACCTCCGCGGTTCTCTGCGAGAATTCCGCCCA
>CAYTVF010000205.1:0-7211 GCA_964441345.1 uncultured Desulfopila sp. | reverse complement strand
AAGACAACAATTCAACCAATAACCTGTATGCAAGTACTTAACCGGACATTACTGACATTTTCCGAGTCCCTAAGTGCAGTTAAGCAATAAGATGCTACAATCCCCCAATCACAATTCCAGGCAACCGGCGACACCATGGCTATTCTTTCACAATGAGATATAATTCATTGAAAATTTCCCGTACCTTACGATTCGCATCACCGAGAATTGTATTGCACAGTGCTCCACAGAGATGTTAACTTGGTCACCAATCCATCCACTATTCATTCATCATAACCTCTTGCTGCATAAAGGATTGCCATGGATCTGCCTCTCAAGAAAACACTCCTGCGAGTTATGTTGGAATCAGATGGGGATGATTCATTCATCAGGAAGGTGCAGGCGCTCTATTCGACCCATGGGTCGGTAATCCTGCAGAACATTTTTAAACTCCTGGCCGGTATCGATATACCTGATGGAAAATGTGAAGACCACTGGAACAAGACCCTGCAACACCGGCAGAATCTGATCCAGCAACTGGCAAGAAACGTTGATATCACCACCGCTCTGAGCGATTATCTGCAGACCACCACCGACTTTCTGCAGCATCCACGTCTGATCGAGGCAACTCAGTACGAAAATGTGATCCACGAGACCATCCATGATAAACTGACCGGCATGTTCAATCGCCCCTATTTCGATGAGGCATACAGCCAGCAGGTCTCGTTGGCCAAGCGATACCAACATGATTTGACAATAATTTTCCTGGATATCGACAACTTCAAGGATATCAACGATACCTATGGTCATATGGCCGGCGATGAGGCCCTGAAAGCAATCGCCACAGTCATCGAGCAGGAAAAACGGGACAGCGATATTGCCGCCCGCTACGGCGGCGAAGAATTCGTCCTGCTGTTGACCTATACCAATAGCGTCAGCGCCTTCATTTTTGCCGAAAGGCTGAGAATAAAGATCGAAACCCTTAACTTCCACTACCATAACCAGTTTATCAAGCTGACGGTAAGCGGCGGAATCGCCTCTTTCCCTTTCCACTCGCTGGACCCGCAAAAACTGCTGCAAATGGCCGACAATGCCGTATACTTGGCAAAGGGTGCCGGGAAAAACAGAATCGCCCATTTCAAGGAAGAAAAACGACGATATCTCCGGGTGAAGATTCATCAACCGATCCTGGCCAAAGAACTCGATTTTCACAATTCACAAACCTTTAACGGGATAAGCAAGGATATCTGCGTCGGCGGGATTCTCTTTGAAAACAATGAACCCCTGCCGCTCGGCGCCCTCATCAAGGTAAAGGTTCCGGTCACCGACGGCGCTCCGCTCATTCTGATCGGCACCGTGGTGCGGGTTGAAGCCTTTGAAAACGGCAAATTCGATATCGGCATGACCACTTCATTCAAGGCAATGGATAAAATAGCCAATACCGAAATAGCCAGTATTCTTCATAATGGAAATGCAACCGAGTGACAGCACCATCCTGCTGCCTTGCCGGCAATCCGATTTTCAGGAGACAGGAGCACAACCATGAAAATGACCCACGTAATAATCGAAGGGCTCGTCCAGGGGGTATGTTTCAGGGATTATACCCAACGGCAGGCCTTTATCCTCAATCTCACCGGCTGGGTCCGCAACCTCGGCAACGGTTCGGTTGAAGCGATGCTGGCCGGCGCCGACCAGGACGTGGCGGCTATGCTCGATTGGCTGAAGGTGGGCTCGCCGAGGTCGAGGGTGGACAATCTGATCGTCGAACATATTGAATCGGATGACAAATTCGCCGGTTTCGAAGTTCGTTACCATCGCTTTTAGCAAGGCAACTCTCCTCCATGTTTCTAGAAATTGACCGACTCAACCTCTGGTTCAACGATTTTGACGCTACCAACAAACCGGTGCAGAACCAGGTGCTCTTCGATGTTTCCCTCGCCCTGGAAAAAGGGGAAACCGTTGCCCTGGTGGGAGAATCCGGCTCCGGCAAATCGATAACCGCCCTGTCCATCCTGCGTCTTCTTGAGGAGAGCGGCAACACCAGCCACCAGGGAGCGATTCGCTTTGACGGCCGCAACCTTCTCACCCTCTCCCCGGAAGAAATCCGGAAGATTCGCGGCAACAGGATCGCCATGATCTTTCAGGAGCCGATGACCTCACTCAACCCGGTCTATACCATCGGCAACCAGCTCATGGAGCCTCTCAAACTGCATCGCCGCATGACCGGCATGGAAGCGGAACGGGAAGCCATCCGGCTGCTCGACCGGACCGGCATCGACGAGCCCGCCGCTCGTCTGCTCGCCTATCCGCACCAGCTTTCCGGCGGGCAGCGGCAGCGGGTGATGATTGCCATGGCCCTCGCCTGCCGGCCATCCCTGCTGATCGCCGACGAGCCGACCACCGCCCTCGATGTGACCATCGCCGCCCAGATTCTCGAACTGATCAAGGATCTCCAGGCGGAATTCGGCATGGCTTTGCTGCTCATTACCCACGACCTCCAGGTGGTTCGGAGGCAGGCATCGCGAATATATATCATGAAAACCGGGCGGATCGTCGAACACGGCACCAAGGTGGCGATCTTCACCAATCCGACCCATGAGTATACCAGGCGCCTGATGTCGGCGATTCCCAAAGGCAGGAGACAAGCGGTCGCCCCCGGCCCCCTGCTCCTCGAAACCCGCGACCTGACCTGCCGATTCCATACATTCAGCGGCTGGGTGCACCCTTTCAAACGGCGAAAAAAGATTTTTCATGCCGTCGATAGTGTGAGCCTGAACCTCCATGGGGGAACCACCTGGGGAATCGTCGGCGAATCGGGATCGGGCAAAACCACCCTGGCGATGGCTGTCCTGAAACTCGTCCAGAGCAGCGGCGACATCATCTTTCTCGGCGAAAACATTCAGACCTGGAACAGCAGCAGGCTGCGGCCGTTGCGGCGGGAGATCCAGATTGTCTTCCAGGACCCTTTCTCGTCCCTCTCGCCGCGCTTCACCGTCCAGGAGATCATCGAAGAAGGGTTGAAAATTCATCGGCCCGAAACCAGCCGGGAGGAGCGCTACGAACTGGTGGTGGAAGCCCTGGGCGAGGTGGGGTTGACGGAGGACATGGCGTTTCGCTATCCCCACGAGTTCAGCGGCGGACAGCGGCAACGGATCGCCATAGCCAGGGTCATTATCCTGAAGCCCAAACTGCTCATCCTCGATGAACCGACCTCGGCCCTCGATGTGACCATCCAGGGCCAGATCATCGACCTGCTCCTGAAGCTCCAGGAGAAGTACGGCATGACCTACATGTTCATCTCGCACGATCTGCGGGTGGTGCGGGCACTGGCCGATTATGTCGCCGTCATGCAGCACGGCAAAATCATCGAGGCCGGTCCTGCGCAGGAGATTTTTACCGCCCCTGCGCAGGAGTATACCAAAACCCTGTTTGCCGCCGCGTTGGGTGACCTGCCGGCTTTTGATCTTTCAGCTGGTTGCCTGCGTTGAAAGGGTGATCGCCTTCAGCGATTTTAGAAGCGGCAGCAATTCGGGTACATCATCCTGAATAATGCTCCAGAGCGTATCGTCGTCGATGCCAAGACAACCATGAATCAGTCGATTGCGGGTGGCGATGATCATACGCCAGGGGATTTCCGGATGTGCGGCCCGAATCTCATCCGGAATGTGGGTGGCGGCTTCGCCGATCAGTTCCAAATTGCGCAGGGTGGCATCGTAGTTGAGTCCGCTCGCCACAAAGCCTGATTGGTCTAGGCCATGGGTGTAGGCCAGCACCTTCCCGACGAAATCAATCATGTCATCGAGATAAAACCGCCATTCCCGTCTGCCCGGATCAGACATAGACCCGTTCCTGTTCAATATAAGGTCTCAACTCGGCACGTAGGGCTTTTTCGGTGACCAGGTCGACCGGACAGCCCAGCAGATCCTCTAGGTAGAACTGCACTCCGAAATAGCGTTTTGATGTAGCCGGACCATCAAAGGCGATC
Source organism: uncultured Desulfopila sp. (assembly GCA_964441345.1). GTDB lineage: Bacteria > Desulfobacterota > Desulfobulbia > Desulfobulbales > Desulfocapsaceae > Desulforhopalus_A. The sequence continues at coordinate 3,247 of CAYTVF010000205.1, read as the reverse complement.
AAAATATCCACATCGCTGCCGCTGACTGCCGTATCCCGAGCCGTCGAACCGAACAGAGCAAGACGCGTGACACCGAAACGGGCCTGCAGCTCCGGCTTGCATTGGACCAGCAATTCAATAGCACGTTGTTTTTTCAATTCTCAATTTCCCCACTCCGGTGATAAGCAATCGGTATTTTTGAGCTTCCAAAAAAAATTACACTGCCAACCAAAAGTACCTTGTCCGATCTCTGTCAGGCTACCTTATCATGTTGATATTTGCAATTTTATTTGTGTTGACCATCGCGGAGTTCCGTAATTCCGGGCGTAGTTCCGGCGTAGTTCCAGTTCCGCAGTTCCGCGCAGTTCCGGGGACAGTATACGTAATCGTTATATATTAAGAACTGCCCCCGAACTACGCATTCCCTTCGGAAAAAGTGGGAATCAGGAATCAGTCTGACAGTGCCTGTTTTTTAGCCATCCGGCACTTATCACCGCTGATATCATCCTTAAAGAGCGAAAAGCCCCTCTCCATCGCGCAGAAATCGCCGCACATGGTGCAAGTGGCTTCGTTTTCCGGTTTGCGGCTGTTGCGGACCTCGGCCATCTTTTCGGGAAACATCGACAAGCGGAAATATTCGGCGAAATCGCTGTCGCGTCTGGCCAAGGCCACCCGTTTTTCCAGATCCCGCCGTTCCGGATACTTGGCGATATCGCCGATCCGCGCGGCAAGCCTGGTCGCCCTCACGCCTTCCCGGACATCGTCTTCATTGGGCAGCGCGAGGTGCTCGGCAGGCGTAATGTAGCAGATCAGATCCGCGCCATGCCAGGCCGACTGCGCCGCGCCGATGGCCGCGGTGATGTGATCGTAACCGGCTCCGGAGTCGGCGGGAAGCGGACCCAGCACATAATAGGGCGCCTCGCCGCTCATCCTTTTTTCCAGCATGATATTGCCGGCGATTTCGTCGAGGGGCACATGGCCCGGGCCCTCGACCATCATCTGACAGCCCATTTCGCGGCCGAGTTCGGCCAGCTCGCAGTTGATGATCATCTCCGCCATCTGCGCCCGGTCGTGGCTGTCATGAATGGCGCCTGCCCGGATGCCATTGCCGAGCGACAACACCGAGTCATACTTCTTCATCAGCGCACACACCCGGTCGAACTGCTCATATAACGGATTCTCCCGTTTATTGTACTCCATCCAGGACACCATGAAGGTTCCGCCCTTCGACACCAGGCCACCGTAACGAAAACCCTGCTTGCGCAGCCTTTCGATGGAAAACCGGTTGATGCCGCAATGAATGGCCATGAAAGATATGCCGTCGGCCAGCTGGCGTTCGATCAGTTCAAAGAGATATTCCGGATCGAGTTTATTGGGATTGTGATATTTTCGGCCCGCCTCGGCAAAAGCCTGATAGAGGGGCACATTGCCGACCGGCAGCTTACAGCTGTCCAGAACCGCCCGGCGGATGGCGTCGAGATCGCCGCCGGTGGACAGTTCCATCAGGGTGTCCGCCCGCTCCTCTTCGGCAATTTTGGCTTTGCGCATTTCCAGGGCGACATCGGAGATATCCGAGGAAGTCCCGATGGAAGCATTGACCTTGGTCCGCAACCCCTTGCCGATGCCGCAGACTTTCTGCAGCGGCCTTGCCGGATTGGCGGGAATGACGATATGACCGGCGGCCACAGCCCGGCGGATATCCTCCCCGGTAAAATAGCCTTCTTCTTTTGCCACCTGTTCCATCAGACTGGTGACAACTCCGTCCCTGGCCAATTCAATCTGCGTCTTCATCTGTACGGTTCTCCTTGGTGTGTAAAAAAAATTCTCGTCGGCCGGGCAAAAAAAAGTCCGTGCCGCGGAATACACCGCAACACGGACTTATATGGACAAGAAAGTCTTATTCTCCCAGGCAGGTCTTCTGACTTGCGGATCGCTCTCGGACTGCACCTTCCCGTTCCCAAAATCGAAACAGTGGTAACTCGCAGTCGTCGTCCCCGCTTACAGCGCTGGCCCAACGTTACGGATTTGCACCGTATTCCCTTTTCACCTCCGGTATTACCGGGGCACCTGGCAGATATGTCAAAACTACGAAAGCGATTGTACCCCGCAGGAAAGAAAAAGTAAATTGCTGAAGTTCATAAAAAAGTCAGCCCGTGATTTTTTTACCGCACTCAAATTATCGCAATCTGCTCATTCAGTCTTCACCCACTGGAAAACACGCATCGGCGGAATGTTGAGAAACTCCATGGAAGTCTGCCCCGCTCCCAGGAAAGGCTGGCACAATGCAGCGACGTGACTGTTCAGCTGGTATGCGACGAAGCGTCCGTTGGGCGGGAGCAGAGATGAGACCGCCTCGATTACTTTTGAACCGGTGGTGCGGTTCATGGTGGAAAAAGGAATTCCGGAGACTATGGCATTCGGGGGGGCCAGGCCATAGTTGGAGAGTATTTCCCTGAGTTCACTCGCGCTACCCAGGTGGGCAATGAGTCGATTGTCGTCTATTCCGCTCACCAGCTTGTGAAAATGCGAATTGATCTCGATGCTCAGAAGCTTGGCGTGGGGCGGCATCGCCCGCAGTATTGCCCGGGTGATGCCGCCTGTGCCGGGGCCTAATTCTATGATTACATCGACCGAAGCGGCCCCGGCGATCTCCACGACTCGCCGCTCCAGGAAACGGGAACTGGGAATGATCGATCCAATCTGCAGCGGGTGTTTCAAAAACTCCTGAATGAAAACCAGACGACCATTCACCAGACGACCATTCACCTTGGCGCGATTTGGTTTCTTGTATGACATCGACTTATCTCCGAGAGTTTTTATCGTTATCCCTGCCCTACTCGAGCCGGGTAAGATAGGCATCTTTTGTGAGCCAAAGCTCTTCCATCCTGTACATGTGCCAATGGTCATGCATCAAGACATGCCTGGTGAGAATGTAGAGGGAATAGCGATCGTATTCCGGATGATCCGCTGTCCTCTGCCAGATATTTTCATCGGCCTTTTCCAGAAGGAGAAGCTGCTTTTTTCGATACTGCTCAAACTGCAGGAGGGCGGCGGCAATCGCCATACAGGCGGGGGCATCCGATTCCCCTTCATCATTGCCGGGAATAAAAGGGACAAATACCGGGTGTTCCTCATTCATAAAGCGATTGAAACGATCGAATAACATCGGCTGTACCTGCGCCAGATGGCTCACATGTTCGGCGATCGTCCAGAAACCCTCGCCTCGGCGCACATCCAATTTGTTTTCCGGAATGGTTTTTACGAATTC
>CAYTVF010000204.1:0-7240 GCA_964441345.1 uncultured Desulfopila sp. | reverse complement strand
CTCGCCGATTCCCGTCGCCTTGACGCTGTAGATCGACAGCGAACTGAGGTTGGCGCAGACCAGTAAAAAGACCAGGGTGAGCGAAATCAGCAGCACCTCCAGGGCGACTTCGTTGGGCGTCTTGCGCCTCTTCGCCCCTTCGATCAGGGCGATCATCCGGTCGAGGAAGGTCTCGCCGGGATCGGTGGTGATCCGGACGATTATTGCACTGGCGATGACCGTGGTACCGCCGGTGACCGCGCTGCGATCCCCGCCCGACTCGCGGACCACCGGCGCCGATTCGCCGGTGACGGCGGATTCATTGACCTGGGCGGCACCGGCGATAACGTCGCCGTCGCCGGCAATCAGGTCGCCTGCCTCGGCCAGGATGCAGTCGCCTTTCTTCAGCTGGTTGGCCTCAACCCGGGTGAAAGCGCTGTCGAATTCCGGCCGTTCGAGGAGTTTCGCCATGATACTGGTGCGCGACCGGCGCAGCGAGGCGGCGCGGGCCTTGCCGCGGCCCTCGGCCAGGGCCTCGGCGAAGGTGGCAAAGAGCACCGTCAGCCAGAGAAAGAGCGATACCGAGCCGGTGAACCAGACCGGTTCGGCGGTGCTGCCGGCAAGCGACATCACGAAGGTGGCAAGCGTTATGACGCTGGCGATTTCCACCGAGAACATCACCGGATTGCGCCACAGCGCGCGGGGATCGAGTTTCTTCAGCGAATCCAACAGGGCGCCGCGGAGCAAGGCGCCGTCGAAAATCGAGGGAATCGGTTGCGGATGTTTCGACATGGCTCAGTTTCCTCCCGTCATGGTCAAATATTCGACAATCGGCCCGAGGGCTAAAGCCGGAAAAAAGGTTAACGCGCCGACGATGAGAATGACCAGCAACAGCCAGACAACAAAGGGGGCGCGGTCGGTCGGCAGGGTGCCGAGGCTGGGCGGGATATATTTTTTTTCGGCCAGCGACCCGGCCATGGCGAGCACGGCCACCGCCGGGACATAGCGGCCGGCCAGCATGGCCAGGGCGCCGAGGAGGTTATAGAAGTCGATATTGCCGTTCAGCCCGGCAAAGGCGCTGCCGTTGTTGTTGGCCATCGAGGCGAAGGCGTAGAGCAGTTCGGAGAGGCCGTGGGCGCCGGGGTTGGCCGTCGAGGCGACGGCCGCGGGGGTAAGCATCGCCGCCCCGGAGAGGAGCAGCACCGTGACCCCGGCGGTCAGGATGGTCAGCATCGCCATCCAGATCTCCCGCACCTCGATCTTCTTGCCCAGATATTCCGGGGTGCGGCCGATCATCAGGCCGGAGACGAAGACCGCGATGACCGCAAAGGCCAGCATGGTATAGAGTCCGGAGCCGACCCCGCCGAAGACCACCTCGCCGGTCAGGATCAGGCTGAGCGGTACCAGCCCGCCGAGGGGGGTGAGGGAATCGTGCACGCTGTTGACCGCGCCGCAGGAGGTGGCGGTGGTGGCCACCGTAAAGAGACTGCTGCCGGCCGGGCCGAAACGGACCTCCTTGCCCTCCATATTGGAGCCCTGAACCCCGAGGGCCGTTAGCCGCGGATTGTCGCCCGTCTCCGCCCATTGCAGGGCAAGAAAGGAGACGATAAGCAAAAAAAACATGACCGAGAACAGTCCCCAGCCCTGGCGGGTATTGCCCGCCATCAGGCCGAAGGTGTAGGTGAGGCCGGCCGGGATGAGCAGGATGAGCAGGATCTCCAGGAAATTGGTGAGCGGCGTGGGGTTCTCGAAGGGATGGGCGGAGTTGGCATTGAAAAACCCGCCGCCATTGGTGCCAAGCTCCTTGATGGCCTCCTGGGAGGCGACCGGTCCCATCGGGATGTGCACCTCCATGCCGCCTTCAAGCAGGGTCGCACTCCGGTACGGGCTGAAATTCTGCACCACCCCCTGGGAGACGAGAATCAGGGCGGCGAGAAGAGCAATCGGCAGGAGGATGTAGAACACCGTCCGCACCAGGTCGACCCAGAAATTGCCCAGGGCCTGGGTCCGGCGCCGGACGAAGCCGCGGATCATGGCAATGGCGACAACCATGCCGGTGGCGGCGGAGACGAAATTATGCAGGGTGAATCCGGCCATCTGGGTGAGGTAACTGGCGGTCGATTCGCCGCCGTAGTTCTGCCAGTTGGTGTTGGTGGTGAAACTGACGGCACTGTTAAGCGCTAGCTGCCAGGAGAAGGCTGGGAGCTTCTGCGGATTGAGGGGCAGCAGCTGCTGGCTGAGCAGCAGGGCAAAGAGTGCCAGAAGGCAGACCAGGTTAAAGAGGAGCATGGCCAGGACATAGCGCCGCCAATCCATCTCGTCGGTGCTTTCTATCCCGCACAGCCGGTAAAGAAAATTTTCACACGGTCGCAACAGGGGAGAAAGAAAAGTCCGTTCACCCTGATAAACCTTGGCCATGAAGGTTCCAAACGGTTTTACGAGGAAGAGCAGCGTCACAAAAAACAGAACTGTCTGCTGCCAATCATATATGTTCATCGCCATCCCCCCGATGCCTTGTTCATATCAGCCTCCTGTTAGTATACATCAAAAAAGGATCAAGAACTGGTCTCAATAATGCTTGACAGGGGGCTGTCGTTGGCTTATGTATATATCAATGACAATTGATATGTTGATGTCCAGGTGCTCAACTGACTGGTGCGTGGCAGGATAAAGGCAGGAGAACATGCGATGCATGATGATTTTGAAAATCCGATTTCAGTAATCGCCGGTGAGGAATTTGTGTTGATAAATGAAGAATTTCAGACAGTTGCCTTTTTGGCAAAATGTCTGTCCGACGAGAACAGATTGAAGATTCTGTTCTGTATCAGTCGAGGGAAAAAGGCCGTGGGGAGCATTGTCGAAGAGCTCGGTCTCTCCCAGCCGCTTGTTTCCCATCATTTGAAAGAACTGAAAAGATCCCTGCTGGTCAAAATCGAACGCAGCGGTCCTTTCATTTACTACGAACTGTCCAACCCTGCGATTCTTGAGGCGATACGGGATCTGCATACGGTAGCGAGAGAGCTGCTGTCGGCACGGACAACCTTTTAATTTTTTTAATTTTTTATAATTGCAGGAGGTGATTGGCTGCTCATGAATGAAATAGAAAAAATACTCAACAGTCTTGACCCCGAAGATGCGGCAACCCAGACCGCGGCCGCGCTGAAGGGGCTGCTCCCGCTGCTCGGCGAGGAGGGGCGGAACCGGTTTATCATGAATCTGTTAGGTGAAACGGGACAGGACAAGATTTCCAGCATGGTCCATCTCTGACTGGCCGAATGCATGGGCGAAGGTGTCGACCCAACGCAAATGTGTCAGAGCCTGGTGGATAAGGTCGCGCAATCCAAACAATTGATGGCGATAACCGACCCCGATCTTCTCGTGCTGTTCGAAGACTGGTTTGAAGAACTGGAAGAGGAGATCATCTCGCTTGCCGGTGAATCCGGCCCACTGAATGCCGAGGAGCTTGGCAAAAGAATAGGGCTCTCCCTCAGAGGCTCGACCTTTCTTCTGTCAAAACTCAGACGTGAAGGAAAGCTGTAATCTCGATGAGATATTAAGTTGGCTTGGTAGGGTGCACTCCGTGCACCATCCTGAATTCGTTGGTGCACGGAGTGCACCCTACTTGAACCAAGGGTTGGCGAGTGCCAACTCGCGTTGAAAAAGGCTTTGACATGGACAACAAGAAAACGACCTTTGCCGCCCTTGCGGCGGTATTGATTACGATAGCCGGTCTCTGGTTTACCAACCGTGCCGTCACTCCCAGGCAGGCGACCTGGGACGATGTGCTGGCCGAAGGGAAAAACGGCGGCTACCAGATAATTACCACCGATGAACTGGCCCGGCGCTACGAGAAGGCCGGCGGGGACGCCGCCAGCCTCCTCCTGGTCGATACCCGCCAGGAGTGGGAATACCGGACGGGCCATCTCCAGGGAGCCGAGAATTTTCCGATGGAGCCGACCGCGTGGGCAAGATGGCGCAAGGCGCAATCCCTCGAAAACTTCCTCGGACCCGATAAGGATCGAGCCCTGGTCTTCTACTGAGCGGGACTCACCTGAGTCCGCAGCGACTCGGCGGCCCGGGTGGCCGTACAACTTGGTTATAAAAATGTCTATCGCGATCCGTATGGCTATCCCGAATGGCAGGCGAGGGGATTGCCGGTCGCAAGCGCTCCCGCCGGACTTGCCCAGGCAACGGAGGAGCCGAAAGCGCCGGGGCCGCTCTACGGCTGGGCGATGATCTGGACGCTCCTCGGCATCTTCGCCGGCGGCATGGCCCTAAACCTTACGCCCTGCGTCTATCCCCTGATCCCCATCACTGTTTCCTATTTCGGCGGCCAGGCCGCCAAAGGCGGGGAAGGGCGCGGCAGGCTGGTCGTGCACGGTATCTGTTACATGATGGGCCTTGCCCTCACCAACTCGATACTCGGGGTGGTTGCTTCGCTGACCGGCGGTCTTATGGGGTCGATGCTGCAGAATCCGATCCTACTCCTGGTCGTGGCCGGCACCCTGGTCTTTTTTGCCACGAGTCTCTTCGGCCTCTGGGAGATGCGTCTGCCGAGCGGCATCACCCAGGCCGCGGCCAAATCCTATAGCGGCTATTTCGGCAGCCTCTTCATGGGGCTCACCCTCGGCGTGGTTGCGGCCCCCTGCATCGGCCCGTTCGTGCTCGGCCTGCTCACCTGGGTCGCCGGCATGGGCAGTCCGTGGCTCGGCTTCATCATCTTCTTTACCTTGAGTCTGGGTCTGGGGTTGCCGCTCTTTTTCCTGGCGATGTTTTCCGGACAATTGAAGAAACTGCCCCGTTCGGGCGGCTGGATGATCTGGGTGAGAAAACTGATGGGTTGGGTGCTGATCGGCATGGCCGCGCATTTCATCCGCCCCATTCTGCCCGGCTGGGGGGGAACCCTCCTGCCGGCCCTCGTTGCCATGGCGGCAGGACTGCACCTTGGCTGGATCGATAAAAGTCAGGCGAACTTCCGGGCCTTCCCCTTGCTGAAGGGGAGCACGGGGATTGCCGGTCTGGTTTTGGCGACATTTCTCGTAGCATCCTGGGCCATGCGGGGAGAGGGCGTTACCTGGCAGCCGTACGGCGAGGAAATCCTGCAAGAGGCTCAACACCTGAAAAAACCGGTTATTATCGATTTCTATGCCACCTGGTGTACGCCGTGCCGGGAATTCGAGGAAGTCACTTTTCACAATTCGGCGGTGGTCAAGCAGGCCGGCAGCGATTTTGTCATGGTCAAGGTCGATGTGACCAAAGGCGGCAATCCGGTCCATGAACGGCTGCTGCAGCAGTATGGCGTAAAAGGTGTGCCGACCATAGTTTTCCTGGACCAGAACGGCAGGGAGATGCCCGATCTTCGTCTGGTGGATTACGTCCCGCCCGAGAAGTTTGTCGGGCATATGGCTGAAGCTAAAAAGAAAAACTTATAAAATAAAAAAACAAAAGGAGATACCATGTTGAAGGTAAGATTCTTCCTCAATGAACCGAACGGCAAGCCCTGAAAACATTTCAAGCAGATTATGCCCAGTCTGGGCGGAAAATATCCGGTTGAAATCGATATCACCTCAAAACCCAAATCCGAATACGAGACCGACGAGTACTTCGCCCTCGATCTGCCGGTTGCCCCGGCGGTTATGGTCGGAGACGAGATCGTCGTCGAAGGCGCCGATGTGTCCGATCACGACCTGGAGGTGCACATCTGTCGCCGGCTGGGCTTGCCTGAGCCGGCGAAAAAAGGTATGCTGGACCGGTTTTTCAAGAAATGAATATCCATGGAGAATAGAATGGCGAATAATGAAATATACGATGTGATCATTGTCGGCGGCGGACCTGCCGGGCTTACTGCCGGGATGTACGCCATGCGTGCGGCCCTCAAAACCGTTCTCATCGAACGGGGCGTGTTCGGCGGCCAGGTGGCCATTACCAAGGGGGTCGAGAACTACCCGGGGTTTATCGAGATTGGCGGCTTCGAGCTGTGCGAGAAATTTCTGGAGCACGCCAAATCGTATAACCTCGAGATTCGCGAGAAAGAGGTCGTCGCCACCGAACCCGGACTTGAATACCATTCGGTACGCCTCGACGACGGCACCGTGCTGCAGGCCCATGCAGTGATCCTGGCGGCGGGGGGCACCGCCAAAAAGTTGAACGCCCCCGGAGAGCTGGAGAACTTCGGCAAGGGGGTCTCCTACTGCGCAACCTGCGACGGCTTCTTCTTCAGGGGCAAGACCGTCGCCGTGATCGGCGGCGGCGATACCGCCCTGGAAGACGCCCTGTATCTTGCCAAGATTACCAAAAAGGTCTACCTCATCCATCGGCGGGATGCCTTCCGGGGCAGCCGTATTCTCCAGCAGCGCGTCTTTGCCGAACCGCGGATTGAAATTCTCTTCAATACGGTGGTCGGAAAAATCAACTCCGACGCCGGCGGCGTGACCGGGATTTCTTTGCAGGATACCCAGACCGGCCAGGGCCGTGAGGTCGATGCCGAGGGGGTCTTCATTTTTGTCGGCTTTGCCCCGAACAATCAGCTTGTTCCGGCCGGAATCGAGAGGAGCACCGCCGGCTATGTCATCACCGACGAGAAATGCGAGACGAGCATCCCCGGTATTTTTGCCGTGGGCGATCTCCGGCAGAAATATGCCAACCAGATCGTCCTGGCCGCCGCCGACGGCTGCACGGCGGCCCTGGCGGCGGCGCATTTTGTCGAAACCCGCAAAGGGGCTTCGTCCTGAGATCGGCTCCGGTTTGCCGTCCGGCCGGCATCGTTCAAAACATCAACTTGCTGAAGATCTCATCGATGGCACTCTGGTGAACTCCCTGTTTTTCCAGGACATTCTTGGCGTGTTCGGCAAATTCCAGCTGCTTGATCGCCTTCCTGCTGTCGATCAACCCCTGCTGGACGTAACAGTTGATAATCGTCTGGGCATCCGCTCCCTCCAGGGCCGCGGTTTTGTTCACATGTTCGAGAAGTTCGGCGGGCATTTCCAAGGTTATCGTCGTGGTTGGTTTTCCGGCGTATTCCGTATTCATCTGACAGAGTTTTTCTTTCATGACGGTAGCTCCTTCGTTTGATGAGGGTTTTGCCCTCTTTGTCGGTTGCAAACTCGGTGAGTTCGGAGATCGATCGCGGCTATTGATAATAGTATAATGATTCTGTGTATACATTCAGTTCCATGGCCAAAGTTTCCCCTCCCCTGGCGGGAGGGGGTCAGGGGGAGGGGGAGGCCGCAAAGTGCGGCTTCATTCCAAACTCACCCACTCT
>CAYTVF010000203.1:0-7413 GCA_964441345.1 uncultured Desulfopila sp. | reverse complement strand
TGTTTCATTTGAAATACAATTTGACACCAACGAAACTTCGATGAATAATGAGGCGACTGACGGCCGGTAGCCTCACCAATACCATCATCTTAGCGGAAGGACTTCATGGAATCACTCTCTGAACGGCAAAACAAGATCCTTACTCTGGCGCGGGAACATGGCAGAGTCGATGTCGACGAGCTCTCCGCCAGCTTCAACGTCTCTCCTCAGACCATCCGCAAGGACCTCAACGAACTCTGCGACAGGCAGCTGCTCCAGCGAATCCACGGCGGGGCGATCGTCGGCTCGGGTATCGAAAATGTCAGCTATGAGGCCAGGCGGCTCCTCGCCCCAGGGCCGAAGCGAGCCATCGGCAAAAAAGCGGCGGAGCTGATCCCGGACAACAGTTCTCTCCTCATCAATATCGGCACGACCACCGAGCAGGTCGCCCATGCCCTGGCGGGCCATCGGGGTCTGCTGGTCATCACCAACAATATCAATGCCGTGGAAATCATGAAAAATTTCCTGGGGGTCGAGCTGATCATCGCCGGCGGCCAGGTCCGCCGTTCGGACGGCGGGATCGTCGGTGACGCGGCGGTCGATTTCATCAACCAGTTCAAGGTCGATTATGCCGTCATCGGGGTTTCGGCCATCGACGCGGACGGTTCCCTGCTCGACTATGATTTCCGCGAAGTCCGGGTAGCCCAGGCAATCATTAAAAATGCCCGCCATATCATCCTGGTAAGCGATGCCATGAAGCTCGAACGAAACGCGCCCATCCGGATCGGCCATATTTCCCAGATCAATACCATCGTCATCGACACCGACCTGCCCAAGCAGCTTCGGGAAATCTGCGCCGAAAACGACGTGAAGGTGGTTGTCGCCAGGCCTTGAGGGCCTGATATTACAGGGCCAAAAGGAAGATTTTACAAAAATGTCGCTTTTCGAAAATTTCACTTGCTTGAGCATTTGTTTTCGGTTAATTGTCAATTAACCTTGCGTTCGAAACTTTATCTGAAGTAAGTTGAAACCACCTGAAAGTAGCAAGTAACCCTCAGCAGAGTGCCGGTAATGAAGACATCTGTTTTCGACGTAGCGGTAATTGGCGGAGGCATCAACGGCTGCGGAATAGCCCGTGATGCTGCAGGGCGCGGTCTTTCGGTCTTTCTCTGCGAGCAGGAAGACCTGGCCAACGGCACCTCCTCGGCATCGACAAAGCTTATCCACGGCGGCCTCAGATATCTCGAATACTACGAATTTCGCCTGGTTCGCGAGGCCCTGCGCGAACGCGAAGTCCTGCTGCGGGCCGCGCCGCATATCATCCGGCCGCTGCGCTTCATCCTGCCCCACCATGAAGGGTTGCGCCCGGCCTGGCTGATCCGCCTCGGCCTCTTTCTCTACGATCATATCGGCGGGAGGAAACTTCTCCCCGCCACCAGTTCGGTCAATCTGCAAACAGATGTGGCCGGGCAGGTCCTGAAGAAGAATTACGTCAAAGGCTTCGAATATTCCGACTGCTGGGTCATGGACAGCCGCCTGGTGGTGCTCAACGCCATGGATGGTGCGGCGAAAGGCGCAACCATCCGCACCCGCACCAAACTTCTCTCGGCCACCCGCAGCGGCAAGCTCTGGACCCTGACCCTCCATGACCAAGCGGACAGCCGCGATTATACCGTCCAGGCCTCCGTGCTGATCAATGCCTCGGGGCCCTGGCTCGGCCAACTGCTTCCCCGCATTTCGCACAGCGCGACCAGGGAACATATCCGCATGGTCAAAGGCAGCCATATCGTCGTGCCGAAGCTGTTCGACCATGGCCGCGCCTATATCTTCCAGAACAGCGACGGGCGAATCATCTTCGCCATTCCCTACGAAGGCGATTTCACCCTGATCGGCACCACCGATCTCGACTTCCACGGCGATCCGGGCAGTGTCGCCATTTCAGCGGACGAGATCACCTACCTGTGCCGGGCGGCCTCGGAATATTTCATCCGCCCGCTGTCGCAAAAGGATGTGGTGAGCAGTTTTTCCGGCATCCGGCCGCTCTTTGACGACGGCAAGAGCGAGGCCAAGGCCGCCACCCGCGATTATGTCTTGAAACTCGACACCGGCCGGGATGAGGCGCCGCTGCTTTCCCTTTACGGCGGCAAGATCACCACCTATCGCAAACTGGCCGAATCGGTGCTGGCCAGACTTTCGCCTTTCCTCCCGCCGATGGGTATTCCGTGGACCGAAGAGGCCCACCTCCCCGGCGGCGATTTCCGTCCCGAAAACTTCACCGCCGAAATCGACCGGCTCATGACCCACTGCCCGCTCATCGACCGCGGCCTTGCCGCCCGCCTGATCGGCACCTACGGCACCCGCGCCCGGTCGATGACCGCCGGAATCCGCGATCGAAACGATATGGGCCGCCACTTCGGCGCAAACCTGTACAGTTTCGAAGTAAACTACCTGATCGCGCGCGAGTTCGCGCGAAGCGGTGACGATGTACTGTGGCGGCGGACCAGGCTCGGTCTGGTCTTTACCGCCGGCGAAGCCCTGGCGCTGGACCAATATGTCAAAGAGAGCAAAGAAAAACTATCGGCCGGACACAGCCTGCCGCCGATAACCGATGAGGAGAAGTAGATGCAGCTCGAGCTCCGCAACCTGTGTAAAAAAGTCGGCAATGAATTTCATATAAGCGACGTATCGCTCACCTTTGCCGCAGGATCGTTGAATATCCTGCTCGGCCCCACACTGGCCGGCAAAACCTCGCTCATGCGCCTCATGGCCGGACTCGACCAGCCCACCTCCGGCACCATCCACGTCGACGACCGCAACGTCACCGGCATCCCGGTGCAGAAACGCAACGTGGCGATGGTCTACCAGCAGTTCATCAACTACCCGAATCTGACGGTTTTTGAAAATATTGCCTCGCCGCTGCGCATTGCGGGGGTCTCCGCTGCCGAGATTAAAGAGCGGGTGGCCAGCGTAGCCTCGCTGCTGAAACTCGACAGGATGCTCGGCCGCTCCCCCCAGGAACTCTCCGGCGGACAGCAGCAGCGCACGGCGCTCGCCCGGGCCCTGGTCAAGGGCGCCGAGCTGGTACTCCTCGACGAGCCGCTGGCCAACCTCGACTACAAGCTGCGCGAAGAACTGCGCGAGGAACTGCCCCGGATCTTTTCGGCGACCGGCTCGATCTTCGTCTATGCCACCACCGAGCCTTCCGAGGCTCTGCTGCTCGGCGGCAATACCGCCTCCCTGCATCAGGGACGGGTCACCCAGTTCGGCCGGACCATCGAGGTTTTTACCCGGCCACAGAACCTCATCACCGCCCAGACCCTCTCCGATCCGCCGCTGAACCTCCTGCCGGTGACCAAGCTGAACAACAGAATGCTCTACAAGAGCCATGTGGAGATCCCGCTGCTGGGCCCCCTGCCCCATCTGCCCGACGACGACTACACCATCGCCTTCCGGCCGCACCATCTCTATCTGCAGCGCCACTCGGAGAGGGCCATAGCCGTCAACGCCAAGGTCGCGGTCACCGAGATCACCGGTTCGGAAAGTTATGTCCATGTCGACGTGGCCGGCGTCCGCTGGGTGCTGCTGGCGCGCGGCATCCACAACATCGATATCGATGAAACCATCGAAATTTTCATGGATCCCGACAAATTTTACGTGTACGACCGGGGCGACGCCCTGGTCGTGACGCCGGAAACGGTAACCGGTGTCTAGAAGGAGAATGCAATGGCAAAAGTTACCTTGAAAGAGATCGCCCATTCCTACACCGGTGTTTCGGACAATCCGGACGACTACGCTCTGAAAAAGCTCGACCTGACCTGGCGCGACGGCGGCGCCTACGCCCTCCTCGGTCCCTCCGGCTGCGGCAAGACCACTCTTCTTAATATCATCTCCGGCCTGCTGATTCCGACCAGGGGCCAGGTGCTGTTCAACGATCAGGATGTCACCAGGCTCCCCACCGAGCAGCGCAATATCGCCCAGATCTTCCAGTTTCCGGTGATCTACGACACCATGACGGTCTTTCAGAATTTGGCGTTCCCCCTGAAAAACCGGGGCAGGAGTGCGGAAGAGATCGAACCGCGGGTGATCGAACTGGCCAGGATGCTCGGCCTGGACAAAGACCTCCATACCAAGGCCCAGCACCTGACCGCCGACGCCAAGCAGAAGATATCGCTTGGCCGGGGACTGATCCGCAAGAGCGTCAACGCCATCCTCTTCGACGAACCGCTGACCGTCATCGATCCCCAGCTCAAATGGGAATTGCGGTCGCAGTTGAAATTTCTCCACAAAAAATTCGGCTTCACCATGATCTACGTGACCCACGACCAGACCGAGGCACTGACCTTTGCCGACGAGGTCATTGTCATGTACGAGGGAGCGATTGTCCAGGTCGGCACCCCCGAGGCCCTGTTCGACCGGCCGGAGCATACCTTCGTCGGCTACTTCATCGGCTCCCCCGGCATGAATATCGTGCCCTGCCGGCTGCAGGACAATCGGGCCATTATCGACGGGCACGAAATAGTCCTCGATCGGTTTTACGACAACCTTCCTGCCGGGGCCAAGATCGAGATCGGCGTCCGTCCCGAATATCTGCGTCTCGCTCCGCTCCATGGCGAGGGAGGCGAAGGGAAAGGCGTGCCGGTGAAGATTATCAAGGTGGACGACATCGGCCGCTACAAGATCGTCCGGGTGGGGCTGAACGACCGGCTGTTCAACGTGGTCATGCCGGAACTGTCGGGGATGACCGGCGAGACGGCCAACCTGGTATTCGATATCGGCCACACCAACATCTATGTCAACGACCATCTGATCACAGGAGAAAAGCGATGATCGCCAAACAGACTAACCAGAAGGCCTGGTTCATGGTCCTGCCCGTTTTCCTGGTGGTGGCCTTCAGCGCCGTCATTCCGCTGATGACTGTCGTCAACTATTCGGTCCAGGATACCTTCGGCAACAATCAGTTTTTCTGGGTGGGGATGGACTGGTTCAAGGAACTCATCCATTCCGACCGCTTTCACGCCGCCTTTCTCCGGCAGCTGCTCTTTTCCGGCATCATCCTGCTGATTGAAGTGCCGCTGGGGATAGTCATTGCGCTTGCCATGCCGAAGAAGGGCTGGGGCGTGCCGGTCTGCCTGATCTCCATGGCCCTGCCGCTCCTCATCCCCTGGAACGTGGTCGGCACCATCTGGCAGATCTTCGGCCGGGTCGATATCGGCCTCCTCGGCCACAGCCTGGCCTCGCTCGGCTTCGATTACAACTATACCCAGGACCCGCTGGCCGCCTGGCTCACCATCATCGTCATGGATGTCTGGCACTGGACCAGCCTGGTGGTCCTGCTCTGCTACGCCGGACTCTGCTCGATCCCCGACGCCTACTACCAGGCGGCGAAAATCGACGGCGCCTCGCGCTGGTCGGTGTTCCGCTATATCCAGCTGCCGAAGATGCAGCGGGTGCTCCTCATCGCCATCCTGCTCCGCTTCATGGACAGCTTCATGATCTATACCGAGCCCTTTGTCATCACCGGCGGCGGCCCCGGCAACTCGACCACCTTCATGTCCATCGATCTGGTGAAAATGGCGGTCGGCCAGTTCGACCTCGGCCCCGCCGCCGCCATGTCCTTGGTCTATTTCCTCGTCATCCTGCTGCTCTCCTGGGTGTTCTACACAGTAATGAGCAACATCGGCGAAAACAGCAGCAACGGAGGTGGTCGATAATGCGCCTGAAGAACTTCATTCCAGTTCTCTATATCGTCTTTTTGCTCCTGCCGATCTACTGGCTGGTCAACATGAGTTTCAAAACCAACGACGAGATCCTGTCGGTCTTCACCCTGTGGCCGCAGAACCTGACCCTGCACAACTACCGGGTGATCTTCACCGACGCCTCGTGGTACTCGGGCTATATCAATTCGATGATCTACGTCTCGATCAACGTGGTCATCTCGGTCACCTTCGCCCTGCCCGCCGCCTATGCCTTTTCCCGCTACTCCTTCGTCGGCGACAAGCATCTTTTCTTCTGGCTGCTGACCAACCGCATGGCCCCGCCGGCGGTATTCGCCCTGCCGTTCTTCCAGCTCTATTCGTCGATCGGCCTGTTCGACACCCATATCGCCGTGGCCATCGCCCACTGTCTCTTCAACCTGCCGCTGGCCGTCTGGATCCTCGAGGGCTTCATGTCGGGCATCCCGAAAGAGATCGATGAGACCGCCTTTGTCGACGGCTATTCCTGGCCGCGGTTCTTCCTCAAGATCTTTATCCCCAATATCGCCTCGGGGATCGGCGTTACCGCCTTTTTCTGCTTCATGTTCTCCTGGGTCGAACTGCTTCTTGCGAGGACCTTGACCGCCGTCAACGCCAAGCCGATCTCGGCGATCATGACCCGGACCGTCTCCGCCTCGGGCCTTGACTGGGGGGTACTGGCCGCCGCCGGCGTCCTCACCATTCTGCCGGGCGCGCTGGTCATTTATTTCGTCCGCAATCATATAGCCAAGGGCTTCGCGCTTGGTCGGGTTTAAGGGAGGAAGGCTATGAATTTCAACTGGATGGCATGGACCAAGCCGACTGCCGCATTCTTCATCATCATCTTCTGCATGCTCATCGTCATGACCATCTGGGAGCTCAGAAGTCCCGGCGGTTCGCCGCGGGTGGGGATTCTTCGTTTCGAGACCACCAGGGGCGACCGGCTTTTCGTCTCCCTGCTCGGGGCGGCCTATATTCACATTATCTGGCTGGCCCTGTTCGGCGCCTTGAGTCTGTGGTGGGCCTTTGCCATCGCCTGCGTTTACGCGCTCTGCGTCTTCAGGTGGGTTTAGGAGTTTTCTGTATTCTGTGTGTTATCGTTGTTTCGTTCTGCCACATGAGCCGGTGGTAGGAAAATCGCAAAACTAGAGAGGAGAAAGTCGATGATTAAAAAGCTCGTAACGGCAACAGCAATGGTCGCCCTCCTGGCGGGTCCTGCGGGAGCAGGGATGGATGAAGCAAAAAAATGGGTGGACGGCGAATTTCAGCCTTCGACGCTTTCGAAGGAAGACCAGATGAAGGAAATGGAATGGTTCGTCAAGGCTGCCGCACCGTTCAAAGGCATGGACATTAAAGTGGTATCGGAAACGATTACCACCCATGAGTACGAATCGAAGACCCTGGCCAAAGCCTTCTCGGAGATCACCGGGATCAAAATCACCCATGATTTGATCGGCGAGGGTGACGTTATCGAGAAGCTGCAGACCCAGATGCAGTCCAACAAGAATATCTACGACGCCTACATCAACGACTCCGACCTGATCGGCACCCACTTCCGCTATCAGCAGGTCGTGCCGCTCACCGACTGGATGACCGGCGAGGGCAAGGATGTCACCAATCCGGGTCTCGATGTGGACGACTTCATAGGCAAATCCTTCACCACCGGTCCGGACGGCAAGCTCTACCAGATCCCCGACCAGCA
>CAYTVF010000202.1:0-7470 GCA_964441345.1 uncultured Desulfopila sp. | reverse complement strand
GGATGCCGCCGATATCGCCGAGTTTCTTGTCGAAGAAGCGGAATTTGCCGCAGGCCAGGGTAAGGATCATGCAGTCTGCGGGAACCTTCTCGACAAATTCGGTATAATAGTTCCGGCCGGGTTTGGCGCCGTCGCAACCGCCGACCAGGAAGAAGTGGCGAATTGCTTTGCTTTTGACCGCTTCAATCACTTTGTCGGCTACCCCGAGCACGGTGTTGCGGGCAAAACCGGTGAGGACCGAGTCTTTATCGACATCCGCCGGAAAACCGGGCAGCGCCAGGGCGCGGTTGATAACCGGGGTGAAGTCCTTGTCGTCGCCGATATGGGCTACATCCGGCCAGCCAACCAGGCCGGTGGTGAAAACGTTGGCCTTATAGCTGTCTGCAGGCTTCTGAATGCAGTTGGTGGTGAACAGAATTGCCCCGGGAAAATGCGGGAACTCCTTGTGCTGATTCTGCCAGGCAGTGCCGAAATGGCCGAAGAAATGGCTGTATTTTTTTAATTCCGGGTAGCCGTGACAGGGCAGCATCTCGCCGTGGGTGTAAATATTGATGCCTTTTCCTTCGGTCTGCTTGAGCAGCTGGTCAAGGTCTTTGAGATCATGACCGGATACCATAATGGCTTTGCCGGCTTTTACGCCGAGCGGAACCGGGGTCGGCACCGGATGGCCGTACGTACCGGTATTGCCGGCATCGAGCAG
Organism: uncultured Desulfopila sp.; assembly: GCA_964441345.1. Lineage (GTDB taxonomy): Bacteria > Desulfobacterota > Desulfobulbia > Desulfobulbales > Desulfocapsaceae > Desulforhopalus_A. The sequence goes on along the minus strand of CAYTVF010000202.1, from coordinate 6,770 downwards.
TTCCATGGCCTTGAGGTTGACTTCGCCGCATTTCAGTGCCAGGCCGACCAGTTGTTCGAGTCCTTGACCGCCTTTGGTGAACTCGGCCATTGTCTCATGGATATAGGCGTAGATCGAGTCGTCTTCCTTGCCGAGAATCGCGGCGTGATCGGCGTAGGCTGCCAGGCCTCGAATTCCGTAGACGGTGATCTGTTTGAGGGAGCGGAGATCCGGGTTGGCGTCGAGCGAGTTCATGAAATCGAGTTTCAGGCCCTGGGCCACCTGGCCGTCAAGAGTCGGCGCCGGGGTGAAGGAGGCGGCCGGGGCAGTAAAATTGACATTGCCTCCCGCTGCCTTCACTTTGCCTTTGAGGGCTTCGCGCAGCTCAACCGTCTGGCCCAGCCACTTCTGGAAGCGGCGCGGGTCGAAGTCGACGTTGGTCAGGCAGGCGAAGATCGCCTCCGTGGTAAAACGGTTGACTGCGCCGTCGATCACGCCGACTTTCCGTCCTTCCGCCGCTACCAGGGAGAGGCCTTGGACGGCGTGGGTGAGAAGATCCTGGAGTAAGGAAACCTCATCGCTTTTTCCGCATACGCCGATTTTGGTGCAGCCGGTTCCTTTGGCAGTTTGTTCACATTGATTACAAAACATAATCTCCTCCTGAGACAAGGTTGGGTATTCGCCAGGCGAATACTGTTATTATAACGTGTGCTAGGGTAGTCAGTGCATGCGATCGAGGGTGACGGTGATTGTCTCTCTCGATCAGTGTTAAGGAGAGAATACACCAGGATTTTCTCAGGATCTTTGATCTAGGTCAAGAAGAGAAAGTTTTTTATTCAATTATTTTTGCCGAGTTGGAAAAGACAGCAGGAAGACGGGGTCTCGCCATACGCTTTCCGGTCGTAGGATCCCCAGATATGTTCCGGCCTGAATCCTGCCTTGGCAAACAGCATCAGCCAGTGCGCCATGGGGAAGGAGGCAATCCGGTAGATCGAATTGTAGTCCTCGTTGGCGAGCCCCTTCTGCATGGGACGAATGCGAAAACGTTCCTCGATCTCCATTGTCCGCGTGCCGGGCCGAGATTTTTTCAGGATTTCCTTGATGATCCGTCCGCCGCCGGGACGGTCGAACAGCTGAAACTGGAAGGTAGTTTGGCTGTGGTGCAAGGAGTCATCGGGCGGCACGAAGATCTGCAGCATAAGCCTGCCGGTCGAATGCAGGGATGTTCTGCAGCCATCGAGGCAGTTCAGGATCCGCTCTTCCTCGGCCAGCAGGTTGAGGGTGTTGTAAGGAATGAGGATGGTATCGAAAGACTGGCGAAAGCCGGTGGCCGTCATGTCCATGCAGAGAAATCGGCAATTGGCCGGTTGCTTCCGGGCGGCCTGGCGCAACATCGGCAGGGAAATATCGATGCCGGTCACCTGGCGCTCTTTTCCGGCAATCCGCCTGGCAACCCGGCCGGTGCCGCAGCCCATCTCGAGGATCCTGCCGCATTCCGGCAGGATCTTTCGATAGAAGGCAATATCTTCCTGGAAGCCCTCCATCTCCAGGTGGTACAAATCGCAGGCGAGTTCTTCCGGTAAGGGGAGAAAAATGTCGGCGGGCTCATCGGCATAGTCCCGGTAGATTTTTACCATTGTCGATTGGTGCCTTGCTCATCAACGGCGAAGGAGGCCGGCCTCTTCCGGGGTCGCCGAATAGCCGTCGACGTGAATCAGCCAGTAACGTTGCGGATTGGCGAGGATGGCGGCGGCGGTCCGGGGGGAGAGCCAGTGGCTGTCGTCGAGCAGATTGTAGAAAAAGGAATCGATGCCGATGAAGCCGTCGAGAAAATGGCTGAGAATATGCAGGGTCTTGCTGACATAACCCTGCTCAATGGCATGCAGGTCCGCGGTTGTCCTGATCCCCGTTTTTTCGAGTTCGGTAATCAATTCCCGGACCTGCTGGCGGTTACGGTCTTCCGCGTCCCTGATACGGTCGGTAAAACCTGCATCGAGACCCGAGCAGGATTGCTCCGGCCGGGCTTCGATGCAGTCATAGATCACCAGCGAAGTGAGGTCGAAAAACCTGTGGACCTGGCTGCTGCAATGGTCGAATGAATCGCCAGTCAGCAGCACCTTGTGCCGGGATATTCTGTTCATGCCGGATCAACCTTTCCGGGGAATGCTTTCATGGACCCGTTTACCGATTCTCCGGCCCATTTCGACGCACTCTTCAAGCTTGTGTTGGTCGGGAACATATTTCAATCGCAACCCCTCCTCGATGAGTTCGATCTTCATATCCTCCAGGGCGGTGTTCATCAGGCCGACCGCTTCGCCGCTCCAGCCATAGGAGCCGAAGGTCGCGCCGAATTTATTGGCAGGCTTGAGTCCTCTCATATACATGAGAAAGCCGGCCATGCGCGGGAGAAGTCCGTTGTTGAGGGTGGACGATCCAAGGACGACCGCCTTGGCGCCAAGCACCTGGGTCATCACGTCGCTGCGGTGGTGGACCTTGAGATTGATCATGCTGGTGCTCACCCCGGTCTCCCGCAGGCCGACGCCGATGGCATCCGCCATCATTTCCGTCGAGTGCCACATCGAGTCGTAGATCACCAGCACTTTCTTTTCCGATTCGTTGCGGCTCCACTTATCATATGCTTCAAGGATCTTGCTCTTGTGGGTCCGCCAGATAACGCCATGGTCGGGGGCGATCATCTTGATGTCGAGCTTCATCGCTGCCACCGTTGCCAGCAGTTTGCGGATAAGCGGCGCATACAGATAGAGGATGTTGGCATAATACTTGGCGCTTTCATGCATTACCTCGGCCATATCCACCTCGTCGTCGTACCGTTCGCTGGTGGCGTAATGCTGGCCGAAGGCATCGCTCGAAAAGAGGATTCCGTCTTCCTTGACATAACTGAACATGGAATCGGGCCAGTGCAGCATGCGGGTTTCCAGGAATTGGATGGTCCGTTTGCCGAGGCTGATCTCGCTGCCGGTCTTGACCACTTCGAAGGGCCAGTCTTCCCGGTGGAAATGTTCGATTATTGCCTTCTGTCCCATTGGCGAGCAGAACAGCTTCTCCGGTTTGATCAGATCCATCAACTCCGGCAGGCTGCCCGAATGATCCATTTCGACATGGTTGATCACCAGGTAATCGATTTTTGCCGGATCGATGATGTATCGGATATTCCGCAGCATCTCGTCCATGTGCGAACGTTTTACGGTGTCGAACAGGGTGATTTTCTCGTCGACGATGAGAAATGCGTTATAGGTGGTTCCTCGATATGTCGAGTAACCGTGAAAGTCGCGTACGTCCCAGTCGACGGCTCCAACCCAGTAAATTCCTTTGGCCAGTTCAGTTGTGCTCATTGTTGCTCCATATTATTGATATTGGCAGAAGATTGTTGTCGGCCGTTGAAGAGATAACCAGCCGATTTATCAGTAATGAATCGTAAATTCCAAGTATTATCCTTATGATAATGGACAAGGGCAACTATTACAAGAAAAGGATCAAGTTTGGCGGAAAACAAATCAATTTCTCATAATTTTCCAGGAATGATTATTATAAACGGATGATCCGAAAAAGCCACTCAATAAATTGTCTGCTGGTGCACCCCTTCGGAAATGATCCCGGCTGGGAAGAAAAGGCAGATACAAGGAAACCGCAATGGACAAGGACGAGGACCGCGCGATGGAAAAAAAAAGAATTCCAGTTATCGATCTCGGGCGATGTACGGAATGTGGAGGATGTATTGAGATTGCCCCAGCAGTGTTCCGCTACAATACCGATACCGGCATGATGGAGGTTATGGATCTCAGCCAATACCCCGAAGATCTTGTCGATGAAGCGATAAAATACTGCCCGGAAAACTGCATTTCCTGGGAGTTCAGTCGATGATGGCCGAGGGCGCGGGATTGAGTTGCAGGCAACAGCCTGCAGCGCTGCCGCTAGGTGAGAATACCTACTCGCAGCCGGTAGATTTACCGTCTTGATTTTGTCGTGGAAATCAGTAATTATGTAATTCAAAATGACTTTTATCTTTGGCTCGACTCATAACCGCCGGAACTCGGGGTGATTTCTTGTCGGCTCCGGGGCTTCTTCTCCCGGACTCGCGGCAACACTGCGCCTGCAGGATAGGCACGCAACTCTCTACTCTCTCTCTAATGCGCAAAGTATTCGACCGGATAGCCATCAAGCTGGTTCTGTGGCTGGTGTTCTTCAGTTTGATACTGACCGTCATCAGCACCTTCGGGCAGGTGTATTTCGATTACCGGCAGGATAGAAAGAGAATTACCGCTTCACTCGACACTATTACTTCGCAACAGTTGCCGGGTGTCACCCGGAGTGTCCTGGCCGGTGACACGGCAACGGTAAATTCCCTGCTTGATAAACTGGTCCGGTCAAGCGGAATTGCCTATGCGGCTGTCGTTGTCGACGAAAAGATCGTGTGGCAGCAGGGGATTCCTCTGGCCGGCAATGGGATTTTGTCCACATACCCCCTCCTGGCCGATGCCGATGAGAAGCTGCCCTACGGCGCATTGGAAGTCGTGGCCGACACCAAGCCGATGTGGCGCGACCTTACTCTTCGTTTCCTTAAGATCCTCGGCGGCAACGGCATCAAGATATTTCTTATCGCCGGATTCACCCTGCTGATGTTTCAATATCTGGTTACCAGGCATCTGGAAGCCCTGGCCCAGCAGATTCACCGTCTCGATTTCTCCAAACCAAGCACTCCCCTCAAGCTTGAACGTAAATCGCGAGCGGAGCATGACGAGCTCGATCAGGTCGTTTCGGGACTCAACACCATGCAGGAACGGGCGCGGCAGGCCTATGAATCGCTTGCCCGCAACGAACAGCGGCTGCTGCTTTTCTTCGATTCCACCGAGGAGGCCATCGTCGGGGTGGATTGCGATACCATCTGTTCTTTTGCCAACGATGCCTGTTTGCGGATGTTGGGTCTGGATGCCTATGAGGACGTCATCGGCAAAGGTCTTCATGAATTGTTTGTCCATTCCGGGATGAGCAATAAAATCGATTTCACCGAAGAATGTCTGGTGTGCCAGGTCATGAACCAGGGGCGAGCCCTGCAATGCGATGACGGCTTCATCACCATCCCCGGCGGACAGAAGCTTGCCACAGCTCTTCGGGCATATCCGGTATTCAAAAACGGCAATGTTTCAGGCGCCCTCATCTTTATCAACGATAACAGCGAAAAGAGAGAACTTCTGCGGGAACGAGAGCTGTTGAGCGAAGCGATCGAACAGGTGCCGGTGATGATACTGATCGCCGATTCCGACAATGCTATCCAGTACGTCAATGCCGGTCTGGAACGTTTGACCGGATATTCCCGGAACGAGCTGATGGGCCGATCGGCTTTCTTTCTTGAGGATACTTCGGCCACGGGCAAGGAAAAAATTGCTGCCGTCGAAACCCGATTACAGGCGGGCAAACAATGGGAAGGCATGCTGGAGACGCAGTCGAAGTTCGGCAAGCCATTGAAATTCTTCTCGGTCATTTCGCCTGTTTTTGACGATCAAAACCGGATGGTTAATACGATTTCCGTGTCGAGGGAGGTGTCGTACGAGGTTGCCTTGCACAACGAATTGGTCAATGCCAAGAAAATGGAAGCGGTCGGCCGATTGTCGTCAAGTTTCGCCCACGAGTTCGGTAACCCGCTTTTCGGCGTACGTTCGGTGTTGCGGGATATAGCCGACCGGGTTGCCCTGACCGAAGAGGATAAATCGCTGATGGAACTGGCTTACAGGGAATGTGAAAGAATGAGGAAGATGGTCCGGGAGTTTCAGCTGCTCTACCGGGAGTCAACCGCATTCGATGAATTGCAGAGCATCGCCAGGATCATGACCGCGGTGCTGGAGGATCTCGGTCCCTTGATGACAATGCACAAAATCACCTGTAATCTTAAATTGATTGACGAAACCAGTAAAATAGCTGCCAATAAAGCCAAGCTGTCGCTGGTGCTGAGAAATATCGTGGTCAATGCCATCGAGGCGATGTCCTCGACCGGCGGGATTCTGCGGATTGATTCCGTATTGCAGGAAGACACTTTGGTGATAAGCATCGGCGACGGCGGCGGGGGCATCAAGAAGGAACATCAGGAACTGATTTTCGAACCGTTTTTCTCGACCAAACCGGTGGTCGAGGGCGCCGGTCTCGGGCTGTCGGTGGCGTATGGTACGATGAAAAGCCTCGGCGGCACGATAACCTTTGCCAGTGAGGAGGGCAAAGGAACTCTTTTCAATATCCACATCCCGCTGGGGTAAACCCTTGCCCCGCAACAACGGCATTCCTGAACTTTTCGGCAAAAGATCGGTGTTCTTTCTGAACGATGAGCGGAAAGGTAGATTTACAATATCCTTTTTGTTACTATGATTGTCTTTTTCAGCACCCCCTTGATAATGAGAACCACATGGATATTCCCTTTCAGCTTGTAACCCAATTCAAACCTTCGGGCGATCAGCCGGATGCCGTCAAGGCCCTGGCCGATGGTCTGCTGGCCGGGACGAAAAGCCAGGTGCTGCTCGGCGTCACCGGTTCCGGCAAGACCTTTACCATCGCCAATGTCATCGCCCGGGTCCAGCGGCCAACCCTGGTTGTCGCGCCCAACAAGACCCTGGCGGCGCAGCTCTTCGGTGAGTTCAAGGAGCTTTTCCCACACAATGCGGTGGAGTATTTTGTCTCCTATTACGACTATTATCAGCCGGAGGCCTATATTCCCCAGTCGGACAGTTACATCGAGAAGGATTCGTCGATCAACGATGCCATCGATAAGATGCGCCACTCCGCCA
>CAYTVF010000201.1:0-7562 GCA_964441345.1 uncultured Desulfopila sp. | reverse complement strand
CCCCCCCCCCCCCCCCCCCCCCCCCGCAGGGGGAGGGGGGACTTTGTCCATAGAGCTGAATGGATACTAAAAATCAACCACAGGAGTTCTACGTGGCCCAATAGCGATGAACATGTCTCTCGGTTCGATATTTCCCGCCCTCACCGGAATATCCGCTCTCAGGAATGGTTGACAAGTGTTTTTTGCGGAGTTATACCACGCTCCATACCGGAGAACATTTCGGTATCTTCCGGCCGAGGCCCAACAGCCTTTGCCGGGATAAAACAAGTAACAAAAAACAAAAAACCTTCAGACGTTTTACCCTGTCATTGTTATTTGGCTTCGGCCCGGGATAAGCGCCAAACTTTCCGATCGATGACAATGGATAGCGATATGGCCCTGACTCTTGCATTGTTGGCGGTATTAACGACCTTCCTTTCGGCAATCGTACCGCTGTTTTTTCCTCGCCGGCCTTCTCTTGCGATCAGACTGTCGTTTCTCCTGCAGGGTATCGCCGGCATTGCCGCCGCCTGGGGCGGCGGCCTGGCCCTCCTTACCCGGACGACCGGACAACTGGTCGTTCCCCTTGGTCTGCCCTGGCTGCATGTCTATTTACATCTCGATCCGCTGGCCGGCTTTTTTCTCTTTATCGTCGGCGCCGTCACCTTCATTGCCGCCTGTTACGGCCCCGGCTATGTCGTCGAATATGTGGGCGGGCCGCACCCCGTCGCCACCCTGACCTTCTTTACCGGGTTGTTCGTCGGCGGGATGTTCCTGGTGCTGCTGGCCGCCGATGCCTTCTCGTTCATGTTCACCTGGGAACTGATGTCTCTCGCCAGCTATTTTCTCGTGGTTTTCCAGCACCACCTGGCCGAGAATCGCCGGGCGGCCTTTCTCTACCTGCTGATGGCGGTGGTGGGCGGCGCGTTTTTATTTTTTGCCTACGGCGTGCTGGCCGGTTTCTCCGGCAGCTTCAGTTTCGCCGTCATGAAGACCGCCGGGTTGAGCCCGACCTGGGCGACCATCGCCTTCCTCCTCGCCCTGGTCGGATTCGGCCTGAAGGCCGGCATTGTCCCGCTCCATGTCTGGCTGCCCCAGGCCCATCCGGTGGCCCCTTCCCATATCTCGGCGCTCATGTCCGGGGTCATGCTCAAGGTGGCGGTCTACGGTTTCATTCGTTTTACCTACGACCTGCTCGGGGACATCGCCTGGCAATGGGGGGTGCTGGTCCTCCTGATCGGCTCGGCTTCGGCGCTTTTCGGGGTACTCTATGCCCTGATGCAGCATGATCTCAAACGGCTGCTCGCCTATCACAGCGTGGAAAACATCGGCATCATCTATATCGGCCTCGGCCTGTCGATGATTTTTTATGCCAAGAACCATATGGAAATCGCCGCCCTGGCCCTGATCGCCGCCCTGTACCATTGTCTCAACCACGCCCTGTTCAAGAGTCTCCTGTTCTTTGGCGCCGGCGCCATCCTGCAGCAGAGCCGGCAGCACGACATGGAAAAAATGGGCGGACTTATCGGCAGGATGCCCGTCACCGCGGTCTGCTTTCTGGTCGGCTGCATCTCCATTTCGGCTCTCCCGCCGTTTAACGGCTTCGTCTCGGAATGGCTGACCTTTCAGGCGGCACTCCAGGGCCCGGTTTTGCGGAGCGGCATCCTCGGGGCCATGATTCCGGTGGCCTCGGCCATGCTGGCTCTGACCGGGGCGCTGGCGACCGCCTGTTTCGTCAAGGTGTACGGGGTGATCTTCCTCGGCCGGCCGCGGAGTGCCGATCTGCAGGCAGCCCATGACCCGTCGTTCGGCATGCAGTTCGGCCAGATCGTGCTGGCCCTCGCCTGTCTCCTGTTCGGCATCTTTCCCACCTGGGCGGTCCGGGCGATCAATGCAATTCCCGCCGACCTTCTCGGCCGGGGGCTGTCGGGAGGAGCCGCCGACGGCTGGTTATGGCTGACCCCGGTCAGTCCGCAGACCGCCTCCTATGGGGCGCTTGCCGTGTTCTTCGGCATTGCCCTGAGCTGGCTTACGATCTTTTTCTTTCTCCATCCGCCGCAGCGTAACAATCGCATCCGGGTCGCCCCGGCCTGGGATTGCGGCTTTGGCCCGCTCAGCGCCCGCATGCAATACACCGCCACCTCGTTTGCCATGCCGATTCGCCGGATCTTTTCCTTTGTATGGCTGATATTCGAAAAGGTCGAACCGGCCGGACCGGCCGGTTCGGGCAAGGGCCCCCGCTACACCCTGCATGTCAGCGACCGGTTGTGGCTGATGCTCTATGTGCCGATCGGCAAGATCCTGCTGCACCTGGCGGAAAGAACCTCGCGCATCCAGGGCGGCAATCTCCGGGTCTATATCTGCTATTCCTTTTTTACCCTATTATTCTTGCTGTGGGTGATCGTATGACCGGCTGGTTTTCGGCGATTGCGCAAACGCTTGCTATAGTTATGATCGCCCCCTTGATGGCGGGTTGGGTGAAATGGCTGAAGTGCCGCCTGCAGAACCGCCGCGGGCCTGCGCCGTGGCAGCCGTACCGGGATCTGCTCCGGCTTTCCAGGAAGCAGGTGGTGCTGGCGAACACCGCCTCCCCGATCTTTCGGGTGGCCCCGTATGTGGTCTTCAGCGTCACCATTCTGGCGATCTCGGTGGTGCCGGTCGTTTCGGTGCAGCTGCCGAATGCCGCTCTCGCCGACGTCATCGCCCTGGTCGGTTTTCTCGCCCTCGGCCGCTTTTTCCTGGCTCTGGCGGGGATGGATATCGGCACCTCTTTCGGCGGCATGGGCTCTTCCCGCGAGGTCACGATCTCGTCCCTGGCCGAACCGGCCCTCCTGATGGCCTTTTTTACCCTCGCCATGAATGTCGCCAGCACCAATCTGTCGACGGTCATCGCCCACCTCGCCCGGCAGCCCTTTATCCTTTATCCTTCGCTCATCTTCTCGTCGATGGGGCTGATCCTCGTGGCGATCGCCGAAACAGGGCGCATCCCCATCGACAATCCCGACACCCATCTCGAACTCACCATGATTCACGAGGCGATGATCCTCGAATACAGCGGCCGCCATCTGGCCCTGATGGAATGGGCGGCGATGCTCAAACTGACCCTCTATTCGCTGTTGATCGTCAATCTCATCGTGCCGTTGGGAGTGGCCCTGACCCTTGCGCCCGTCGATCTGGCCATAGGCGCTCTTGCCGTCTCCGGCAAAATGCTCTTATGGGGCCTGATTCTCGCCCTGTCCGAGACCATCCAGGCCAAAATGCGGCTGTTCCGGGCGCCGCACTTCCTTGGTTTGGCCTTTATTCTCTCCCTGCTGGGAATGATGAGCCATATCATTCTCGAGGTGCAATAACATGTCGATAGCTGCGTTATCCTTGCCCGAGCAGGTAGTTCTGACCCTGGCGGCCTTAATCCTGTTGTCCTCCTTTCTCCTGCTCGCTCAGGTGCGGCTGGACAGTCTGATCAACACCTTTGCCCTGCAGGGCTTGCTGATCGTTTTCGCCACCCTGCTCATGGCCTTTATCTCCGGCAAATTCCACCTGCTGATCTCCGCCGCCTTGACCATGACCCTGAAAGTATTTTTTATTCCCGGGCAGTTGCGCAAGCTGGTCGTCCGTCTGAACATCCGCCGCGAAGTGGAGGTCATCGGCAACCCGTCGCTCGTCATGCTGTTTGGAGCCGCCCTGGTGCTGTTCAGCTACTATGTGGCCCTGCCGATCCGCGAACTCTCCCTGCTCTCGACCCGCAACACCATCGCCATCTCGCTCGCGGTGGTGCTGATCGGGATGCTGATGGTCATTTCGCGGCGCAAGGCCGTCGCCCAGGTGGTCGGCTTCATGTCCATGGAAAACGGCCTGTTCTTTGCCGCCGTGGTATCCACCCATGGGATGCCGATGGTGGTCGAGCTGGGAATCGCCTTCGATGTGCTGGTCGCCGCCATTCTGTTCGGCGTCTTTTTCTTTCATATCCGCACGGAAATCGGCAGCCTCGATACCGACCGCCTCAATCATCTGACGGAGGTCGAAAAATGAATGCCCTCGGGGTCACCTTGTTCCTGCCTCTTGCGGGTATCGTCATTTTAGCCCTTATCGGCCATCGGCCGATGGCCAAAACCGTCAATCTGATCATCTGCACGGCAACCTTCTGCACCGCCCTGCTGCTCGCCATCGACGTCTTCCGGCACGGGCCGATTCTGTCCAGCGGCAAGCACTGCTACATCGACGGCTTCAATGTCTATCTCATTCTGCTCAACGCCTTCGTCGGCATGACCACCGCCATCTTCTCCGGGCCGTATATGGCGCACGAAAGGGCCATCGGCCGGGTCGACGACGGCAGGATGCGCCTCTATCACTCGATGTACCAGGGCTTTCTCTTCACCATGCTGGTTGCCCTGTCGACCAACAACCTCGGGATCCTCTGGGTGGCGGTCGAAGGGGCAACCCTGGCCACAGTCCTCCTGGTCAGCCTCTACCGAACCCCCGAGTCGATCGAGGCCGGCTGGAAATACTTCATCATCTGCGGCATCGGCATTTCCCAGGCCCTTTTCGGCACTATCCTCGTCTATTTCGCCGCGGAAAAGGTCATCCCCGGCTCCGAACAGGGGCTGCTGTGGACGGTCCTGCAGCAACACGCCGGGCAGATGGATGGCGGGGTTCTGGCCCTGGCCTTCGTCTTCCTGCTGGTCGGCTACGGCACCAAGGTCGGCCTGGTGCCGCTGCATAACTGGCTGCCCGATGCCCACTCGGAAGGCCCGACCCCGATGTCCGCCATCCTCTCGGGACTCCTGCTGAATATCGCCCTCTATGCGATTGTCCGCTTTAAAATGCTGGTCGATCCGGCGCTTGGCAGCCATCTGGCCGGCAATTTGATGATGGGCTTCGGCATGCTGTCTTTTTCCGTGGCCGGGCTCTTGCTCCACCGGCAATACGATATCAAGCGGATGTTCAGCTATTCGTCGATCGAACATATGGGGCTGATGACCTTTGCCTTCGGCATCGGCGGACCGCTGGCCACCTTTGGCGCCCTGCTCCATATGATTGTCCATTCCCTGACCAAATCGGCGATTTTCATCACCGTCGGCCATGCCAGCCATGTGGCGGGGTCGCAATCCATGCAGCAGATCCGCGGCCTGATCCGGACCCAGCCCTTTGTCGGCTGGGGCTTGCTGATCGGCACCTGCGCCATCGCCGGCTTTCCGCCCTTCGGTGTCTTCACCAGCGAATTTTTATTATTCACCGCGACGATGAAGAGCTATCCATGGCTGGTGCTGCCCCTGATTCTGGGCCTATCGATCGCTTTTGCCGGGCTGTTTCGCAATCTCCAGCCCATGGTATTCGGCGAGGTGCCGGTCGGCCAGCAACCGGTCGCCGCCAATATGTGGCCGGTCGCCGTCCACCTCGCCGTGGTGCTGTGGCTGGGCATCTCCATTCCGACGGTTCTGGCGGAATGGCTCAACCAGGCGACCATCATGATAGTCGGGAGTGGCGTGCTATGAAGAGACCAACGCATAAGGGGCAACTCCTTGCCCCACCCGTCGACTCCCTCACCTCGCTGCTCGCCGCGGCGGGAATTCCCGCGTTGCCGCTTACCGATATCAAGGGGCCGGCCGGGGCCGTGGCGATCGATGCCGATTTGTGGGGCAAGGCTGCCTCGCTGCTCGCTGCCAACAATGTCCGCTGGTGCGCCGCATGGGGCGAGCACCGGGCGCAGGAGATCCTTATCACCGCCGCTTTCGCCGGCAGGGACGGTCATCTGCTGCTCCGCGCGACGGTCCCCGACAAACAGGGCGAGCTGCCCTCGCAGACGCCCTTTTATCCCGCCGCCAACCGGCCGGAAAGGTATATCCGGGATATGTTCGGGGTCCGGTTCGCCGGCCATCCGGATAGCCGCCGCTGGATGCGCCATCAGGCCTGGTACACTTTGCAGTATCCGCTGCTGAAAACCTTTCCGCTTGCGGGAACGGTGCGGGAGATGACCCCGCCCGACAGCGACTATCCTTTTGTGCCGGCGGAAGGGGATGGCGTCTATGAGATTCCGGTCGGTCCGGTTCATGCCGGCATTATTGAACCCGGCCATTTTCGCTTCCAGGCCATGGGGGAAGATATCCTGAGCCTTGAGGAACGTCTCGGCTATGTCCATAAAGGGATCGAAAAATGCGCGGAAGGCCGCGATGTGGCGGGGCTTGTTCGCCTCGCCGGTCGGGTGTCGGGCGACAGCACGGTGGCCCATGGCTGGGCGGCGTGCCAGGCCTGCGAGGCGGCGGTCGGCCTTGCCGTGCCCCGTCGCGCGCTCTCGATCCGGGCCATCCTGGCGGAAAGGGAAAGGATTGCCAACCACCTGGGCGATATCGGCGCCTGCTGTAACGATGTCGGGTTCGCCTTTGCCCAGGTGCAGTGCAGCCGGCTGCGGGAGCTGTGGCAACGGATGAGCGGCGATATCTTCGGCCATCGGTTGCTGATGGACGTCGTGGTGCCCGGTGGAGTCGGCCGCGACCTCGACCCCGAGCAGGTCAGGCTGCTGCGCCAGGCAGGAGTAGAGCTGCGCACCGAATTGCAGGAGCTGCTCCCCCTGCTCTACGAATACCCGTCGCTGCAGGACCGGCTCCGCACCACCGGCGTGCTCCCGCTCGATAAAGCACGGAATATCGGGGCGCTCGGCTATGTCGCCAGAGCCTGCGGCGAGTGCTGGGATCTGCGCCGGGATGCCCCCTACGGGCCGTACGCGGAACTCACGCTCACCGTTCCCTGCTACCAGGAGGGCGATGCTTCCTGCCGTCTGCGGGTACGCGGCGATGAAATCCTCATTTCAATCGATCTGCTCGACCAGATCCTGGCGAATCTGCCGGAAGGCGAGGTGCGGGCGCCCTTTCCCGCCGTCGGCGAACCCTGCAGCGGCATGGGCCTGATCGAGGGCTGGCGCGGGGAAATCATCGCCTATGTCCATCTGGCCGAAGGAGGAACCGTATCCAGGTATTTCCCCCGCGATCCCAGCTGGCTCAACTGGCCGGCGCTTGAGGCGATGATCGAGGGGGTAATCGTCCCCGATTTTCCCTTATGCAATAAATCGGTGAACGGATCGTATTCGGGCCATGACCTCTGAGAAGGCACGGTAAGCATTCCCGGCAAACAACGGTTGATAGGTAAACAGCATGTACAGTGTTCTGAAAAAAATCCTGCAAACAGGGTGTCTGACGGAAAAACTTCCCATCGGCGACAAGAGCGTAATGGAGACCGGTGCGGCCTGCCAAACCGAGATCGCCCGCCGCTTCGGCAGAAGCCTGGCGATCCGCATGGTCGACGCCGGCTCCTGCAACGGCTGCGAGCTGGAAATGCACGCCTTAAACAACAGTTTCTACGATATCGAACGCTTCGGCATTCATTTCGTCGCCTCCCCCCGCCATGCCGATCTGCTGCTCGTCACCGGGCCGGTCTCCCGGCATATGCAGGCGGCGCTCCTCCGTACCTATGTCGCCACGCCCGACCCCAAGCTGGTCGTCGCCATGGGCGACTGTGGCGCGGACGGCGGCGAATTCGGCGTCTCCTACGCCAGCTGCGGGGCGGTGGCGAGTGTCATTCCCGTCGATGCG
>CAYTVF010000200.1:0-7616 GCA_964441345.1 uncultured Desulfopila sp. | reverse complement strand
CCCCTCAATCCCCTCCCGTCAAGGGAGGGGAGGCTAAAAATAATTATTGAGCAACCGGTTCTCCGAATGGATTCAAACGATTTGCCGCCGCCACGTCAACCGTCACGTAAAAATTGGCCTGAGTTTTCCCTAATACAGCAGTCGAATCCTCGGAAAGCACCACCATACATGTCCTGTTGGGCTTGGTGAAAGCGAGCATGACATTTTTGTAGGATGCTTCTCCCACCAGTTTCCACTTGTGATTGCGCATCGAGGCTATAATATAGTCCCGCAGCGAGGCTATCTGCACCCTTCCCCGGTAGACGTGTATTCCGCCCTGGAAAGAATCCGTACGCATTGCCATGCTCTTTTCCGGTTCGAGGGTCATATCGATGGGCAGCTCGATATCGCCATAACTCTCAACCATGGTCGTCACTTGAGAAAGAGAATCTTCTCTTATCGGTTCTGCCGAGCTGCCGCTGCCGCTGCCGCTCGAACAACTCGTCAACAGGTTAAGCGCAAGCGCCAGGATACATCCCAAACTAATTGTTTTACCTACTGAAATCATTCGCATAATATAAACCCCCTTGTGTAAATTATTACAAATAGCCGGAAGATTGAACCGGAAGATTGTAAAGCGTAAACTCGCTCGATCGTCGGATTCGACCCGCCCCCGTCGCATGCCGGTAGAACAAAAGTAAACAAATCAATAAGAAGCAATTTTTTTCATTTTATACCATATTTTTCATAAATAAACACATCCGGGATTAATGATTATGTCGAAACCATTGAAGAAGATTACGGTAAAGGAATTGCCCATTCGCCTCGGTCAGTTTCTCAAGCTGGCAAACCTGGTTCAAGACGGCATGGAGGCCAGCATGAAAATACAAGAGGGGCAGGTATTGGTTAACGGAATTTTAGAAACCAGACGGGGCAAAAAACTTATCGCCCGGGACAGGGTGACAATCGATGGAAAAACCTGGGTTGTCGGCGACAATGACGAGGGCTGATGGCAGTCGCAACCTTGGCGGGGAGTCCTATCCCCCATGTTTTTCAAGCGAAGGTTCTTCAACCACCAGCGAATAGACGGTAACCTCGGATTCCATACCCCGCAGCCGTCTATTGCTGTCGGTCCGGATGCGAAATTGCCCGCCAAGATTGTGGTACACCCGATCGGTGATAAGAATTTGACCGGACGTTGTCTCCGAGGCAAGCCGCTGGGCAATATTGACATCGGTGCCTATCACCGTATAGTCGAGGCGCCTTGCCGAGCCGACGTTACCCAGAAACATCGGTCCCCGGCTGATGCCGATGCCCAGCCCGACCTTCTCGAATATTTTGTCTTTTTCGACCCAGAAGAGCCGCAACTGTTCAAACCCATACATGATTCGCGTGGCGGCGGTAACGGCGGCAATACAGGGTTCAGCGGTTTTAACGGGGGCTCCGAAAATTACCAGGGCTGCATCGCCCATGAACTTATCCAGCATTCCCTGATACGAAAAAACGATCTGAGCGAACAACTCGAAAAAACTATTGAGAAAAAGCCGCAGATGCTCAGGCGGGAGATGCTGGACAAGAAAAGTGAAGTTGCGGATATCGGCAAATAAAACTGTCAATTCCTGCACGCTTCCGACCTCAAGGAGATCCTGATTCCGTTCCATCAACAGATGGGAGACCTCCGGCGACACGTACTGTTCAAGAAGCGCCCTTATTCTACTGTTCTCCTCCCGTTCCCTGATAAATCTGATATTTTCCAGCGCCATCATCGACTGACTGGTGATAATGGAAAGCATCTCGACATCCGCCTCGCTGAATTCATTGCCATCCCTGGTCTCGCTGACATTGAGAACTCCGAGTACCTTTCCCCGGCTGACCATGGGGAAGGAAATTGCCGCGGCGAGTTCTTTCCTTTTCAGCAGGTCGGAATAGGGACTGAGATACTGGCTGGTCCTGTTGAGAATGACGGGGATGCTGGACTGGAAAACCTTCCCCGAAATGTGCTCCCCGGGCCTTATCGCAAGATTCTCGACAAACTCCGGTTTCAGCCCGCGATACGCTGCCACTTTCAACATGCCGGCGTTGCCGTCGAACATCATAATGGAAACACAAGGGACATTGACCTCGCGCATTACCGCCTCGGCAAGCTCTTCGAAGACAGCCTCCTCACTCTCCGCCGCCATAAACCGTTTACCCAGCTCATACAGGGGAAGAAGAGTCTTCATCCGGGTGACATCTTCCCTCAAGCCGGCGACCTTGAGGGTCTCGGTTACCGCTTCCACCAGCTCCTTGGTATCGATGGGTTTTTTGCACACCTTGCTGAACCCGTTGTTCATGGCTTCTATCACCATATCCAAACTTGCGTGGGCAGTGATGAGTATACCGGCCAGAGTTGGGTTCGTCTGTCGTATCATCTCGAAGGCTTCAAATCCGGAAATTCCTTCGAGCCGTTTATTGACGATCGCCAGGTCAAAATCCATCTGACCCGCCATCAGCACAGCCTGTTCACCGCTCATGGCGCACAACACCTCATGACCGAGTTTGCCGAGCGCGATGCGGCAAATATCGGCTACAAGATTCTCATTATCGATTACCAGAATTTTTCTCGCCAAAGCAGATTTCCCCTGATGATACATTCATAGAATCGGATGTCTCTGTTCTTTTATCTTTTATCTTTTTTTTATGATTCACCGTTCGCTTTTCCCCGAATCGACACGGGTAGCCAGGCCATCCCCCCATTGTCGCAGCAAGGTAATAAGCGTTCTCACCCCAAATCCGGAGGGCCCTTTGGGAATATAGGACTTCTCGGTAAATTCCCATGCGGTACCGGCTATGTCCAGATGAACCCAGGGAACATTGCCGACAAACTGACGCAGGTATTCAGCCGCGGTGATAGTGCCGGCATGTTTGCCGCCGGTGTTCTTTATATCGGCAATCTGGGATTTAATCTGTTTATAATACATTTCCCCCATCGGCAACCGCCAGAACGGTTCGCCGCAGAGCCGGCCCGCAGCCATTACTCTTTCGACCAATTCATCGTTATTGCTCAATATCCCGGCATAATGATGGCCCAGGGCAACAACCACGGCCCCTGTCAGGGTAGCCAGGTCGATAACACAATCCGGTTGAAACTTTTCAATGCCGTAGGCCAGAGCATCGGCCAGTATCAGCCTTCCTTCAGCATCGGTGTTTTCGATTTCGGCTGTGATACCACCATAATGAGTGATGACATCCCCTGGTTTCACGGCCCCGCCGCCTGCCATATTGTCGGTGGCGGGAACTATCGCCACCACCCTTACCTCCGGCTTTTCCCTGCCGACGGCCTCCATAACCGTCATCACCGCCGCTCCGCCGCACATGTCATACTTCATTTCCATCATGCCCTGGGCGGGCTTCAGGCTTATCCCGCCGGAATCGAATGTCAAACCTTTACCGACAAGCAATATCGTATCCGATTTCTGTTGCGGGTTATACTCCAGAATCACAACCTTTGGTGGTGTTGCCGACCCTTGATTGACGGCGATGACTCCGCCCATGCCGAGTTCCATGAGGTCCGATTTTTCCAGAACAGTACATGTCATGTCGAACCGGGCTGCCAATTCCCCCGCATAATCGGCAAAATGTGCCGGTGTCCACCCGTTGCCCGGTTCGTTCGCCATATCTCGGGCAACGCACGCAGCGAACGTACTGTTGCATGCTCTCGCAACGCTTCTGCGCAGTGCGGCATTGTTCTTATCGGTTAATAATTCGACTTTTTTTATACCGATATACGCATCTTCATCCTTCTTCCTGGTTTTATATTTGGTAAATCGATAGTCGCCGAGGAGTATTCCCTCGATAAGCCGCTCACCCGCCTCCACATCGCTCAACCCGGCGAGACCGGGGAGGTCGATACCAACATCTTCGATCTTATGGATCTTGCACTCCGCGGCAATAATTCCACCGGCGATCCGCAGGGATTCATTTTTTTCTCCGGTATCGACCAGGGAATGGAATTTGCCGACGCCAACCAGCAAGATTCGGCGGCAGGAAAGCACCCCGGCCAAGGAACCGAAAGGGGGGTACAGCAGGATATGTTCCTCCGGTTTGCCGGTAAACTCCTGGTACTGCAACAATGACTGGAGAAGCGGTTGCAATATCTCACCCAGAACAAAGGTTCCCTGCTCGTTCTGGGCGACAAGGGCAACCAGAAGCGAACCGGAATACTTGCTGATTTTCTTCTTGGAAACGACAACTTTTGAAGTCTTCATTGAACACCTGCAGTGGATTTCTTAAGATTTTATTCTTCGCGCTTTATTATCGGGCAATTTACAGTATAATTCAATTATCGATAGAGAATATTTATATATTTCGCCGCACATCGGCAATAACCGCAATCATAGCCACAATCGTTCTCATCTTTGGTTCTGTGGTAAGTGAAGAGATAATCCCCTGGAGCTTTGAACCGTTGTTAGAGACTCTCATCACCTCCGTGACCCTGGCCATCATAGTCTCCGCCCTTTGTTCCCTCTGTGAAGCAGTGCTCTACTCGGTGAGCGCGAGCCAGGTCGAAATGCTGAAAAAGAGCGGCTGCAGTTCCGCCGAACATCTGCAGAATCTTCGCTCCGATATCGACGAACCGATTACCGCGATACTTACCCTCAACACGATAGCCAACACCATCGGGGCGTCGGTGGCCGGTGCCGCCGCGGCAAAACTCTATGGTGATGAGAATCTTATCCTCTTCTCCTCGGGATTCACCCTTACGATTCTCTTTTTCTCGGAGATATTGCCGAAAACGATCGGGGTTACCTACGCGTACAAACTGGCTCCTTTTATCACCTACCCATTGCGCGCAATGATTTTCCTGCTGAAGCCCATTGTCTGGTTATGCCGATCGATGACCAGACTTCTCCCCCAGAGAGTCGAGGACACCATCTCGGCCCGGGAACTCCAGACCATAGCCACCCTTTCCAGGGAGTCCGGCGATATTGAAGAGACCGAGGAAAAGGTGATTAATAATATAATCGATCTGAAAAACAAAATCGTCAGGGAGGTTATGACCCCGCGGACCGTCACGTTTTCACTGAACGAGCATATAACGGTCGGTAATGCAATGGCAATGCTGTCGGATCTGAGCAGTCATAGTCGAATACCCATCTATAATCGCGAACCGAACAACGTCACCGGCATCGTCATGCGGAAGGATATCCTGCAGGCCATGGCAGAAGGAAAAAACAAATTGACCCTGGTCCGCTTCAAACAGCAGGCTCATTTTGTTCCGGAAACCGCACCGCTCAATCGTATCCTTGTTGATTTTTTCGACCGCCGACAACATCTCTTCATCGTCGTCGATGAGTACGGCACCATGACGGGTATAATTTCAATGGAAGATGTGCTTGAGGAAATCGTCGGGATGGAGATAATCGATGAATCGGACAAGGCCAAGGATATGAGGGAATTGGCCCGTAACCGGAATATCGAATCCCGAAAAAACATGAAAAAGAATGTGCAGAAATAAGGCTCAATTCAGCGCATTCAAACGGAGCGGCACTTCCAGCACCTTATCGTCCCTGATGATCGTCAGGGTGACCTCCTCCCCCACCTTGAATTTTTCTATCTCCGACCGCAAATCATCGTAGGTGTGTACTTTTACGCCGGCGACAGCAACAATGATATCGCCGAGCACCACTTCGCCCCGATACTGAGTTGTTGGCCGCAAGCCTGCCGCTTCGGCCGGTCCGCCGCTCTCAACACCAAGAATGAGGGCTCCGTCTATGCCTATTTCCCGCGCCACCCGCTCATCGACCAGGGAAACTCCGATTCCCGGACGAACGATTCGACCATTTTTTATGAGCTGGGGAACTATTTCATTGACGATGTCCACCGCCACGGCGAAGCCGATTCCGGCATAGGCCCCCGAAGGACTGAAAATAGCCGTATTGACGCCGATCAAGCGCCCTGCGCTGTCGAGCAACGGCCCCCCGGAATTTCCCGGATTAATAGCGGCATCGGTCTGGATAACCCCTCTGATCATTCTTCCGGTAACCGATTTGATCTCCCGGCCAAGAGCGGAAATAATGCCCGAGGTGATTGTTTGATCGAGCCCGAACGGATTGCCGATGGCAAAGACTTTCTGCCCGACCCGAAGATCGTTCGACAGCCCGATGGTGATCGGCTGCAACCGGTCGCCCGGCGCATCGATCTGCAATACGGCAATATCCTTGTCCGGCGCCGCCCCGACCAGCACGGCTTTCCAGGTCGAGTTATCGGCCATGGTAACCTGGACACGGCTGGCATCACTGATCACATGGTAATTGGTGACGATCCGTCCTTGTTTGTCCCAGACGAATCCCGAGCCCGTCCCCTGTGGAATCTCCACCGCATTCAAGGAAAAAAGGCCTCTTCTCAGGGCAATACTGGTCACATACACCACCGACGGGGAATTTCTCTGGAAAATATCTATGGTGTTCTGTTCGTCGGTCGCCAGATCGCCCCGGGCGGTGACTCCCCGCGGTTCTGCAGTGCTGCTATAGTACAACCGCTTGAGCGGATCGACAAGCAGCCAGATGCCGAGAAGAATGACAACAATTACTGCGAGAGGCGTCGTTTTCATAACACGCTTTTGGGGTCGGTGATGATTTTTTTATTATTTTATTATATTATATAAAAAGCTCTGCTTATACATTGAGGAGAAGCTTTGCCACGGAAAAGTACACCAGAACCCCGATGATATCTATCGAAGTCGTGACAAAAGGCCCCGTGGCAATAGCCGCATCGACATCGAATCGCTTCAGAATGAGGGGTACTGTGGTCCCCCAGGTTGCCGCCATGGTCATACTGGCAAAGACGGAAATGCCAACGACAATTCCCAGCATAGCAGTTTCGGAAAATCCGAGATAGGCGACAACACCCAAAAAAAGACCATAAATTAAACCTAGAATAAGGCCGACCCGCATCTCTTTCAATACAACGCGGAAAGAGGCATCGAGATTGATCCTGCCGGTGGCGATTCCCCTGACTACAATTGTCGAGGACTGGGTGGCGATGTTCCCGCCCATGCCGGTAACAATTGGAATAAAAGAAGCCAGAGCGATTACCTTTTTCAGCTCCTGCTCAAAGGAGCCGATGATCAACATCGCCATGATCCCACCTATCCATGAGGCCAAGAGCCAGGGAGCCCGGATGAAAGTGCTCTCCCGGACAGATTTCAGCAAAATTTCGCGGTCTTTACCGGCACCGGCCATCTGCAGAAACTCTTCGGAGGCTTCCTCCCGGATAACATCGATAATATCATCGACAGTGACTATACCCACCAGGGTGTAGTTCGAGTCGACCACCGGCACCGCCAGAATGTTATATTTTGACACGACTTGAGCCACTTCGCCCTGTTCGGTATCGGTATTCACCGAAATGACATTAGGATTCATGATCTCTTTCAGTTTTCGATCGGCCGGATGCATGAGCAGTTGTCTGAGCGAGACGACCCCGGAAAGTTTATGGTCGCCATGGGTGATATAGAGATAGAAAACCATTTCCTTCTCTTCGCTTCTTTTCTGCACACTCTTAATGGCATCCCCCGCCGTCAGCTCTTCATCGAGATACATGAAGTCAGGCGACATGAGGCCTCCCGCGGTCTCAGGATCGTATTGGAGAAGTTC
>CAYTVF010000199.1:0-7633 GCA_964441345.1 uncultured Desulfopila sp. | reverse complement strand
CCCTCAATCCCCTCCCGTCAAGGGAGGGGAAGCGGAAGCAATCGGACAAAGCGGATAAGGCTGAAATATAATAAAGAGATACAAGACATTTTTCAAAATTCTGCAGCAATTCATGCGCCAAATCCATGCGCAATTACGGCATGCAATGCCAGGCCAGGGTGAGGGAGAGGGATCATGGCATATGTGATATATGGTGTCGTGCGGGAGCCGGCGATAGTCGGCGCTGCCATGACCGGGCTGCAAGGCCGGGATGTGAAGTTTGTCGCCGGCTGCGGACTGTGCGCCGCCGTATCGGAAATCACCGGCCCCGAGGGAACGCCGCCCGTCGCCGAACTCCTGGCGTACTGCAAGGTTGTGGAAGACCTCCATCGCCTGCAGGCGGTTGTCCCCATGCGATACGGCTGTTTTCTCGGCGGAATCGAGGAGATTCGGGACGCCCTGAAGGAGAGGCGGCGTCAGTATACAACCCTGCTTGCCCAATTGGCGGGCCATGTCGAAATGGGTCTCCGGATTCTTCTTCCCGAAAACGGGCGGCGTCCCCGGCAGGAGGAGACGACAACCGGGCGGGACGCATTTCCTCCGCCGGCAGACGGTCGTGGTTATCTTGCCCTCCGGAAGCGCCATTACCAGATGCAGAATGAGATTGTACAGGGGTGTCAGGAGAATATCGATCGCTATATCCAATCTTTTTCCGGACTTTTTACCAAACACCGGACAGAAACGGATAGCAAAAACGGCGGGCTCGTCTGCTCCCTTTATTTCCTGACACCGGAAACCATGGTCGACCGTTTTCGCCAAGCCTTCGGGCGGACAGCAGAAAATGGACACGTCAAGGCCATGCTCAGCGGCCCATGGCCGCCCTATAATTTCGTCACATCCGATCTCGCGGCGGCCAAGTTATTAGAGGACAAGATCAAAGGAGAGAACAACGATGGAATATGCAACTCCGACGCCGATAGGTCATGACCTTTCGGGACGGTACGAACGGCTCTATACCATGCTCCTGGACGCCATTCCCTCATCCGTCCTCCTGATCGATCAGCATATGTGCATAGTCTCGGCGAATCGTAATTTTCTCGAAAAGGGGAGGCGGGCTCTGGCCGAAACCATCGGCTACCGCCTGGAAGAAGTATTTCCCGCCATCATCCTCGACCAGATGGATATTACCAAGCGAATTCGCCAGGTCATCGAAAATAATCGGCCATCCAAAGGGGAACGGATGACCTATCGCGCCCCCGGGGTGCCTATCCGCATCTATTACTACAGTATCCTGCCCTTCACCTGGCAGGGCCGGGTGGAAGGGGCAGTTCTCCTCATGGACGATGTGACGGAGCAGGTGCGCCTGAGCGAAGAGGTGAGGCGGGTGGAGCGGCACCTGGCGAGTATCGTGGAGAGCGCCAGCGACCTGATTCTCTCGATGGACAGAACGGGGAAGATCCTGACGTGGAACACCGCGGCGGAGAGACTCTCCGGATATGGCGTGACGGAAGTGCGGGAACGCTTTTTCACCGACTTCTGCGCCGATGAGGACTGCAAGGAAATCCAGGAGATATTCTTGCGGTTCGATACGTGTAACTCTGCCCAGATGAAGGAATGCCCTTTACGGACCTATAACGGGACATCCATTCTTGTTTCCTGGGTCTTTTCCCCCATGAAAGACATCTACAATCAGACGGCGGGTATCGTAGCAGTGGGCCGGGACTTGACGGAAAGACAGAAATTTGAGATGGAACTGCATCAATCCCAGAAATTTGCCGCCCTTGGGGTCATGGCGGGAGGCATCGCCCATGAAATCAGAAACCCATTGGCCATCTGCTCGTCCAGCGCCCAGTTTCTTTTGGAAGAGGGAGGTACGCCGGAGTTTCATCGGGAGTGCGCGGAAAAGATCCACAAGAGCATCCAGCGGGCCTCGGCCATCATCGAGAATCTTCTCAAATATTCACATCCTTCCTCAACGACCCGGACGAGCCTGATTCATCTTGTTTCCCTGATAAGGGAAACCTTGACTCTGGTATCCTATCAGGTCAATATTTTCAAGATCGAAATCAGTACATCCTTTCCTGAAGAACCGGTCATGGTGGAAGGGTTGCCTCCCTTGCTGCAACAGGTCTTCATGAATATTTTCTTGAACGCCATCAACGCCATGCCAACCGAGGGGTGTCTGGGAATTGACGTACAGATGATCCATTCCGAGGTTCGGATACAGGTTACGGACACCGGTTGCGGCATCTCTCCCCGGGAGATCGGAAAGATCTTCGATCCTTTTTATACAACGGCCATCGTCGGAAAAGGGACCGGCCTCGGCCTGTCTCTCTGTTATTCTATCATAAAGCTGCACAAGGGGAGCATTGCCGTTGAAAGCGTGGAGGGGCGGGGCAGCACCTTCACGATAAAATTACCGACTCGTTATGGTGGAAGGAACAATGAATAAAAAAATCGATCCGATTCTCGTTGTCGATGACGAACCCGAGATGTGCTGGATCCTGGAAAACATCATCCGCAAAGCGGGTTTTCCAAGCATGAAAGCCTTGAGCGCCCGGGAAGCGATGGCCCTGACAGAAAGCAACACGTTCTGCCTGGCCTTTTTAGATGCCAAACTGTCGGATGTCGATGGTCTCGAATTGGCCCGGCGGCTTCGCAAAACAAATTGCAATCTGCCCATCGTCATCGTTTCCGGCTATTTTTACCGGGACGACCTGACCATCGAGGGAGCCCTCGCGTCGGAACTCATCGCCGCCTTCGTCGGCAAGCCGTTCGATCACGATGAGATCTTGAACGTCATTACCCGCTACACCAGTCGACAGGGAAAGAATTCCCCGCATCACGGGAATGGATTCCATAGTCACGATTCCCTATCCGCTGCCGAGAGCGACTGAGGCGTCTTTTTGCCGCCATTAATACTCATTTAATGCGAGAGGTTATCGTGACTTTGCTCGGACCTTTCCGGCTGGTATGGATCTTGCTTTTACTGTGGCAGGCATGCATGCTGAGGACTTTCATAAAGATCATAAATTACACAAGTGAAGGAGGAAAAGCGATGGCAAAGGTTCAAAAATCAACAGATTCCTCGAGTCTGGCAGAAGTTGTAGACCGGATCCTCGATAAGGGTATCGTGATCGATGCCTGGGTGAAGGTATCACTGGTCGGTATCGAGTTGCTTTCCATCGAGGCGAGGGTTGTGATTGCCTCGGTTGAGACGTATCTCAAATATGCCGAGGCGATTGGTCTGACGGCTAGTGCAGCCGCTCCGGCATAAGGCTGATTGAAGGATGCCCATGAAGCGGCAGCTTTCGCTGTGCCCGCTTTCATGGGTGTGCCGGTTTCAGAAGAACGTGAGGGAGAATTCACCATGGGTAATTTGACCGATGACATGACCCGTTTACGCGGGGAGGTCGATGCCTTGCGGAGTAATCGGGGGGCGCTGATGCAGGATCTGGCGCGTGGGGCCAAGGATTTGACCTCTACGGTTTCAGCCATGCAGGCCGGCTTTGCCGCCGCCCATGCTGCGATGGCCAGAACAACCGGAAAAGCACGGGCCTCGTACGTAGCAAGGATCAAGAAGCAAGTCGGCCGAATGAGAAAAGAGAACGCCGCAGATCTTGCAGGCGCCTCTCAGGCCTGGTTCGGTAAAGTAAAGTAAGCGATAACATACAACAAGGAGGAAATAACAATGGCCAAGGTTCAGAAATCAACAGATTCTTCGAGTTTGGCAGAAGTTGTCGATCGGATCCTGGACAAAGGTATCGTGATCGATGCCTGGGTAAAGGTATCACTGGTCGGGATTGAGTTGCTTTCCATTGAGGCGAGGGTGGTGATTGCTTCAGTTGAAACCTATCTCAAGTATGCTGAGGCGATTGGTCTCACCGCCAGTGCCGCGGCACCAGTTTGAAAATAAGGTAAGGATGCCTGTGGGGCGGGGGGCTTTGGAGACTCCGCCTTGCGCAGGCTTTATCGCATTCGGCGAGGGTGGAGGAGAATCATCATGGGCAATTTGACAGGTGACATGACGCGTTTGCGCGGGGAGGTCGACGCCTTGCGGAATAATCGAAGGGCGCTGATGCAGGATCTAACGCGCGGAGCCAGAGAACTAACCACGGTTGTTGCGGCTATGCGGGCTGATTTCACGTCCGCCCATGACGCAATGGCAAAACAGACTCGTGAAGAGCGGGGGGCATTTGTGGCCGCCGTGATCAATGAGGTGAACTCACTGCTGGGTGCCTTTTCCCGAGAACGGGACGAGATGGCCAGGAAGGGAAGGCATGACCGGGGAGTCTTTCTTGTAGAAATGAGACGACAGGTTACGGGCATGTGCAAAGATACAGCGGACGACCTGATGGGGGCACGGCTTGCCTGGCGCGGCCGAAGTTCCGGAAAATCCCGGCCCGTTCCGGTGAAGGAGGAACCGGTGGTCGAAAAACCCCTTTCGCCCCCGGTGGAAACAGCATTGAAGGAAACAGTGGCAGCGCCTGAGGTCGAGGAGGAAAATCCCTCTGCCACGTACACAGAACCGCTGGAAAAGGAAGGGGAAAAGGAAACGGTTGTCGCGGCACCCCATACCCCGACGGTCACCCCGACCCAGGCTGAAAACCTGGATGAAAAATCAGCCAAAGCAGCGACCAAGGCGAAACGGGGAGGAAAATATACCCGTAGCGGTTTCTGAGTCGGAAAATGATCATGAGGGAGGTTGGCATGGAGCAAGAACGTCTGAACCGTGACCCGGCGATCTTTGAGGAGATAACCTGTGCCTTTTGCCATGGCCGGGGCAGAGATCCTTTCGATATCATGTCTTCCCTTTCCACATGTTGCGTTTGTGGGGGGAGAGGCAAAGTCCGGGTCGAGGTGCCGGCGGTCATCTGCGCTCATTGCCGGGGAACGGGGGCTGTCAAGACCCTTACCTGTACCACTTGCGGCGGCAGGGGTTCTGTCCACCTACCCTCGTCACCTACTGTCGTATGTCCCGTATGTCAAGGTTCGGGCGATGATGCCTCGGCCCCGGCGATGGCCTGTCTGAAATGCCGGGGGACCGGATGGATGATGGAACAATCAAGGAAGGAGAAAAGAGTTCATGAATAAGAATGCCATAAGAATCGTCAGCACATCGACCGTGCGCGAATCGGTCGGGGAAGACAGCGTTCAACCCGAGGCCAGCGATAGTTTTGTTTCATCTCCCCAGGTGGAGCAGGTCACGCAACGGGCTTTAGCCTATCTGGTGGCCGGATATCCCGTCCATTTTTGTGGCGTGGCAGGAACGGGAAAGACAACCATGGCCTTTCACGTGGCATCCAAACTGGGACGGCCCGTCACCCTGATCCACGGGGACGATGAATTCGGCAGTTCCGATCTGGTCGGCAAGGACTCCGGCTACCGGAAAAACAAAGTGGTCGACAATTATATCCACTCGGTCTTGAAGACGGAGGAAGAAATGAAACATCTCTGGGTGGACAACCGCTTGACCACGGCCTGTGAGCGCGGGGAGGTTTTTATTTATGATGAATTCAACCGCTCCCGACCGGAGGCCAATAACGCGCTCCTCAGTGTTCTTTCCGAGGGGATTCTGAACCTGCCGAAACTGCGCCGCTCCGGAAAAGGATACATGGCCGTGCATTCCGAGTTCAGGGCGATCTTTACCTCCAACCCGGAAGAATACGCGGGGGTCCATAAGACCCAGGACGCCCTGATGGACCGTCTGATCACCATCCAGTTGGATCACTATGACCGGGATACGGAAATCATGATCGTCATGAAAAAATCGGGACTCCCCCTGCTGGATTCCGAGCGGATCGTCGATATCGTGAGGGAATTGAGGAGCTTCGGGGTGAATAATAACCGGCCCACAATCCGGGCGGGGATCGCCATCGGTCGGATACTTGCGTCTCAGGACCGGCGCGCTCATTGGGATGATGTGTTTTTCCAGATGATCTGCCGGGATGTTCTGGCCACGGATACCGCCAAAATCACTCGAGGCGGTCAACCGGTCATTATGCAGAAGGTGGAAGAGGTTATCCGCAAGTTCTGCGGGTCCATACATCCAGTCAGGGAAAAAGTAAAAGAGGACCGCCAATGACGAAAAGGATCATGAGAGGGGTGCAGGATATCAAGACGCTCTCCGGCCGTTCGGATGAAGGTACAATTCCTTACAAGGCCTATATGAAACTCAGCATTCTCGAAATGGAAAAGTTCCGTCGGGGGAAGGAAAAAACGAGCGCTCTGGAAAAGGTGCGGCACATCGACCAGCGTTTCAAGGAAATTGAAGCGGCAAGGCAGGAAATCATTACCGCACTGGAAGCTAAGGGGATTCGACGCCATCGCCTGCCGGACACCGATGAGGAGCTTCCGGCGACAGCTGAACCTCGAATAACGACAGGATCGTTCAAGATCAAATACTGAAAAGGCTGGGACGATATGCTGACTATATATGATTCACACCATATTCCGACGAACCGTTGCGTGCCGGGTCATCGGGCCTGCCGGACGCATACGGGTTTTTTTCTGGGCGCCGGGGAAGTGCGGCGAGTCCAATATGAAATCATCGCCCTGGTCAACCGGCGGTTTCGCTTTGCCTGGCTGGTTGGGCAGTGGGGCCGACATAAAGGCGTTGTAAAAAGCCGAAGAGCAGCCTTCCATGGGTAGCGTCCTGTATATGAGTCTCGCAAGATTTCGTGGGCAAGTCCAGATCAACAAAGAGGAGCAAAAATGAAGATCAACTGTCTATCCTGCGGTCACAGCATAGAACTCGATGAGACGTATAGTGACTATGAAGGGCAGGTAAGGTGCTATGTATGCAGTGCCCTGTTGGAGGTAAAGCTGGAAGAAAGCCTTGTCAAATACGTCAAATTCCTTAAGCTGACACGCGGCGCCGCTGATGAGACTAAATCCTGACTGTTCTTCCCGCCCTCCGCATCGTTATATCCGCGGATACGGGAATCCAGAAATGAAACCAGCTCCCGGAACGCTTCCGGGATGACGTTTTTCAAAATGACGGTCAAGTGGATACACATGGGGAGACGGTAACATGGGCGGCAAGGCAACGAAAAATGAGGGAAAATATCTTTATGCAGTGATCCCGGTGGCAGAAAACCCTTCTTACGGTAATATCGGCATCGACGGGGAAACGGTTTATCTCATTGCGGATAACCAGGTCGCCGCAGTGGTCAGCAATTTCAGCAATGGGAAGATTCGCCCGGAACGCCGCCATATAGCAGCGCATCAGGCCGTTCTGAAACGCCTGATGGTAGAAGAAACGCCGCTGCCCATCAGCTTCGGCGTCATCGCGGAAGGGGCAAAAGAGATTCACCGAATCCTGTCTCTCAACCGAAAATCCTTTGCCGAACAGCTTCATCGTGTTCATGGCAAGGTGGAGATGGGATTGCGGGTCGCCTGGGATGTGCCGAATATTTTTGAGTATTTAGTTAACACCCATGCGGAGATCCGGGCGGCAAGGGATCAGTTTTTAGGTAAAAGTCGCGTCCCCACCCAGGAAGACAAAATCGAAGTCGGGCGCTTGTTCGACCGGGTCCTTCAGGAGGACCGGGAGGAACACACGGACAGGGTGGAAGAGATTCT
Source organism: uncultured Desulfopila sp. (assembly GCA_964441345.1). GTDB lineage: Bacteria > Desulfobacterota > Desulfobulbia > Desulfobulbales > Desulfocapsaceae > Desulforhopalus_A. The sequence continues at coordinate 70 of CAYTVF010000199.1, read as the reverse complement.
GTCGTCCGCCTGTTCTGAAATCAAGAGGAACGTTCCCCGGACCGAACGGGACGTCATGAATCTGGCCTGC
>CAYTVF010000198.1:0-7661 GCA_964441345.1 uncultured Desulfopila sp. | reverse complement strand
CAGCATGAAACTTTTTATAGGTAGCCTGCCATATAATATAACAGAAACCGAACTTTCCGAATTATGCGGTCAATTTGGCAGTGTGGTCAGCGCCAAGCTTATTGTCGATCAGTTTTCCGGACAATCGAAAGGATTTGGGTTTGTCGAGATGTCAACCAGATCGGAAGGGCATAAAGTAATGGAAGGTTTAAACGGAAAAGAATACAAGAATAGATCACTTGTCTGTAACGAAGCGAAACCTCCGGTTAAAAAAGGCGCGCGACGCAGATAATTCATCCATCCGTACCGTCAATGATAAGCAGACCGGACATCCTACCACCGATGAGTTCGAAGAGAGCTGGAAATTCTTCAATTACTGAATATATCAATACGATACGTTCAGTTTGTTCACAATGGTTCCAAACGGAACCGACCACACAACTGTGCGACAAGGTCGCATAATGCACAAGGAGTAGTTACAATGGCTGAAGGAACTGTAAAATGGTTTAATGATTCTAAAGGTTTTGGATTTATCGAGCAGGACGGTGGCAAGGATGTCTTCGTACATCACACAGCAATCCTGGCAGACGGCTTCAAATCCCTCCAGGAAGGAGAGCGCGTAAGCTTTGACGTAGTTGACGGAGCCAAAGGGCCTGCCGCGGCAAACGTTAAAAAACGCTGATATCAAAGCAGTATTATAAGATATTTTAGACCCCTGCCTTTATCGGCGGGGGTTTAAGATATGCCTCGCATTCAAGAGCAGCTGATTTGCTTTCTCCTGGTTTTCAGGAGCACTCGTCGTCGGATTTCGCTCTTTTGCCGTTTTCCCCGTCGACGACGTCCTCAGGTATGCTGAGTGGACCACGCCATTATTACAAATCTGCAGGTGAGAACAAAAACCTGGATTGAAAACGATCGGCAGGAATTGCTTTTCGGCAAAGGCAAGACCGAAATTCTCGAATTCATAGAGCGGGAGGGTTCCATCGCGAAAGCCGCGGAAAAGATAGGGATGAGCTATAAAAAAGCCTGGACCCATATCAAGATCCTGCAGGAGAATATTGCCGATGAACTGGTCGTCTCCCAAAAGGGCGGCGGCGGCAGCGGCGGCAGCGGCGGCACCACCCTTACCCCCAAGGCCCGGGACCTGGTGGCTAAATACCGCCAGCTGCAGGAAGAGATAGAGGCCTTTACCGACAAACGCTTTCAGGAACTTTTTAATGTCGACCTGAAACCCGCGGTCCAAAGTTCTTCACCTGACAAGGGCAAGTTGTAGCATTCTCTACGTTTTGGCCATGATACCTATCCATGAGTTGTTGAATCGTATCCGCTGGGATGCCGGGTTTGCTGGCGGGGCAGACTTCAAGATCGGTTATTATGACCGGGTTGCGGACGATATCGTCATTGTTCCGCTGGCCAGGCTCTTCTTTGAGCCGGACAATCACTTCTCCGTAGGCGTCGTCCGCGACGACCCCGCCGAATTGCAGCTGGTGCCCTTGCATCGTATCAGACAGGTCTACCGGAATGATGAACTCATCTGGGAGAGGCCACGTTGAGAAATCGAAATCGCTATCTCCACCCTGGGCATGACGGAGAAAAAACAAGCCCTTGATCCTGTGAGGATCAAGGGCTTGTTTTTTTGCCAGGGTTACTTACCCGGCGATTGCCGCGGGTTCTCAGCAGAAATCCCGGCGCAGCTGTTTCTTGTTGATCTTGCCGACACTGGTCTTGGCGATCTGATCGACGATCAGGATCTTCTCCGGCATCCCGTATTTGGGCAGCATGCCTTTATCGACCTGCAGCTGAATAATGGCGCGGATCTCCTCGGCGGTGACGGGTTTTATCTCGCCATTTTTCGGGACAACCAGGGCCATCGGCCGCTCTCCCCATTTCGGGTCCTGCACGCCGATTACCGCCACCTCGCTTACCCCGGAATGCTGGCTGATAATGTCTTCCAGTTCGAGGGATGAGATCCATTCGCCACCCGTTTTGATGACATCCTTCAACCGGTCGGTGATCTGCAGATACCCCTCGTCGTCGATGTAGCCGATATCGCCGGTATGAAGCCAGCCGCCCTCCCAGAGTTCCATACTCTTTTCCGGGTCTTTGAAGTATCCCTGGGTCAGCCAGGGGGCGCGGACCACGACCTCTCCGGTCGATTTGCCGTCATGGGCAACCGGTTGGCCATTTGGGTCGAGAATTTCCAGCCGGACGTTGTTGATGGGCAGCCCGGTGCGGCAGCGCATGGTGATCTGTCTCCCCTCGTCCCATTCGAGCATATGGGGTTTGAGGTTGGCGATGGTCAGTACCGGGCAGGTTTCCGACATGCCGTAACCGGTATAGAGGTTAATGTTGTGGGCCATGGCCTGCGTGCACATGCCTTTCGACAGCGCCGAACCGCCGATGATCACCTTCCAGCCGGTCAGGTCGCAGCCGGCAATGGCAGGGTTGGACAGCAGCATGTGAAGAATGGTCGGGACACAGTGGGAGAACGTCACCTTATGGGTCGTGACGAGGTTCAGCAGGGTTTTCGGCTCATAGCGCCCGGGATACACCTGCTTGCCGCCGAGCATGGTCATCAGGTAGGGCATGCCCCAGGCATGGACATGGAACATCGGGGTCATCGGCATGTATACGTCGGCGGAACTGACCCGGGCCTGGCTGTCATAGGTGCAGAGCGCGGAGAGGATGCCATAGGTGTGCAGCACCAGCTGGCGGTGGGTGAAATATACGCCCTTCGGCAGACCGGTGGTGCCGGTGGTGTAAAAAGTTGTGGCAACGCTGTTTTCGTCAAAATCGGGGAAAGAGTATTCTTCGGGATTTTCCTGCAGCATCCTCTCGTATTCATGGTCCAGACCCGGAACGAGCTCGCCGGTATCGCTCAGCAGAACGATTTTTTTCACAGTCGACATCTGATCCTTGATCGCCGCGAGCATGGGCAGGAATTCGGCATTGATCAGCAGCACGTCGTCTTCCGCGTGGTTGATGGTATAGAGCAGCTAGTCGCTTGACAGCCTGACATTGACGGTATGCAGGATCGCGCCGATCATCGGCACGGCAAAATAGCATTCGAGATAGCGGTGCGAGTCCCAGTCCATCACCGCCACAGTATCGCCCGCTTTCACCCCGAGCCTGGTCAGGCCATGGGCGAGCTGGCAGATTCTTTTGCCGAACTGCCGGTAGGTGAATTCCTGCAAGTCACGGTAAACGATTTTCTGATCGGGCGAATAGATCAGCGGGGTAATGAGAAGGTTTTTGATGAGCAGGGGATACGAGTAGGCTGATGGGTTGGGGGGAAGAATTTTCGTCTGCATACGTGCTCCATAGGCTGAGGAAATGGTGTTACCCGCACGATCCGGCGGCGTTATCCGGGCGGCGGGTGGTGGGGAAAAGGACGAAAAGCCGGGTGGTGCGCTGTCGAGACAAGGTTAAGCAAAAGGAGTGCCAGGACTACTATTTACAAAAACGTATAATTACACTGCGTTGGCATTTGCAGATGAAGCGAGGCGGGTTAGGATGGGCAGGAAATGACTCACTCGGCGTCGGGATTTTTGCAGTAATAGCTCAATATAATAAGATAAAACATTATATCGCCGCAATAAGCCTCGAAATGGGTAAATAATTACTCATCTGTCGTTGAGCAGGTTGAGCTGGCGCATTTTCAGATAGAGAGTTTTTCGCTGGATGCCGAGAATCGAGGCGACCCGGGTACGGTTCCAGCGACAGGCTTTGAGATGGCCGTGGATCAGGTCGCGTTCAAAGTTCCGGGTCGCTTCCCGCAGGGGCAGGGCTTGCGGCGGGAGCTGGTCATGGCCCGTTGCCGGCAGCTTTTTTATATTCTCCGTCCTGCCGGGGAATTCGAGGATATTGAGATTGACAAAGCGCTGGATGGTGTTTTCCAGTTCCCGGACGTTGCCCGGCCAATTGTGGCCCATCAGCTTTTCAAGGTCGTAGCCATGCAGGATCGAAAGGCTGGCCGGCCGCGAATATTTCTTCAGGAAATACTCGACCAGCAGGGGAATATCCTCAAGCCGGTCGCGGAGCGGGGGGATGGCGATGGGGATGATGTGGATGCGGTAGAAAAAATCCTCGCGCATCCGGCCGCTGTCGAGGAGAGCCCTGAGGTTGCGGTTGGTTGCGGCGATAATCCTGACATCGGACGATTGACAATGCAGGCCGCCCAGCACCATATAGCCGTTGCCCTCCAGCACACGCAGCAGCTTGACCTGCATGGTCTCGTCGATTTCCCCGAGCTCGTCGAGGAACAGCGTGCCGTGGTTGGCCTGGGCGAAAAAACCGGGTTTGTCTTTTTCCGCCCCGGTAAAAGCCCCTTTCCGATACCCGAAAAACTCGCTCTCCATCAGGCTCGCCGGAATGGCGGCACAGTTTACCGGCACAAAAGACTTGCCGGCGCGGTCGCTCATCTCGTGAATGGCCTTGGCGACCAGCTCCTTGCCGGTTCCCGATTCGCCGTAGAGGATGACATTGGCATTGGTCGCGGCCGCCCGCAGGATGAGTTCGTAGACTTTCTGCATGACAAGACTTTTGCCGATGATCGCGCCGAATTTATACCGGTCGCGGATATTCTCGCGCAACCGAAGATTTTCCTTGGCCAGGTAGTTTTCCCGTTCCCTGAGCGCCTCTTCCGCCATTTTTCGGCCATGGATGTCGAGAATGACCGTCTGCTTCTGCGAGATGATGTTTTCCTCGGCATAGACCGGCGAACTTACCGCATAATACCAGCGTCCGTCGGCGGGGTTCTGGAATTCATATTTGACGGTCTGGCCCTGAAAGACCTTTTCGGCATCGCACCAGGGGCATGGGGCGTCCAGGCCGTATATCCGCTGGTGACAGGGCAGCTCTTCGTTTTCGGCAGCCGCCTCCTTTTGTTTCCGGTTCATGAAGAGCAGCTTATGGTCGGCGTCGCAGATATAGATATCCCCTTCAAATGCCTCAAGAATGCCGCTCAACCGCGAGGTGCTTTCGAGGAGTTTGCGTTGAGTGCTTTTCATCGAGGTGATATCGAGCAGGGATGCGACGCTTGTATCCGTACCGGCAATCATATCGACCCGCAGAAAGACTTCCTTGCATGTCCCGGCCTTGTCCTTCAAGGTGAATTCGTATTCGATGGGGATGGTTCCGTTGCCGCGCCGCCGTGATTTGTGATACCGCATCATTTTTTCGAGATCGTCGGGTTTGGCGATGAGGGCCGGCCACTTCATTTTTCCCTCCAGCTCCTCCTTGCTAAAGCCGGTCATGGCGGCAGCCCGTTCGTTGGCAAGGGAGATGGTGGTATCGCTTTCGATGATAATGGTGGCGGTTCCGGTGTTTTCAAAGACACTCCGGTAGCGTTCGGCACTTTGCCGCAGGGCCGCTTCGATGTCTTTATGGCGGCCGATGTCCTCGGTATGGGAACTTTGTTCGTGGTTCATGTTTTTGTGGGCTGTGTTTGCTGTTTGTTGATAAAGTTTTCGATGAGCAGGCGGGCGATGGAGATCCTGGAGGGCAACAGGGGCAGTTCATTTACCGAGAACCATCCGGCAGCTTCGATTTCCTTGTCGTCGATCCGGATTTCACCGCCGGCATAGGTGGCGGAAAAACCGATCATGATCGAGTGGGGAAAGGGCCAGGGCTGGCTGGCGACGTATTGAATATTGTCGACCTCGACCGCAACTTCCTCCCTGATTTCCCGCCTGACCGCCTCCTCCAGGGTTTCACCCGGTTCAACAAAGCCGGCAAGGGTGCTGTACATTCCGGCTGGGAAACGCGGGGCCCGGGCGAGAAGTATCTGGTCTTCCCGGACAACCGACATGATCACCGCCGGCGACAGCCTCGGATAGCTGATGAAGCCGCAACTCGGGCATTTTCTCGCCAGTTCCGACCGGCGATCGATCATCGGGGCGGCGCATTTGCCGCAGAAGCGATGTTCCCGGTGCCAGTGGAGTATCTGGATGGCCCGTCCGGCGAGGCTGAACAGATCGTCCTCGATCACGCCGAACAGGCTGCGCAGTCCGCGGAACTGCATGGCTTCCGGGGCGGCCGGGGTGCCTTCCAGTTCCGCGACAAAACAGTCGACTGCGCCATAGCGACCGAGGTATCTGGTGAAGATCGCCGGCAGGCCGAGAGTTTCGGGGGAGACCGCACAGATACTCACGGCCTCTTCCCCCAGACTTCGGATGAGCAGCTTGTCCTTGCTGAAAATAAACCAGAAGGCAGGCAAGGCGTTCGGTCCATCCGGCTGGATGCCGGGCAGGAAAGGGGTTTTCAGGGCAAAATGATATTGTCTGGTCATGGTTTGTTGCTGCCCGGAGAACGGGAGATGGTGAGGTGAAATGAGTTCATGGGTCATGAAAACTGTTGAGCGATTTCGATAGCGATTTTGAGAGGTCATCCTCCCTCCCCAAAAAAATCTCTTCAACAGGATCGTCCCCCAGATACTCGTTTGCCGGATGAACCGATTTTTCCTGCCAGCTGATTACCTGTTGATGTATTGACATTCCGATGGTAAAAAGTCAAGGTACACTCGTGAAATATATCTGTGATATGCCGCAGTTAGTTCGTCAGCCACTTTTACATGGACAAATCGTCGCAGAATCCGGATAATTACGTGAGATGATTGCCTGGCGGGGTTGGGTGCGGGGCTTGCCTGCAAGATGAAATATGTGGGGGAGAAAGTGAAAATACTCATTGCCGAAGATGAATTTACTACCCGGATGATGGTCCAGGTTTGTCTTGAAAATTGGGGCTACCGCGTCGAAAGCGTAACCAATGGAAACCAGGCTTTGGCTGTGCTGCAGAAACCGGACGCGCCGCATATCGCTATTCTTGACTGGGAGATGCCGGAAGTGGACGGGGTCGAAGTGTGCCGGCGGACCAAAGAGATGGATGTCGTAACTCCTCCTTACATCATTCTGCTCACCGGCCGGGACAGCAAGACCGATATCGTCCGGGGATTCGACGCGGGGGCGGATGACTACATGACCAAACCCTTCAACGACAATGAACTCCGGGCGCGGGTCAGAGTGGCGGAGCGCCTGGTGCGGACCCAGTCGTCATTGTCGGAATCGGTTGCCGAACTGAAAGAGGCCTTGAACCAGCTGGAGATGCTTGAAAACGGTATCGAAGTCTGCCATGAATGCCGGAAAATCTTGAGTCCGTACGACGGTGAGTGGCACAGTTTCCGGGATGTGCTGGACAACGGTGCGGACCCTCGCTTTATCGTCAACACCTGCGCCGCTTGCCTCAAAGGTTAGCGTGCTTTCCCGCGGTCATCGGCGGGAAGATTCTCCGAACAGGCGGCTTCCCGGGACTTCCGGGGGAAGTCTCACATCCCTACCGAGAACATGGCTTCCAGATCATGGCGGGAGTAGGCTTTAAAGGCGAGCATCGTCTCGGTTTTCAGGATTGGCTGTATCGCGTGCATCTTGGTGGTGACAAGATTTGCCAGATCGTCATTGGTTGCAACCCGGACAATGGCCACCAGATCGTAGTTGCCGCTCACCGAATAGACCTCGGATATGCCGGGGATTTTCTCCAGTTGTTCCGCCACTTCATTGATTTTTGCCCGCTCGACGCTCATGAGAATGATTGATGTGACCATGCGTTCTCCTGTTTATTAGTTTTTTTTGTTCGTATCCATTCAGCTCTATGGACAAAGTTCCCCCTCCCCCTTCGGGGGGGGGGTA
>CAYTVF010000197.1:1248-7677 GCA_964441345.1 uncultured Desulfopila sp. | reverse complement strand
ATGCGAATCGGCTTGATGCCGCTCTCAGCCAGTTTCTCGTAGAGAATCTTGATGACTTCATCGACATATTTCTGCCGCTCATCGAGCGAACTCTCCAGTTTATGGGTCAGCTCGTAATGCTCTTCGGGATGGATGAACTTAAACGCATGGTCCTCCAGCTCCCTCTTCAGCCAGTCGATACCGAGACGGGAGGCAAGCGGCGCATAGACATCCATGGTCTCCCTGGCAATGTCCAGCTGCTGTTCCCGGTCCACCATATCGAGCAGGAACATATCGAGCAGCCGGTCGATCAGCTTCACCAGCAGTACCCGGATATCGGAGGCGATGGCGAGCAGCATTTTCCGAAGATTCTCGGCCTGGCTCGCCAGCTTGCTGTTGTATTGCACCTGGGTGATCCGGGTCGACCCCTCGACGATCGCCGCGACGTCCTTGCCGAATCTTTCCGCCAGTTCCTCGACGCTCACCCCCTCCTTCAGGACGCCGTGCAGCAGGCCGGCCAGAACCGTATCGAGGTCAAGGTGCATGGAGGCCAGCGTCGAGGCCACCTCCAGCAGATGGATGACGTACAGTTCGCCGGAGAAATGACGCTGTCCCTTGTGCACCCGGGTAATAATCTCCCAGGCCTCGTCGATACGGGACAGGTCGACGCCCTGCAGATAATTGGACGTCAGGATTTTCAGTCCATTCGGGTTGATGGTCGTTTCGTTTGCCATGGACGATGGTGCCGGTTCTACTGCTTCTTGAGTTCAGCGGAAATTCTTGCCTGCAGGGTCGCGACCGCCTGTTCCGGCGTCATTTCCTCGGTTACCCCGTCCCTGCGCCGGCGAATCTCGACCTTGCCGCTTTTCAAGTAACCGTTACCGACCGTCAGCCGGTAAGGGATGCCCAACAGGTCGGCATCCTTGAATTTCAGGCCGGGCCGCTCATCCCGGTCATCGATGATCGCCTCAAGGCCCGCGGCCTGCAGATCCCGATAAATTTTTTCGGCAGCAGCGGTAACGGTCTCATCTTTGATCCCGAGGTTCAGCACAATGACCGTATACGGGGCAAGCGGCACGGGGAAAATGATCCCGTTCTCGTCATGATTCTGCTCGATTGCCGCGGCGACCACCCGGCTCACCCCGATGCCGTAGCAGCCCATGACAAAATGTTTTTCCTGGCCGTCACTATCCTGGAAGGTGGCATTCATCGATTTTGAGTAGCCGGTACCCAGTTTGAAGACATGGCCGACTTCGATGCCTTCGGTCAGTTCAAGTTTCCCGCCGCATGCAGGGCAGGGATCCGTGGTGGTAATCTGCCGCAGATCGCCTACCGCCTCAACCTGAAAATCGCGGCCGAAGTTGACGTTTTTCAAATGATAATTTTTTTCGTTGCCGCCGACATAAAAATTGCGCATCGCCGCCACTTCCTGATCGGCAACCAGCCGAATGGAGATCCCCACCGGTCCGAGATAGCCGGTTGGCACCCCGGTGGCATTGAATACCTCGAGGTCGTCGGCCATTTCCACATCGGCGACCCCCAGCAGGTTTTTCAGTTTGACCTCCTCCACCTCACGATCGCCGCGGACCAGGACGGCCACGGGTTTGCCATCCGCTTTGAACACGAGCGTCTTGACCAGCCGGGCGGGTTCGATGCCGAGGAATTCACAGACCGCATCCACCTTGCGTTTGCCGGGGGTCTCCACCTTCTCAAGATCGGCCGGGGCTTCCATCGTTTCCGGGGCCACCGGTTTCACCACCGCTTTTTCCATGTTGGCGGCATATTCACAATTCTTGCAGATAACGATGGTATCCTCGCCGGTTTTGGCAAGGACCATGAATTCATGGGAAAAATTGCCGCCGATCGCCCCGGAGTCGGCCTGAACCGCACGGAATTCGAGACCGCAGCGGGAAAATATCCGTTTATAGGCCTCATACATTTTCATGTAGGAAACCTCCGCCGCCTCGTCGCTCACGTCAAACGAATAGGCATCCTTCATGATGAATTCCCGGCCGCGCATCAGGCCGAAACGAGGCCGGATCTCGTCGCGGAACTTGGTCTGAATCTGATAGAGATTGACCGGCAGGTTCCGGTAGGAATGGAGCTCCTTGCGGGCTATATCGGTAATGACCTCCTCATGGGTCGGCCCGAGACAGGATTCCCGGTCGTGCCGATCATGGAAACGGAGAAGCTCGGGACCGTATTTTTCATACCGTCCGGTCTCCATCCACAGATCGGCGGGCTGCACCATGGGCATCATCAATTCCTGGGCGCCGGCCCGGTTCATCTCCTCCCGGACGATGTTCTCGACTTTGCGGATCGCCGCCAGCCCAAAGGGCAGATAGGTATAAATACCGGCGGTGAGCTTGCGCATGAACCCGGCTCGCAGCATGAGCACATGACTGACAATTTCGGCTTCGGCAGGGCTTTCTTTCAGGGTCGGCAGGAGTATCTGAGAATAACGCATATCGTTTGTTTTCCGTTCGGGATTGATCTTGAATAATTACAATTACTCCCCCGCAGGTCTGCACCGGGCGGGGATACGAGGAGGTTGTCCGGGGATGCAGGCTACTTTTTAGCAGATTTACGCCCTTTCCGCCCCTCTTCTTCCATCTTTTTCAGCTCTGCCATGAAAACTGCCAGGAGCTCTTCTTCTTTCACCTTCTTCCAGATTTCGCCTTTCTTGAAGATGATTCCCACCCCATTGCCGCCGGCCACCCCGATATCGGCCTGCCTGGCTTCACCCGGCCCGTTGACCACACAGCCCATGACCGCAACTTTCAGGGGGCTTTCCATGGTTTGCACGTACCGTTCCACCTCTTCGGCGAGACCAAACAGATCGATCCGGGTACGGCCGCAGGTCGGGCAGGAGATGAGTTCCGGCCCGCGCTCGCGTATTTTCAGGGACCGCAGGAGTTCGAACCCGACTCTGACCTCTTCCACAGGATCCCGGGTCAGGGAGATGCGAAAGGTATCGCCGATGCCCTGGCTGAGCAGAATTCCCAAGGCAACACTCGACTTGACCGTGCCGGCAATCAGCCCGCCCGCCTCAGTCACCCCGAGATGCAAGGGATAATCGGTAACCGCGGCCAGCTTCCGGTAACCGTTGATGGTGGTCAGCACCTCGGCCGACTTGATCGAGATCTTGATCTCGTGAAAACCCTGCTTCTCCAGCAGCCGAACATTGCGCATGGCGCTCTCGATCAAGGCATCGGTATTGTCGGCGGTGGGATAGCCGTAGGTTTTCAGCAGATCCTTCTCAATCGATCCGCTGTTGACGCCGACTCGAATCGGCACCCGATGCAGCTTTGCCGCGGCTACGACCCGGGCAATCTTCTCCTCTCCTCCGAGATTGCCGGGATTGATCCGAATGCCGTCGGCGCCGTGCTCCATCGCCACAATCGCCAGCCGGTGATCGAAATGAATATCGCCGATCAGCGGAATAGCGATTTGTTCCCGAATCTGCCGGATCGCCTCAGCTGCTTCATTATCCGGTACTGCCACCCGAACGATTTCACACCCTGCCGCCTCAAGCCGATGTATCTGGGCGACGGTCTGCGCCACATCGCTGGTATCGGTATTGGTCATCGACTGGACCGAGATGGGACTATCGCCGCCGATGGCAACCCTGCCGACATGGATCTGTCGTGTTGTGCGCCTGATAATCATATGCTTATTTCCTCTCCCGGCAACGTGGTCGATATCTTTTTCTGCAACAGGTTGAGTTCGGCATCCGAACTTCTGATATATACCGGAACGCTTTCCGCCAGATCCAGGACATCTCCTTTTGCCAGCTTCTCCCCGGCAAGCAGGCCGAGTGAGGATGCGGAAGGCTCATGGAGTTGCGCCGGAACCATCGCTCGCTGCCCGCCGAGCAGGGAACGGAGGACATCGCTATACACCAGCGCCCCATCACCCACCATGACAACCGGCTCGGTGACGAGCGCTGCCAGATCTTCCGGATACAGCACGGCCATGTCACTGACCCTTTCCATCAAACCTGCATCGTTGCAGCGATAAAAAGCAGTGTAGACTTCCTTTTTCCTGGCATCGAGAACCGCACACACCAGCTTGTCCGTTATGCATTTACTGGCCAGGGCGTCCAGCGTCGATATACCGATCAGAGGTTTGCCGGCGGCCGCCGCAAGGCCCTTGGCGGTTGCCAGCCCGATACGCAGACCGGTAAAACTGCCCGGCCCGATGGATACCGCGATGGCGTCGATAGCCTGCCATGTTGTTGCGGTCTCCCCCAGCAACAGGTCGATGATCGAAAGCAGCCTTCGGGAATGAGTGACCTTGCCGGTCAGGCTGAACGCCGCCACCACCCTTCCTTCCTGCCGGGTTCCGGCGGTGAGGGCCACGGAACTGCATGGTGTTGCGGTATCGAGGGATAAAATAAGCGGGGTCTTTCGATCCATCAATGAAACAGCCTGACTATATCGTTGTAAAAAACAAAAACCATGAGTGTTCCGAGCAGACCGATCCCCACCTGTTGGGCAATTATCTGGGCTCTTTCATCCATGGGTTTGCGCCGCAGCCCTTCAATCGTGATGAACACCAGATGACCGCCATCGAGTACCGGGATCGGCAGAAGATTGAGGATGCCCAGGTTGACGCTGAGCAACGCCATGAAATAGATAAAGTTCAACCAACCCGCTTTCATCTGTTCGCCGGCGATCTGGGCGATGAGAATTGGTCCACCTATTTCCGAGGCGGGAATCACCTGCTGAATGATTTTAATAAAACCCATCACCGTGAGCGTGATATACATCCAGGTCTGCAGACAGGCCTTCTGCAGGGCTGTCGTCAAACTGCTCGGTTCCCAGGTCCTTTCGTCGGCTCTCATGATCCCGATCATGAAACGTTTTTCGACTTCTTCACCGAATTCGTTTCTCAATGCGTCGATCACCGGGACGACCTCGACCGTGACGGTCTCCGCCCCGCGCCGGACGACTATTGAAAGGGGAGATCCCGCGCTGGCTTTGACTTGCTCCAGCACATCTTGCCAAACAAGAGTTTCCCTGCCATTGATCCGCAGGATCTCATCGTCCTTCTGCAACCCAGCCTGCGCCGCCGGAGAATTCTCATTTACTTTGCCGATACGGGTGGTCTCGACCGGCGTGGGAATGCCAACGAAGGTAAACACCAGAAAAAACAGCAGCACTGCAAACAACAGGTTGAAAAGCGGCCCGGCCAGAACGATACAAAAGCGTTGCCATACCGGCTTATGGGCAAAAGACACCTTCTTCTCGGCATCGGCGATCTGCTGTTCGTCGGGGTTTTCGCCAAACATCTTGACGAAGCCGCCAAGAGGAAAGGCGGAGATCACGTATTCGGTTTCCCCGACGACCTTCCCCGCCACCCTGGGTCCGAATCCCAGCGAAAATTTAAGGACCCGGACGCCGAAAAGTTTGGCAAAGAGGAAATGACCGAATTCATGGACAAATATGAGCAAGCCGAGAACAAGAACAAAAGAAAAAATGGTATTCATAGCGGGAAACAAAGGTGGAGAAGGTGCTTCTCCGACCATGGAGTTAGGATTAATCTTACTGCAAGCCTTTCAGAATCAACGTGCCGGCAGCCCTTCGGGCAGCAGCATCGGCATGCAGGATATCTTCGAGGCTTTCCTCACTTCCTTGCTCTATAATATCCATTGTTCTGGCAACTGTCTCAGCTATTTGTGGGAAACCGATGCGTGACTCGAGAAAAGCGGCTACGGCAACTTCGTTTGCTGCATTCAGAACGGCTGGGCTTACCCCACCCCGGCGAAGCGCCTCAAAGGCCAATTGCAAGGCCGGGAAACAATGGTAGTCGGGTTCGAGAAATTCAAGACTGGCACACTGCGAGAGCTGCAGCGGCTGAAGCTGCAGGGGAAGCCGCTCCGGATACGACAAGGCATAGGCAATCGGAATTCGCATGTCGGGAATTCCTAATTGGGCCAGGACAGAACCATCCCGATACTCCACCAGGGAGTGCACAATGGATTGAGGATGAACGACAACCTCAATGGCCTCGGCGGCAACATCGAAAAGCCATTTAGCCTCGATCACCTCAAGCCCTTTGTTCATCAGGGTTGCTGAATCGATAGAGATTTTCTGCCCCATGCTCCAGTTCGGATGCTTGAGGGCCTGCTCCTTGGTAACCAGCTGAAGTTGTTCCCGGCTCATGCCACGGAAAGGTCCCCCGGAGGCGGTCAGGATGATTTTTTGCAAATCCTGCCTCCGCCCGGCTTCAAGGGCTTGAAAGATGGCGGAATGCTCGGAATCGACCGGCAAAAGGCGAACCCCCTTGTTCCGCACGGCGGCCATGACGATCTTACCCGCCATAACCAGGGTTTCCTTGTTGGCAAGACCAATATCCTTGCCGGCATCGATGGCGGCAAGGGTAGGCAGCAATCCCGCCGCCCCGACCACCGCCAAGCTGAAGAACGTGAGATAAGGCGTGCCGAAG
>CAYTVF010000197.1:0-1238 GCA_964441345.1 uncultured Desulfopila sp. | reverse complement strand
CCGCCGATATTGTCATATCTGCGGTTGCAAACGATGCCGCCGCTTTGTTGCCTTCCATGCCGAAGACGATTTTCGGACGAAAGTCACCGGGGAGCAGGAGCGCCAGTTCGCGCGCGCGCTGTTCGTCCAGTACCGAAATAAGATCAGGCCTGAATTCCTTTACCTGTTGGGCCAGGCTGTGGACATTGGTGCCGGCGGCCAGAGCGACAATCCGGTATCGCTCGGGGAACTGTCGCACCACATCCAGAACGTTCACCCCAATGGACCCGGTGGAACCGAGCAAAGCGATGCGCTTCATGGCAGGACCGGCAAAAGGAGGAGATAATAGAGAACCGGTCCGACGAAAAGGAGTGAATCGACACGATCCAGGATACCGCCATGACCTGCCAGAAGCGTACCGGAATCCTTGGTTCCCGTGCCCCGCTTGACAATCGACTCGGTGAGATCGCCAAGTATGCCGATGACCGACAGGAAAAGAGCGGCAACGACAAGGAATGTCCAATTAAACTGTGGGCTTAACAGCATAGCGAAGCCGACGGCTGCCGCAAGTCCGGCTAAAATCCCGCCGATGGCGCCCTCGACGGTCTTATTGGGACTGATGTTGGGACACAATTTGTGCTTGCCCATGGACTTCCCGACAATATATGCCCCCGTGTCCGAACATGCGGTAATAGCGGTACCGATGATCAGCCAGCTGCTTCCCTCCGGGATGAATCGCAGCAGGACCAGATGGGCACCGAGAAATCCGATGTAAAATATGCCGAAAACCAGGCGGCAGAAGAAGGCATAGCTATCGGAAATATTTCGGTAACGGTAGAGAAAATAACATGTCAGAGCGAGGAACGAAAAAAGCATGGCAGGAGGCAGGACAGTCACCCGCGGCGATAAACAGGTGAACGCTACCGGCGCCGCCAGGCAGATATTGAGAATCCATCGCTCAAAAGAGGGGGTGGCCCGTGCATCGGCCATCCGTAAGTATTCATCGGCGGCTACCAAAACGATCAATACCGCGACGACGCAAAAGAGCAGCGGGGATCCTTTCAACAAGAGCAGGAGCCAAAAACCAGCAATCAAAAGCCCGGGGACAACACGTTTCATCATCTATTCTGAATGCAGTTGATCTCCGGTGCGACCAAATCGTCTCTCCCGCACCTGGTAATCCGTGAGAGCCTGCAAAAATATTTCTTTGCGGAAATCCGGCCACATAGTATCTGTAAAATAAATTTCCGCATAGGATA
>CAYTVF010000196.1:0-7682 GCA_964441345.1 uncultured Desulfopila sp. | reverse complement strand
TATTGGTGGCGATGGTATAGCCCATGGTATGGTCCGCCCCCTGGGTGGAGGTGGCGTAGGTTATGCCGATCCCCTTGATCGCCCGGGGATCATAGGCGGGAATGGCCTGATTCTTGACCACCGGCACCCTGGTTACCCCGAAGGCCCGGCCGACGCTGGCGGCTCCGCCGCCGATGATCCGGCCGATGCCGGTGCCTTTGCCGATCTCCTCCCTCAGCATCCGGCAAATTCCCGCACCGTCGCCGAATTCAAGCACTCCGGCCTCCATGGCCACCCCGAAGGCCACCGAGGTCTCGATGGTGTCAAGCCCTAGGTCGTCCATGAGATGATCGGCCTCGGCGATATAATCGAGGTTGTCGACGCAGCAGTCGGCGCCCATGGCCCAGATCGACTCGTACTCAAAGCCCGAGGTCAGGTACTTCTTGTCTTTATTATGATAAATCTGCGAGCAGTTGATGACGCAGCCCGGATGGCAGTTATGTTTCGGCTTGCCGCCACGCTCGACGATGGTATCGTGCATGGTCTCGCCGGAAATTTTTTCGTGGCCGGCAAACTGGCCGGAGGTAAAGTTGCGGGTCGGCAGGCCGCCGGCCTCGTTGATGATATTGACCAGCACGTTGGTGCCGTACTGGCCGAGCGCCTGGCTGATCGGGTTGTCGATCAGCGCCTTGGCAAAGGCCCGGCTGGCGGTGAGGAATTCCTCCGGTTTGGCAATATCCACCTTCGCATCGGTGGCTTCGACGGCGATAAATTTGATCCGTTTGGCGCCCATCACCGCCCCCAGTCCGCCGCGCCCGCAGGAACGGATTCTTGAGCCCGGATCCTTGACCGAGAGATTGGCGGCGGTCATCTTCATCTCGCCCGCCGGGCCAATGGTGATTACCCCGCACTTCTCGCCAAGACGGGTGTTAAGCTTCTGAATTACCTCATAATTGCCCTTGCCGATCAGTTCAGTCTCCTCGCTGATCGTCACGCCGCTTGCGGCGACCTGCAACCCGTACCATTTGCCGCCCTGCGGTTTTCCTTCGATAATCAAGGCCTTAACCCCAAGCTTGGCGAGCATCTGGGCGGAGGTTCCGCCGGCATTTGCCTCCTTGATCGTCCCGGTGAGCGGACTCTTGGCGCCGCAGGACAGACGGCCGGAATTGGCGGCCAGGGTGCCGGAGAGCAGGCCCGGCGCAATTACCAGTTTATTGCCGGCACCGAGCGGATGACAGGCTGGGGCCACCTCGGCGGCCACCACGGTGGACGTCAATCCGCGGCCGCCAAGCCCCATCCATCCGGCGGGAACCTCTTCGACTGTGGTACTCAAATCGGACATATTTACCCGAAAAATTTTGTCGGCCATTGTTCTATTCCTCATTTATCCCTGTTGTTAAACGTCTCTAATAACAATTATCGGAGCACTGCAGCAGTGCCCCGATAAAATGATGGTACCCTGATTAGAGTGCTGCCTTGTAAATCGCCATGACATCGGCGTCTTTCGGGCGGCGCGGATTGGTCATGCCGCAGGCGTCCTTCTGGGCGTTGCCGGTCATGATGTCGATATCCTCAGCCTTGACGTTCTTGCCATACCGCTTGCCGAGTTCGATCAGGCCGGCGGGAATGCCGATATCGGTGGACAGTTTCTGAATCGCCTTGAGGGCCAGTTCAGCGGCATCGCGGGGCGAAAGTCCATCGACATTCTCGCCCATCAACTTGGCGATTTTGACAAAACGCTCCATCTTCGCAATCAGGTTGAACCGGCTCACATGGGGCAGCAGAATGGCGTTGCATTCGCCGTGGGGCAGATCGTAGAAGCCGCCGAGCTGATGGGCCATGGCATGAACATGACCGAGGCTGGCATTATTGAAGGCCATTCCGGCGAGGTACTGGGCATAGCACATACCTTCGCGGGCGACGATATCGTTGCCGTTGGCGACTGCCGGACGGAGATGGACGGCAATCAGTTCAATGGCTTTTTCGGCGGCCGAATCGGTCATCGGCGTGGCGATGGTCGATACATAGGCCTCGACCGCATGGGTCAGCGCGTCCATGCCGGTGGCTGCGGTGAGTGCCGGCGGCATGCCCATCATGAGGAGCGGATCGTCAAGGGCTATGCCGGGGGTAACCCGCCAGTCGACGATGGCCATCTTCACTTTTCTGCTGGTGTCGGTGATTATGCAGAATCTGGTCATTTCCGAAGCGGTGCCGGCGGTGGTATTGACGGCGACATAGGGAGGCATCGGTTTGGAGGATTTATCCACGCCTTCGAAATCATGAATTTTGCCGCCATTGGCGATAACCAGGCCGATTCCCTTGCCGCAGTCATGGGAAGAGCCGCCGCCGAGGGTGATCAGGCTGTCGCACTTGTTCTTCTTGTATACCTGCACGCCGTCATGGACATTGGTATCGGTCGGATTGGGAATGGTTTCGTCGTACACGACGTATTTCATCTCCGCTTGATCGAGAAGATCGGTGATCTGTTTGGTGATACCGGCACCGGTGATACCCTTGTCGGTGACGATCAGCGGTTTGGTGCCGCCGAGAGCTTTGATTTTAGCCGGAATCTGTTTTGCAGCACCGATACCGATCAGGGTGACGCTGGGGATGAAATAACCGTACACTTCTTCACGAATAGCCATAATGACACCTTCCTTTTTTGGGTTGTGGGTTTTCGATCTGTTTGTTGCCCTACCTGGATCCAAAGGTTGCGCACATTTGGCATAGCAATTGGCGTGCCAATTGTATTTTGTAATATAATCAGGATATTATGACTTTTTGATAAGGAATTGATACGACAGAATGTCTCGTACCGAGAAATATTCTCAGCAAAAGCCCATTCCTTTCGGGAATAAACACCCAAAAACTGACAGATACCGACAGGTTCCGCCAAGGTGGGTCAGAATGAAACAGGAGGAATGGGGAAGTGGGTCAAAATGTCACAGCGTCCGGACAGGGCAGGCGGCAGGATTTCACTCAAGGGCATACTGGGCCAGTTTCCGGTAGAGGGTTTTGCGGCTTACGCCGAGAGTTTCCGCGGTTTTCAGGCGGTTGCCGTCGAAGAAATTCAAAATTTTCAGGATATGGTTTTTCTCCACCGATTCGAGGGTCAGTGCCGCCTGGCCCTCCTCCGAGGCGGAGACCAGCTCGGCGGGCAGACAGCGCTCGGTGATGATATTGTTCTCGGCGAGAATGATCGACCGCTCGATAACATTGCGCAATTCCCGGACATTTCCCGGCCAACCGTAGCGCAAGATGCAGTCCATGGCCCGATCGACGATCCGGTAGGAAGTGTGGTCGGGGCTGAGCCGGGTGAGAAAATAATTGACCAGCAGGGGCAGATCTTCCTTCCGTTCGCGCAGGGCCGGAATCCTGATGGTGAAGGCATTGATCCGATGAAAAAAGGCCTCGTTGAAACGCCCCTGTTCGACCTCTTCGGCCAGATTGCGGTTGGTGGCAAAGAGGAACCGGATATTGACCTTGCGCTCCTCCTTTTCGCCGACCCGCCGGAAGGTCTGGGTCTCCAGGACCCGGAGCAGCGAGGCCTGGACCTCCAGCGGCAGCTCGCCGATTTCATCGAGAAACAAGGTGCTGTCGTGGGCGAAGGACATCAGCCCCTCGCGTGATTCATTGGCGCCGGTAAACGAACCTCGCATATGGCCGAACAGTTCGCTGCGGGACAGCTCTTTCTGCAGCGATGCACAGTTTTTGATGATCATCGGGTTGGCCGCACAGGTCGAACGCTGGTGGATCAGCCGGGCGACCACATCCTTGCCGACCCCCGAATCGCCGGTGATCAGCACCGGAATCCTGGCAGGACCCACCTTGTTGATGAGAAACTTGATTTCCCCCACCGCCTTGGAGTTGCCGATGAACTGCACCTGCTCCTGCTCAAGACCGCTGTTATGCCGAAGGATCCTGTTTTCCCGCGACAGCAGCACCCGCTGATGGGCCTTCTCCACCACCAGATCCAACTGTTCCAGGTTGAACGGTTTGCGGATGAAATCGCAGGCGCCGAGCTTCATGGCTTTGACCGCGCTGTCGATATCGCCGTGGCCGGTAATCATCACCACTTCGATATGGGGCACCGAATCCTTGATCGCGATCAGCAGGTCCAGATCGTGCACATCCGGCAGCCGCAGATCCATGATGACGACATCGAACCAGTGGTTGCGCACCATGGTCATGGCGGCTGCCGCATCGGGTGCGGTCATCACATTCCGCCTGTCGCTTCCCAACTCCTTCTGCAGGAGCCTTCTGATCGGCTCCTCGTCATCGATGACCAGGATGCTGTATTTTTCGCTTTCCATTGCCTGCATATGCGAGCTAGACCTCCATTCCCGGCAGCGAAACCTTGAACGAGGCGCCCCTCCCCTCCTCGCTGGTGACGGTGATCTCGCCCCGATGGTGCTTGACGATGGCATAACAGGTCGACAGACCGATACCAATCCCCTTGCCCACCGGTTTGGTGGTGAAAAACGGCTCAAAGAGCTTGTCCTGCAGCTCGGCCGGGATGCCGCAGCCGGAATCCTCGACGATCAGCTCGACCCCGCCGCCGGCGCGGTTCCGGGTAATAATATCGATGTGACCGCCCTCGCCGGTGGCATCGAAGGCGTTGGTGACCAGGTTGATGATCACCTGCTTCAGCTGCGACTCATCCCCCATGATTTTCGGCAGATCCTTCGGCAGATCGGTTTTTACCGTTATCCCGAGCCGTTCCTTGAAATGATGTTTGAGCAGAAACAGGGTGTCGCCCACGCACCGATTCATGTCCACCGGCCAGAGCGAGGAAACCACCGGCCGGCTGAAGGTGAGGAGGGTCTGGACGATATCGCGGCAACGCAGACATTCCTTGATGATGGTATCGGTATATTCCCGGAAATCTTCATAAATCTCCAGTTCAACATGACCCTGAACCCGACCGAGCCGGCGCCGCAGTCCCTCGGCAAAGCCGCTGATTGCCGTCAGCGGATTATTGATCTCATGGGCCACCCCCGCCGCCAGGGCGCCGATCGTCGCCATCTTCTCCGCCTGGTAGAACTGGGCCTGGAATTCTTTCTCCAGGGTAACATCGCGTTTGAACACCAGCACGCTGCGCTCGCCGGTCGGCGACATTTTCAGCGGCGAGGCAATGATCTCAAAGTGCCTGAACTTGTTGTTCACCTTATAAATGCAGAGATCCTTGACGATTTCGCCGAGATCGAGGGAACGGTGGGCCGGGCAGTCGTCGCACTTGTTACCGGCGCCGCGGAACACCTCGTGACAGGTGCGGCCGATGGGATCGATGCCTGGAAACCACTCGGTAAACACATGGTTAACCTGCTGAATCCGCAGATCTTCGGACAAAACCAGCATCAGGTCGGTAATGCCGTCGAGGACCGCCTGGATCTCCTTGCGTTTTTTTTCGAGCTCCTGGTTGGAGGTCTTCAGCTGCTCGACTTTCTGCTGCAGTTCCTGATAAAACCCGAGCTTGCAGTGCTCGATGCCGACCAGATCCTCCAGGGTTGTCTTGGTGCTCATCACCATACCTCTCCGCAGATCTGCAGAAATTCCTGCCAGGAGGCGGGCCGGGGGTTGGTCAGGTTGCAGGCGTCGTTGACCGCCATTTTGCAGATCGGTTCAAGATACTGTTTATCCGCCTCGCCGATCTCCTGCCTCAACTTCAAAGAAACATTGAACGAGGCGAAAAACTCCTCCAGCCTGGCGATGCCGGCCAGCGCCGTCTCACGGGCCGTTCCGAGATGCAGGTCAAGCACCACCCGGCCGATATCGGCCAGTTTCGTCTCGGCGTGATCGAGATTAAAGCGCATGACCGCAGTCAAGAGAATCGGATGGATGACTCCGTGCCGCATATCGAAATGGCCGCCCAGGGAATGGGCCAGGGCATGTTCGGCGCCGAGACTGGCATTGCTGAAGGCCATGGAGGCGGAGATCGACGCGATGCTCAGTTTTTCCAGGTACTCCATCGACCTGGTTTCCACCGCCTTGGGCAGGTAGCGGAGGATGAGGTCGATTGCCTTCAGCGAATGCATTCCGGTAAACGGCGAAGCGATGGTCGAGGTGTAGGCCTCGATGGCATGGGCCAGGGCATCGACAGCCGACTGGATGATCAGGGTCTCGCTCTTGGTCTGGAGAATAAGGGGATCGACAATGGAAATATTGGGCACCAGGGTCCGGGTGATGATCGACATCTTCACCGCCCGCTCGACATCGGTGATGATGCAGAACTGGGAGATGTCCGAGCCGCTGCCGGCGGTGGTCGTGATCAGCACCATCGGCGGCAATGGCCTACTGACCCGGTTTGCCCCCTCATAGTCCCTGATCCTGCCGCCATTGCTGGCAATAATCGCCACCCCTTTGGCGGTATCCATCGAACTGCCGCCGCCAATGGCGATAATCACATCGGCCCCGTTGGCAAGATAAACCTCGGCACCCTGCTCCACCTGAAAGTCGCGGGGATTGGAGTTCACTCCCGAAAAATAGACCCATTCGATCCCCTCCCTCTTGAGTATATCCATCAGCCGCTCCACCCAGCCGGCTGCCTCGATCCCGGCATCGCTGACCAGAAAAACCTTTTTGGCGCCGAGCCGCAAGGCACATTGACCGGCATAATTAAGGCTTCCCCGGCCAAAGATAATCTCGGGGATGGCAAATTTGGTTATATCCATTTCAGGCAATCTCCTCATTATTCGTGAGTACACGAGCGAACGGTTGCGCAGAAGAATCGTCCGGCGGCACCACTCCACTCAGACAGCGAACTCGCTCCTCATATAACATCAATGCAGTTTTTGTGCCCGCTTGTCAATGGCACTGGGAGGAGGGAAAATTATTGCAGGATTCCATTCATCGATAGGCTTCAATATTATTACATTCCGGACAACGCCATATGCCAAAGGCGCGAACAAGAAACAGCCCGCTTATAAGGCCATAACAAAGACTGACTGGAACTATGAATATCTGCTCGTTTGCAATTGGCAATTTGCGCGCTAAAATTACACCCACCGCATATTTTATAAAAAAAATGGCCATCATTAAAAACAACGGGAACCAACTTCCGGGAACCGAATAAGATCGTTTTGTTGTGGAATAAACAACACCTGCCGGCGACGCAAATTTTCTGCCAAGGAAACCGGCAAGGAATATGCCTGCCGCCCAGGATACCAAACCTACCGGCCGCCCCATACCAAAAGCTGAAAGTACACCGTAAAACGACAGACAGATCATGGCAACAGGAAGTATTGCGACTTTACCCCGACTGATTATTCTGTCTTTGCTTTGCAGATAACCCATGATCAGGAGGGCAAAGAAGAGAACAAAAACCCACGGAGGAGTACGTTTGAGAATTTCGATGAACACTGGTTTTTCCCTTATTTGACTTGTGATCCATTTCGACCTATTGTACATTTAACCGTACATGTCCACTCAGGAGGAACGCCATGAATACTATTACATACACCTCGGCTCGAAGCAACCTCGCGCAGACAATGGAAAAAGTTTGCGATGACCATGCCCCGGTCATTATCACCCGAAAAGCAGCCAGACCGGTCATAATGATGTCGCTTGATGACTACGAAGCACTCGAAGAGACTGCCTACCTTCTGCGAAGTCCCAAAAATGCCCGGCGACTGCTTGAATCAATTGTTCAACTATAGTGCTTCGCACATGAATTGATACCAATTATTCCGTTAATTTTGTATCCA